>NZ_VKHP01000087.1 GCF_010811875.1 Bradyrhizobium uaiense
CGAGCGCGCGAACTCACCGGGCGCAGAGGATACCTTCACCGCCTTGTTTGCGGAGAGTGCCCGCTGCGAGGCTGAAGCTGCCGATCGGCGCGCTGTCGCCGGGACCACACGCGGCCCGCTCGATGGCCGCATTGTCTCGGTCAAGGCACTCTTCGACGTCGCAGGCTCCGTAACGAGCTCGGGGTCCGCTGTGTTACGCGCCTTGCCCCCTGCCGCCGAAGACGCTCTGGTCGTGAAGCGCTTGCGTGCGGCGGGAGCCGTGATCATCGGCAAGACCCAGATGACCGAGTTTGCGTTTTCCGCGCTGGGCACGAATCCGAACGATGGGGTGCCGGGCAACCCCCGGGACCGCCGCCGCGCTCCCGGAGGGTCGTCATCGGGCGCTGTCGTCTCAGTGATCGACGGCATGGCGGAAATCGCCATTGGCAGCGACACGGGAGGGTCGATCCGAATTCCGGCGGCGCTGTCGGGCGCAACCGGCTTCAAGCCGACCAGCGGGTTCGTGCCGACCGCCGGCGCGTTCTCGTTGTCGTCCAGCCTCGATACCATTGGGCCGATTGCCTCGAGCGTGGCGGACTGCTTCGTCGCCGATCAGGTGCTGTCGGGTGGAGACGTGGTGCCGCGGCCGCAGGTTGCCTTTCCATACACCTTTCGTCTCACGGTCGCTCGCGGACGCCTGTTTGACGGCTGCGAGCCGGAAATACTTGGCGCATTCGAGGATGCCATAGAGCGGCTTCGATCAGGTGGTTTGCAGATCGAAGATGGATCGATCGAACCTGCTCTCGATCGCATTGCCGAGGTCGACAGGATCGGCACTTTTCCGTCGATCGAGGTCGGGGCTACGCTGCGCAGTCTCGGGGTATCGAGCCTGGATGGGGTCGATCCGAAAACCCGGGTTCGTATCGAGGCGGGCGCCGGCATCCTCGCCGTCGATTATGTGCGGATGGTGCGGCTCCGGCACGCCGCAATCCAGGCTATTGAACAGTCCTTCGGCAATGATGAGATTTTCATTCTGCCAACGACGCCAATCCGTGCGCCGCTACTGTCGGCGCTGGAGGAGGATGGCGCGTTCCACAAATTCAACGGACTGGTGCTTCGCAATCCCCGCATCGCCAACATGCTCGATTGCCCGTCGATCTCGATGCCGTTGCCGGTCGACGGCCTGCCCGTCGGCCTGATGCTGATCGGCCGCAGGAATGCCGACCGGCGCCTGCTGGAGATCGCTTCCTGCATCGAGGCACTGTTGTGACCGGGATTGCTATCCAGGTGCGAGCACAGACTCGCACCTAATTGACGATGAGTCAGCCAACCATCATGGCCCGGAATTCGGCAACAGCCGCAATTTGGAAGGGATGACGTGGCATGTGCAGCCCCGCGAGGCGAGCGGTCTTCGCTGATCCAGAGCCCTGCGCGGGACATTCGCGACGGCCAGACCGTCATGATGCGCGAGATCGACGTTCCGATCCGGGGCAAGGGCTGCCATTGGGGCGGCTTTCGAACCGTCTACGCGCCTTAGCGCGCCGTGTTCGCGCATCTTGGGTGGGGTGGGAGACGGGCGCCCTTGCAAGGTCGGCGCCGCATGACCAGAATACATCCGGCCGCCGCTTAGTATCTGAACAGAGCCGGGTGTGGGTATGACTGCAGGCGATTTGCAAGTCGCTGACCGCCTCTTCGGAGCGCAGCATCGTCTCGTTTCGAGCAGCGATAAGGACGAAGTCGTCGACGCCTGCGCGCGGGCGCTCCGCCCGCACCGTCTGACCATTGCGGAAAAGCGCGCGAAGCTTTCGACGCATTTGGATCATCTTCCGTTGGGCCCTTTTTCGGTCAGTCGACTGCGCTACGGCTGCGACGTCACGGTCGCGCCCGCGGTCCCGGAGGAGGACAATTTCCTCGTCACTCTCCCCGTCGCCGGCAAGGCGCGCTTCAGTTACGGTTCTGATGCCGCGGAGGTCCGGCCCAAGTGCGGCGCGGTCGCAAGTGCTCATCGCGTTTTCCGCTTCGAGATCAACGGAGCATTCGACCAGATCATCGTGAGGCTCGATCGTCGTCGCGTAGAGGCCGTCTGCGCCAGTCTCGTCGGTTCCGTGAGGCCCCAGGCCGTGCATTTCAAACTGTCGCTCGGAGAAACGCCCGCGTTTTGGACCGGCCTGCTCGAGACCGCGGCGAACCTCGCGCTGCTTGGCGCGACGAAGAACCATCCTCGGCTGTTTGATCAATTCGAAGAGTTGGTGATCGAGTCCCTTCTGCTCAGCCAGGCGAACAATTTCAGCGCCGCGATCCATGCCGAGCCCCGGCAGCCGCCTCCGGCGCGGATACGACGTGCGATGGACTACATGCGGGACCATCTCTCCGAGCCGGTTTGCCTCAGCGAGGTGGCTCGACAGAGCGGCATGAGTCTCCGCGGCCTCCAAGCGGGATTCCAACGCTATGTGGGATCGCCGCCGGGGCGATGGCTGCGGTCGGAGCGACTGGACATGGTTCACGCGGTCCTGTCGAGCGCCGAGCCGGGGACGCTGAACGTCACGGACGTCGCCATGCAGTGTGGATTTGTTCATCTCGGCGAATTCGCGACACAGTACAGGGCGCGCTTCGGCAAGCGCCCCTCCGACGTACTCGCGAAGCGCTGATCCGCGCCCACGCTTCTGTCGACCCCGGGGGCGTCAAGCCCGGACCTCGACGCTCGATATGCACTTTTCCGATGGTCGGCTTCGCCCGGCCGATAGCGCCGGACCTTCTCTTTCATAAGATTGGCTGCGGTCCGGGTTGACACCGTTCCAATGCCATCATGCCGACGGAAGGAGAGAAAAATGCGTTTCGTTCTGGTGCACGGAGCCTGGCACTACGGAGAACTGTGGAATTCCGTCCGGAGCCATCTCGAGCAGGCCGGACATGAGGTGCACACGCCGACCGCGGGTGGACTCGGAGCGAACGACGACAAGCATGTCGATCTCCGCGGTGCTTCCGCCCCGATCATCGAGTACATCAAGAGTCGCGACCTCCGTGACTATGTGCTCGTCGGACATAGTTGGGGCGGCTACCTGATTTCGCGCATCGCGATCGAACTGCCCGAGCGCGTTCGCCGGCTCGTCTATTTCGCCGCCTTTGTCCCTGCTCAAGGCCGCGCACTCGTGGACGAGATCCCGCCGCATCTGCACGACGCCCTCAGGGCCAGCGCCGCGGAACGGAAGGACGGATCCGTAGTTCTGCCGTTTCCGGTATGGCGCGACGCCTTCTTCAACGACGGGACAACGGAACATGCACGGCAGATCTACGACGTCCTGAGGCCGCAGCCGTTCGGCGCGTTCACGGACAAAGCGGACATGAGCGGCTGGGACAAGGTGCCCCCCGCGTTCAGCTACTTGGCGCCGAACGAGGACAACGACATTACACAAGGAGAGTGGGGCCGACATCCACGTCTTTCCAACCGGCTAGGCGTCTTCCGGCTCATTGGCATGGAGGGCAGCCACGAGGTCCTCCTGACGAACCCCGAACTTACGGCAAGGAAGTTCATCGAAGCCGGACGCGATTGACGTTGATGGTTTGCGGAGGACGACGGCCCGGCTTTCTCCGTCGATAGCCAGGGCCTCCGGTCCTGTTATTTCTCGGGTTGAACGATGCGAGGACGCAAGGGAGCGACCCCACCAGGACTATTGTCCACCACGAAGAGACGGCGCGAAATTTGCCGAGCTTCGGTCCCGGGTCATGAAAGAAACCAGGGCGCGGTGCCTCTGGCTGTTGGTCCGAAGTGTCTCCGAGCCAACCACCGATTAACCACCGAAACCTCGTGAACAAACAGCGACAAAGGTAGTCAATCCGGATCGAGCTTTATTGTTTTGTTGATTTTTTAGTCGCTTTGACCTCTCAGAAGGCCGATGCGGCCAAGTGACGTCGCGGCATGGAGCCGGCGATGCGACGGTCGATCGACATTATGATCAAGTCGCGGCCCTAGGACGGTCGCGCGGCGATTGGAGTGGGGAGGGGCTGGGCCTCTCCCCACCGTCGTGGCCATGGTCTAGCCGATCCTTACGATCGTCTTGCCAAAGTTTCGTCCCTGCAGCATGCCGATGAATGCGCTGGGCGCATTTTCGATGCCGTCAGTGATGTCCTCGCGGATCTTGATTTCACCGCTGGCGAGCCGTGCCGACATCTGTGCGATCGCTTCGGGAAATCGCCCGGCATAGTCCGAGATGATGAAGCCACGGATCGTCAGGCGCGACTTGAGCAGGTGCGTCAGCTCGGGTCCGGGATATTTTGTCTTGAGATTGTATTGGGCCATCAGGCCGCAGATTATGACACGCGCGTGTGAGTTGAGCAGTGGCCACACCGCATCGAGGATGGCGCCGCCGACGTTCTCGAAATCGATGTCGACGCCCGTAGGGCACGCTGCGGCGAGCGCCGCGGGAAAGTCTGATGACTTGTAGTCGACGCAGACGTCATAGCCTAGTTCGTCCACCGCATATCTGCACTTCGCTTCGCCGCCCGCGATGCCCACGGTACGCAGGCCGTATCGCTTTGCGAGTTGCCCGACCAGCGCGCCAACCGCGCCGGTCGCCGACGAAACCACGATGGTCTCTCCCGGCTTCGGCGCGCCGAGATCGAACAGGCCGACATAAGCGGTCCAGCCCGGCAGTCCCATCGGGCCAAGCCAGGCCGACGGGCTGTGCGAGCCAGTGATCTTCCGCAGAGGCGGAGACTTCAGGACTGCATATTCCTGCCAGTGCCCGGGCCCCCAAACCAGATCACCGGGAGCAAACGCGGCGTTTTTCGATTCGACGACTTCGCCCACGGTATGGCCGTTCATGACGTCGCCGATCTCGATCGCCTGGATGTAGGATTTGCCGCCGTCCATCTGTCCGCGCATGTAGGGATCCAGTGAAAGAAAGCGGTTTCTGACCAGGACTTCGTCAGCCCCGAGCGCCGGCACGGGAGCTTCAACGATCGCGAAGTCATCGGGGGTCGGCATGCCCTGCGGACGCTGCTTCAGAAGAATGCGGCGATTACTGTTCATCGGATCGGCCTCCTGTTGAAGATATGACCAGTCGTCTTGTAACCGGGCGTGATTGACAAGATCAAGACGACCGGTCATATTTTCACGAACGAACACGACGGCGGACGCGGAAGACGAAAGCGCGCGTCGCCGACAACAGCGAAGTCAATTCATGCCAAACTCGCTCCACGATCCGCTTGCTATCGGTGACCTGCGCTTGTCGCACCGCGTCGTCATGGCCCCGCTCACGCGAATGCGGGCAGGCCCCGGCGGCGTGCCGACCGCGCTCAACCAGACTTACTACGCCCAACGTTCAAGCGTGGGTGGCTTCCTGATTTCCGAGGCGACGCAGATCTCAGCCGTGGGCAAAGGCTTTCCCGACACACCGGGAATCCACGATCGCGCGCAGGTGCGTGCCTGGCGGGACGTCACCGATGCCGTGCATGCCGGCGGCGGCTTCATCTTCCTGCAGCTTTGGCACGTCGGGCGAATATCGCATTCGCTGCATCAGCCGTTTGGCCAAGCGCCGGTCGCGCCGTCGGCGATCAGGCCGGCGGGCAACGCGCTTGGGCCGGACTTCAGGCCGCTTCCGTTCGAGACGCCGCGGGCGCTTCAACTGCATGAGATCTGGGATGTGGTCGATGACTACCGACGCGCGGCCCGCAACGCGGTCGCCGCCGGGTTCGATGGCGTCGAGGTGCACGGCGCCAATGGCTATCTGCTCGATCAGTTCTTGCAGGATCGGACCAATTGTCGAGAGGATGGATATGGCGACAGCGTCGAAAATCGGGCGCGCCTGCTGCTCGAGGTGACGGACGCGGTGATCGGCGTGTGGGGGCGCGAGCGCGTCGGCGTCAGGCTGTCGCCGTTCGGCGCTTATGGCGACATCGCCGACAGCAACCCTGAAGCGATCTTCGGCCATGTCGTCCAGCAACTCAGCCGGCGCGGCATCGGCTATCTCCATCTCATCGAGCCGCGCGCGAGCCTGGTGACGCGGAGCGATGCGCTCGCAGCGGATGCGCCATCGGCATCGGCGCTGTTCAGGCGGCAGTTCGTCGGACCCTGCATCGTGGCCGGCGGATTCTCCGAGACCGCGGCCAATCGGGTCATCGCCGCCGGCGAAGCCGACGCGGTCGCGTTTGGCCGCTTCTTCGTTGCCAATCCGGACCTGCCGCAGCGACTGAAGCTGGGGGCCGCGCTCCAGCCCTATGATCGCAGCACGTTCTACGGCGGCGGTGCCAAGGGATATACGGATTATGCGCCGTTGAGCGGCGAGCTCGTCCATGTCTGAGCTTGCCGGCCGGGTTGCCCTGATCACCGGCGGAGCGCAGGGGCTGGGGGCCGAGTTTGCCCGCGCCATGGCTACCGCCGGTGCGAAAATCGTGGTCGTCGACAAGCGTGAACCGGACGAACTGGTAGCCGAACTCGCCGGCCGCGGGAACGATGCGATCGGCGCGCGGGCCGACGCCACGCGCGAAGCCGACATGAGCGCGGTGGTCGATCTTGCGATCGCGCGGTTCGGCAAGATCGATATCCTGGTCAACAATGCCGGTATCGTCGCCGATCTCGCGATGAAGCCGCTCGACCAGATCAGCGCCGACGAGTGGTCGATGGTGATGACCACGAATGCGGGCAGCGCGTTCGTGTCGACGAGGGCGGTGCTGCCGGTGATGAAGGCGCGCAAGTACGGCAAGATCGTCAACATGGCATCGAGCACGTTTTTCAACGGTGCTGTGAACATGTCGCACTACATCGCGTCGAAAGGTGCGGTCATCGGGTTGACCAGGGCGTCGGCGCGCGAGCTCGGTGATTTCGGCATCCGCGCCAATTGCCTCGCTCCCGGCCTCGTCATGAGCGCTGCCGTGCGCAATCACCCGGTGCTCGGGAGTGAACGGGCCGCGCGACAGATCGAGCAGCGCTGCATCAAGCGAGAGGCAGTGGCATCCGACCTGATCGGCGCGCTCCTGTTCCTCATCGGTCCGGGTAGCGATTTCGTGACCGGCCAGACCGTCGTCGTCGATGGCGGCCTGGTCTTCCACTAGCGTTGCGTCGGAGATGACCGTGAACGGAAACATGATGCATCTGCCGCTCACGATTCCGTCGCTTCTTGCGCTCGCGGCGTCGCGACACGGAAAATCGTGTCGTGCCATGGCGGGGGCCGGCACCGGCACAGCTACGGCGAGGTGTGGGGCCGAGTCAATCGGCTGGCGAAGGCGCTGCTCGAACTGGGTGTTCGCCGTTCGACGACAAGGTTCCGAGCTGGTGGCGTCCGGACGCGGTGATGTTCGCAACCGCGCTGCCGCGCAACGGCAATGGCAAGGTGATCAAGTCGCAACTGCGCGAACGCTTCGCCGCCGAGCCGATCCTTCAGCGTTCGATCGTCGACAGCACAGGAGGAGTGGTTCCGTGAAGACTATCCAGATCAGCAAATATGGGCGACCAGGTGAGGTCATCGACCTGGTCGACGTCGCGCCGCCGGATCGTCCCGGACCGGGGGAGGTGATCATCGCCATGACGCTGGCGCCGATTCATCCCGCCGACCTGCTACTTGCTCGGGGCTTCTACGGCGTACGCCCCAAGCTGCCGGCCGTGCTCGGCGGCGAGGGTGTCGGACGGGTGCTGCAGGCCGGCGACGGCGTTGCGCTGAAGCGCGGCGATCGCGTTCTCGTCCCCAATCGCTATCCGTGCTGGGCCGAGCAGATCAAGATTCCCGCAACCGGGCTGTTTGCCTGTCCGCCTGACGTCCCCGACGACCAGCTTGCGCTGGTTTCGGTCAATCCGCTGACCGCGATGCTGATGCTCGACGAAAGCAGGCTCACGCCCGGGCGATGCTTCATCCAGAACGCGGCCAATTCCGGCGTCGGCCGCGCCGTCATCATGATTGCGCGCGCGAAGGGCCTGCGCAGCGTCAACCTCGTCCGCCGGCAGGAACTGATCCCGAAGCTGAAGTCGATCGGCGCCGACATCGTGCTGCTCGAAGGTCCCAATCTCAAGCAGCGCCTCGCTGCGGAGGCCGGTGCTGTCGCCATCGACGCTGCATTTGATGGCGTCGCCGGCGAATCGACCGCGCAGCTTGTGGCCTGCCTCGCCAAGGGCGGCACGCTGACCAGCTACGCCGGGGTCAGCAACCAGCCGTTTTCGCTATCGCCAACCGAAATGATCTTTCGCGACATCAATCTGCGCGGCTTCTGGCTGGTGGATTGGCTCACGCGCACCGCACCGGAGATCGTCGCCGAGCGATTGCAATCGCTGGTCGAGATGACGCGGCAGGGGACGATCCGCTCGGAGGTCGCCGTCGACTATGCCGTGGAGGATTTCGCCGCCGCCATCGCACACGCGCAAAAGGGCGAGGGCAAGATCCTGCTCAGGTTCGGAACGCGTCACGCGGCCTGAGACAGAAGCAGTGGGGGGAATCATGACGACCGCAGGCAAGATGCTCATCTCGGCGCTCGCACTCGGGCTGCTCTGCTGCACGCCTGTACGTGCGGCGCCGCAATACGATACCGGCGCCTCCGATACCGAGATCAAGATCGGGCAGACCTATCCTTACAGCGGGCCGGCCTCGATGTTCAGCACCGGGGCGAAGGCCGAGCTCGCCTATTTCCGGATGATCAACGAGCGCGGCGGTGTCAACGGACGCCGCATCAACCTGATCTCGCTCGACGATGCCTACAGTCCGCCCAAGACGGTCGAGCAGACCCGAAAACTCGTCGAGCAGGACGAGGTGTTGTTCATCTTCAATTCGCTCGGCACGGCGACCAACGCCGCGACCCAACGCTATCTCAATGCCAAGAAGGTGCCGCAACTCTTCGTCGCGACCGGCGCCAGCAAGATCGGCGATCCGAAGACCTATCCCTGGACCATGGGCTGGCTGCCCAGCTACCGCAGCGAGGCGTTCATCTACGCCCGCTATGTCCTCGCCACCGTGAAAGATGCGAAGATCGGGGTGCTCTATCAGAACGACGATCTCGGCAAGGATTATCTAGCCGGCTTCCGCGCCGGCCTTGGCGAGGCGGCGGACCGGCTGATCGTCAAGCAGGTGCCTTACGAGGTTGCCGAGCCGACCATCGAGTCCGAGCTGACGATCCTGTGGGCTTCCGGCGCGAACGTCCTGCTCAACGTCTCCTCGCCAAAATTCGCGGCGCAGGCTATTCGAAAAGCCGGCGCGTCGGATTGGAAGCCGCTCCACATCCTCACCAATATCTCCAATTCGGTCGCCGGCGTGCTGAAGCCCTCAGGTCTCGACAACGCGACCGGATTGATCTCTGCGCGCTATCAGAAAGATCCCGCAGATCCCGAATGGGCTGACGATGATGGGATGCGTGAATTCCAGCGTTTCATGCGGCAGTATTACCCGGAAAGCGACCCGCAGGACCTGTTCAACGTCTATGGCTACAACGTCGCGCAGGCCATCGTCGAGGTGCTGCGCCGCTGCGGCGATGATCTGACGCGCGCGAACCTGCTGCGGCAGGCAACCAACCTCGACGGATTGCAGCTCGGCATGGTGATCCCCGGCATCAAGGTCACGACCAGTCCCACGGACTACAAGCCGATCGAGGACATGCAGTTGATCCGCTTCAACGGCAAGAGCTGGGAAGGTTTCGGCGACATTCAGAGCGGCGCGAACTGAGCACCGCAATCGATCGAGGGATTCATCGCCATGACCGATCTCATACCGCCGCCAGGCCTCGTCCATCTCTGCTCGGCAGCGGCAAGGCTGGCCGAACGGGTCCCGATCCCTGAGGGGCCGTCGGGAACGCGGGCGATCGTCGAGGTGTTGTCGATGCAATGCACCGGCGAACGGTTTCGGGCGACGCTGAAGGGAGCGACGGCGGCCGACTGGCTGACGATCGCGCCGGGCGGACAATTCGGGACGCCGGATGTCCGCCTCGTGCTCGAAACGGACGACCAGGCGATCGTCTTCGTCCAGTACAACGGACGGATCGACTTCGCCGCGGCGCCCGGAAAATTCCGGCTGGTGGTGGCGCCCCGGTTCGAGACCGGCGATGCCCGATACGCCTGGATCAACCGGATCCAGGCGGTCGGCGTCGGTGTGATGGATCTCGCGACGCGCAGTCTCACGTATGATTTCTACGAGGTCCGCCCCGACTGGCCGCAGGGCTGAGCGGGCCGTCCGCGCCGGCGGTGGGTGCCTGGTCATATCGTACCGGTCGCTACAAGGGGCTGTGCTGCTACATCACGCGAGGGAACGATGAAGCTCTACTATGCGCCGCAGTCGCCATTCGCACGCAAGGTCCGGGTCGCTGCGATCGAACTCGGCCTGTCGGACCGCATCACGCTCGAATATGCGAAGGTGGTGCCGGGGCTCGCCAACAGGACCTATGCCGACGCGGTCAATCCGCTGCGCCAGGTTCCGGCATTGGTTGCCGATGACGGCAAGATCATTCACGGCTCCGCGGTCATCTGCGACTATCTCAATGCGCTCGCGGGTGGGAATCTGCTTCCACCGCCCACCGCCAGCGACCGCTGGCGTGTCCTGACCAACGACGCGCTGGCCCAGGGCATGTGCGACGCCGTCATCGCGGTTCGCTACGAGACCGGTCTTCGTCCGCCGGAGCTCAGGTGGCCGGCATGGGTCGACGATCAATGGGACAAGATCAGGTCCGGGCTTGCGTGGTTCAACGATCACGGCGATCAGCTCGACGGGCCGCTCGACATCAGCCATATCACCCTCGGCTGCTTGCTTGGCTATGTCGAATTCAGGTTCGGGGATCACGGCTGGACCGATTTCCCGGTCGTGACGTCCTGGTACCGGTCACTTTGCCGGCGGAGCTCTTTCGAGCTCACGCGCCCCGCCGATCCTTCGGCGTAACGGCATGGTGGTTTGGTCTCCCGCCGGCATCGTGGGGGATGTTCAAGCCGTGGGGCTCGCTGCGCAAATCAACGCAACGAGCATGTCGGCATTGCTGGCGATGCTCTCTGTCCGCAGATCGCCACGCGACTGGATTGCGACCATGTCGAGCGTTGCGATGACGAGCCTCAGCGCGGTGGCCGGCGACACGCCGGCCTGAAGGTCGCTGTCGGCGCAAGCCAGCTCGATACGATGAAGCAACGCCTGCTCCAGACGCCTTCGCGCGTGGAGGATTTCATCCTTGATGATCATGCCGGCGCTAGACGCCTCGAACCAGGCCGCCAATGCCAGGCATCCCTTGGCGCCGGTGCTCGGGCGGTAGATCGAGAGCAGCCGGCGAAACAGGCTCCGCAGCACCTCACCGAGCGGTGCCGAGCGGCCGAGCTCTTCGGCCAAGGCGATCTCGACGGTGGCGTTGTAGTCTTTCAGACAGGCCAGATACATCGCCTGCTTGTCGCCGAATGCCAGATAGAGGCTTGGTCGCCGCATTCCGGTGACGGCGCTGATGTCGTCGAGCGACGTCGCCTCATAGCCGGCCGACCGAAATTGCGCCGCGATGGCCCGGCGTGCGGCATCCGCGTCGTATCGCCGGGGGCGGCCTCGCTGCCGTCGCGGAGCGGCGTCGATCTCCGGCGCGGGTGAGGTGCGGCGAGCGGTCATGTGGCGCCAGCAGCGCTGTATGGATCGGCGTCCTCCGAGCGTGAGCGAGATGGATATCTGGCGCGCACAAGCTGGCGGGATGTCGCCAGCAGCGTTCCGTCTGGCGCCCAGATCCGCGAATCCTGATCGAAATATCCGTGTGTGCCGATCGTGGTGGAGGCCTCGATCAGCACGTGCTGTCCGCCAATGGCTGCGAGCGTTTCCGCCGTGCAGTGGTAGTGATTGGAAATGCTGACGGTGGCGATCGCCGGCCGCGGCGCGGGACGATAATAGCTGCGGGCAATCGATGCGTCGGTGAGGGCGGCGAGCCGCTCGAAGTCCATCGCGTCGTCGCCGAGCAATCGCGTCCACACACGGCTCGTGCCGTCGCCGTCAGCACCAGGCGCGCCAAGCGCGTGCCGCATGTCGTGGGATGCGACCCACGTCCCGGGAAACAAGCTCCGATCCAGCGCTTGTAGCTCAACGGGTGAGGGCGCACAGGGCATCGTGCGCACCGTGAACGATGGATCATCGCGCGGGCGCGACAGCAGCATCGTGGCTTCAGCGACCGGCGTGCCGTCGGCCAGATGCAAGCGGGCGCGGTGGCATTCCGAGGCCGCCGCCGTGCGCAGCGCACTGACCGCGATGATCACGCTTGCGCCGGAAGGCGCGGCCGCAAGGAATTCGGCGTTGAGCGTCTTGGGGACCATGCCGGCCTCAGCAGCGCCGCGTAACGCTCGCGTTGCGACTGCCAGTATCCAGCCACCAAAGGCGCCGCCTCCAGTCAGGAAGGCCTCGTGCACATCCGCTTGCAGCCGGCCGCCCGGCGCGCGCCTCAGCCGCGTAGCCTCCTCAAAAACCGAGTCCATCGCGCATCCTCATCCGCTCGCCTTGCCTCTTCACGCTATAACCAAGTCGGGGCTTTACAATACGACCGATCGTGCTATTATTCGGTCATGAAGAAGGGCCCGTCAACCCGGCAGATGATCGTGGACACCGCGCTGAACCAATCGGTGAGGTTGGGTCTGGAGGGCGTGTCGCTCGGCAATCTCGCCGAGGATGTCGGCCTGTCGAAATCGGGGCTGTTCGCTCACTTCAAATCGAAGGAGGCGTTGCAGCTCGCCGTGCTGGAAGAAGCGGTCGGTCGCTACATGCGGCTCGTCGTCGAGCCCGCGTTGAAAAAGCCTGCGGGACTGCCGAGGGTGCGGGCGCTGTTCGAAAACTATCTGGATTGGATCGCAGGCGAGCACGAGGCGGGCGGCTGCCCGTTCGTGACCTTCGTCCAGGAGTTCGATGATCGGCCGGGTGCGATCCGCGACATACTGGCGAAATCACAGCGCCAGTGGCGCGTCGGGCTCGCGTCCGCTATCGCGATCGCCATGGAAAAGAGGGAGATCGCGCGGCGCGCCGATCCGGAGCAGGTTGCGTTCGAGCTGATCGGCGCCGCGCTCGCCTTCCAGACTTCACTTCGGCTGCTTGGCGAGCGCGGCTGCCGCGTGCGCGCGCTCGCGGCCTTCGATCGCATCACGGGCTAGCGAGAACCTGATCATGACTGACACCATATCGCGACCAAAAAATAGCACGATCGATCGTGCTGAAAATGAAAGAGATCGTGGCGTTGTCCTGGACGTCAGAACCGGCGAACAGGGGACGCTCGCGGCCTGGGCTGGCTGCTTTGCCGAAGTCTGGGATCGTCCTCGCGAACGGCTCGATCGGCTGCTTGGGCTGCTCAGCGACGACATTGTGCTGAAGGCGCCGATCAGGCCACCGGTCAGCCGGGGCAAGCAGGCGGCGCGGCGCGGCTTCGAGGTCGCGCTGCACGGCATGCCTGACCTGCGCGCCGATATTCACCGTTGGCGCGGGGCCGGCGACACGCTGTTCATCGAATTGACCTTCCGCGCGACCATCGGTGGTCACGCGATCGCCTGGAACAATGTCGATCGCATCACCTTCAGCGGCGGAATAGCCGTGGAGCGTGTCGCCTTTTTCGATCCGACCATCGTTCGACGGGCGTTCTTCCGCAACTTTGCGGCCTTCCGGCAACTTCGCCGGATGCGCGCTGCTGGGCGGGAGGGGCGATAATGCGATTGCTGACTGGTCCACTCAGCATGTTTGGCGCCAAGGCACAGATTGCTGTGGCCGAGAAGAAGGCCCTCTCATGCGCGGTCGAGTTCGTCCCGTTCGGGGTGAAGCGCCGCTACGACCCCAAGCATCCCGATGTGCTTCGGATCAATCCAAAGGCGCAGGTTCCAGTCCTGATCGACGGGACGCTGGAAATCTTCGATTCGACCCAGATCTTCGAGTATCTCGAGCATGCCCATCCGCAGCCACCGTTGTGGCCGAGTGACGCGAAAGCCCGGGCGGTCGCGCGTCTCATCGAGCATAAATCCGACGAGGTCTTCTTTCCGAACATCATCCGGTTGATGAGCCTGCAGAACGATCTAGCCGGCAACGATGCGGTGGCTGCCTGCCGGCGAGCGGAGGCTTTCTATGACGAGATCGAGGGCCGCCTTGCGGACAGTGACTTCGTCGCCGGCGACTACTCCTATGCCGACATTGCCCTGATCATGGCGCACTTCTTTGCGGTGCGGCTCGGAGCCGACATCAACGAGTCTCATCACCGCTTCGACGCCTGGCGCCGCCGGGTCAGCGCACGGCCTGCCGTGCAGCAGGTCCTGTCGCCGATGTCCGACTTCCTGCGCAGCAGGGGCCTCGCGCCGCCGGCCTTCTATCAACCTTGCAACGCGGCCAACCGACCGGAGGCGACATGATCGAAACCAGTTTCACTCTTCCTTGTGGTCTCATTCTGCCGAACAGGATCGTCAAGGCTGCAATGACCGAGAAATTCTCCGACGTCGACGGTCATGCCACGCCACGGCATGCGTGCCTGTTCGAACGGCTCGCGGAGGGAGGCGCGGGCATGCTGATTACCGGGAATGTGGTGATCGATCCGCGCTATCTCGAGGCGCCCGGCAATGTCTTCATCGAGGACGACAGTGGGCTTGACGCGCTCAAGCGCTGGGCCGCCGCCGGCAAATCACGCGGCGTGCGCATGATCATGCAGCTCAATCATGCGGGCCGGCAAACGCCGGCCTCTGTATCGCCGGTATCGATCGCGCCGTCGGCGGTGCCGCTCAATCTCGGAACGTTCTTTTCGGTACCGCGCGCGATGTCGGACGTCGAGATCGAGGAGGTCATCGGCCGCTTCGCCTTTGCTGCATCGCTGGCGGAGAAAGCCGGATTCGACGGCGTGGAGATTCACGCCGCGCACGGATACCTGATTAGCCAATTCCTGTCTCCCCGGATCAACAAGCGCAACGACATGTGGGGCGGATCGATCGCGAATCGGGCCCGACTTCTGGTTCGCGTCGTCGAAGCGGTCCGAGGGGCCGTGTCGGATGGGTTCGCCGTTGGCATCAAGCTGAACGTCGGTGACTTCATCAAGGGCGGTCTCGAACCGGAAGATTCCATCGCAGTTGCGCGGATGCTGGATCCCCTCGGTGTCGATTTCATCGAACTGTCGGGCGGCACCCATGAGCGCGCCGTTTCGTTCGGGTTTGGCGATGCGCCCGAGGGTCCCCGCTCCGAAGCCTATTTTTTGTCCTATGCCCGGGACATCCGCTCCGTCACGCGCGTTCCCCTGATCCTCACCGGCGGCATGCGCAGTGCGCAGGTGATGCGCGACGTCCTCCAAGCCAGACATTGCGACCTGATCGGCATGGCGAGGCCGCTCGTGATCGAGCCGGACTTGCCGCGGCTGCTGCTGCGCGGAGCGCTGCGGGAGGCGCGGAGTTTCTCGCTCAAGCTGCCGGCGTCACCGCGCGCTAATCTTCTCGAATTGCTCTGGTCGCGCGAGCAACTGATCCGGATCGCAGATGGCAAGGCGCCGAAATTGAATGCGTCGCCAAAGCTGTCGCTGTACCGAATGCTGTGGGACGAACTCGGCTTTCGGCGAAGGCGGGCGCGTTTCGTCGCGCGCTTTCCAGTCCAGCCGTCCTCGATTTTCGTCGCCCTCGCGAACGGTCTGCGCAAGCCGCGACCGGACCAGGGCGCGGCACGGCCAGCCGCATGATCGATAGCGTTCAATCACAACTGCAAGGGAGGCAAGAGATGACACAGGCACAGACACTCGGAAGCATGCACCGGGAGAAGTCGCCCGACGACATACGCGACATCTGCCAGAACTACCTCGCGACATTCTCGACCAGGAACATCGCTGCCATCGTGAAGAATCACGCCGTCGACGGCACGTTCTGGCTTCGCGCCGGCGGACCGGCGGTGAAGGGACGTGACGCGATCGGCGCGACGTTTGCGGGCTTCTTCGCGCAGTGGCCGAATTTCGGTTATGAAGTCCATCGAACCCTGTTCACCGAGCGCCAGTGGATCCTCGACTGGACCGCAACGGCCGATCTGCGTCAGGCCGACGGCACCCTGCGGCAGGTTCGGTTTGATTGTCTTGACGTGGTTGACGTCGATGCCGACGGATTGGTCGTCCGAAAGGATACGTTCGTCGACCTGGTGCAGGTTCAGGCGGCGCGCGCGCTCGGCAATTGATCGTGGTCGAGCGTCGCTTGCCGGAGATCGCCTGGCACCTCGCCGATGCGGTCAATTTCGACTGCATCGTACGCGAGGGCCTGAAATGCGCGGCCGACCTGCTCGATCGCGATGTGGCCGCGTGCGAAACGCACCGGCCGACAGCCGTGATGACCAGGCACGGCAGCTACATCCGTGACCAGGCGCCGATGCCGCCGACCGCCTTGGCGCGCTGTCTTGACCGGCCGCTGATGCCGGCGGATTGGTATCGGCTCCTGAACGGTTTCGTCTTCTTCTGGCTCGATCCCGAGCGGGTCAGACGCCATCTCGTGGCGACCAGTGGCCGGCCGCAGCGACTGATGTCGATTGATACCGCGGGGCTCGTCGCGCACTACGGGGATGCGCTCGGCGTGACACCTTTCAATACCGGCAATGCCCGTCGCAGGCCCGCCAGACGCGGTCGGCGCAGCATTGTGCCGGTTCAGCGCTGGCAAACGGAGGCGTGGCGTTCGGAATGCGAGCCCGGTGGGCGACCCCGCGCGCCGTCGCACCGGCCTGTGGAGCTGGTCGCGTCGGTATCGATCCCCGACATCATGAATTTCTGTACGGCTGTCGAGACGATCAACCGGGGAGCATCACGTGGCGGGTAATCCGGTTCGCATCGATGGCGGTCACGGCAACGTCGCGCGTCCGCTGGCCCGGGCGTTCGTGACCGGTGGGTCCGGCTTCGTCGGCGGACACCTGATCCGTGCGCTCGTCGCCGAGGGCATTCAGGTGGTCGCACTGGCGCGGTCAGCGAGCGCGCGCAACGCGGTGGTCAAGGCGGGGGCCATGGCCCATTCCGGAGATATTTCCGACGTCGACGACCTCGCCGGTGGCATGGCTGGCTGCGACACGGTGTTTCACGCCGGCGCCTATCTTCCGGACTGGGACAGGAAACAGGCGTTCGCGGTGAACGTCGTGGGCAGCCGCAACGTGGTGGCGGCGGCACGCCTCGTGGGCGTGAGCAGGATCGTCTATGTGAGCGGCATCGGCGTCATGATCGGCAGCGGCCCGGTCCGCAACGTCGACGAGAACGTTCCTCGCGGCAGGCCGGTCGGCGTGCTCGGCGCGTCGCGCGTCCAGAGCGAACGCGAGATGCAGCAGGCCAATGCCGACGACCTCGGTATCGTCGTGGTCCGCTTTCCCTATGTCTGGGGGCCTGGCAACACGCTGATCCCGTCCTTGCGCGCCGGCATCGCGCGCGGGCGCTTTCGCTGGATCGCGGGCGGCCGTCACGAGATCTCGACCGTCCACATCGACAATGCGGTTGAGGGCCTCATCCTGGCGGCGCGCCGTGGCCGGCCGGGAGAGATCTATTATTTCACCGATGGCGCGCCGGTCGAGCTGCGGGAATTCTTCGAGGTGCAGCTCCGCGCCGCCGGGATCGCGCCGCCGCGCGCGGAGATCAGCTTCAATGCGGCGCGGCTGCTCGGCCATCTGCTGGCGCTGCTCTGGAAGGTAACGGGCAGGACCTATGCGCCGCCGCTGACGCCGACGATCGTGCGGTTTCTCGGCCAGGAGGTGACGGTGAACGACCAGAAGGCGCGCCGCGAACTCGGCTATGCGCCACGGATATCGTGGCCGAATGGACCGTTCTAGCGCAGTCGTCTCGCACTGGGGCTGCCCGTAAAGACGAGCGACAGCCTTGCTGTGTCACGTCCCGTAGCCGGCAGCCGCCTCAGCCCCGGGCGGTTGACTTTTGGCAAGACGACTGGTCATATCGCTTCATGGCAAAAGCAGGTTTGCGCGACAAGCTGATTGAGACGGGGCTCGAGACGGTTCACAAGAACGGCTTTGGCGCCACCGGCGTGCAGGTGATCGTCGACGCCGCTGATGTGCCGAAAGGCTCGTTCTACAACTATTTCGATTCCAAGGAAGCCTTCGGCGTCGAGGTCTTGAACCTCTACTTCAAGGGGTTCGGGCCAAGGCTTCAACTGCTCACCGACCCGTCGAAATCGCCGGTCCAGCGGCTGAAGGCGTATTTCGAATCGCTCGGCAAGACGCTCGGGCAATGGGAGTATGAAAAGGGCTGCCTGATCGGCAATCTCAGCGCCGAGCTCTCCAGCAAGAACGAGCTGATTCGGGAACGCCTCGCCGAGGTCTATGAGGGCTGGACCAGCCGGATCGAGGCCTGCGTGCGCGAAGGTCAGGAGCAGGGCGAGATTTCGCGGGAGCTGAAGGCCTCCGTCATCGCGTCCTATCTGTTGAACGCCTGGGAAGGCGTCGCGCTTCGCACCAAGGTCGACAAGGACAAGACGGCCATCACCCAGTTCATGGCGGTGACCTTCAAGACGGTCCTCCGCTAGCGCCCCGCTGTCTCGCGCACGGCGGCCCTGTATGATGGGGGCAGCGTCGAACTTAATAGCTGCCTGTCAGATCTCCTGAACAAATGGGGCTGTGAGAGACTGCATAGGAGATTCAAGGAACCTTCGCCTCCTCGTGGCCGGCAGTCGATTGTGCGATAGGCGCGAGCTGGTCGCGGATACCGTGATGCATTGCCATAACCGGCTGGGGCGTATCTATCTTACGACGATATCACCGTTTCATCGGGTGATTGTGCGGGCCAGTTTAGAGCAGGCGGCAAGAGCAATGTAGATCTAAGCTTGCTTCGGTGGTCGCGAGTGGTGCTAGTCGGCCATTAGCGGTCCGTGGCGCATCCTGCGAATTTGATGGTGTTTTGCAATTCGCATGGCGACATATGCTGCCTTCGACAGGTGGTTAGACAAGGTATCACAGGAGCGAATATGTCTGAGGGCAACGCCGCAGGGGATCGGAGTGACCCTTCGCTCCGGTTGGCTCGTAGCGCCGATTGGCTCCCAAAATTGCGGTTCGGCACTCATGCCTCCGCCGATGCCTCCGGAATCCTTGCCGTGCCCGCCGCGTCGTTCATGTCGCTGCTTCTCGCCGACGAATTTAGGGCATAATTCAGTTGCCGAAGTTCACTACAGATGCCAGATTTTGCTGCTGTATCGAATTTGTCCGATAGGACAGAGAGCAGGCCGTCAATTACATCGTTATCCAAAATGACGTGTAGCTTCAGCGCCGGTGCACCCGGCCGCACGGAGGCTGTTGCGTTATCCAAAACCTCGCCATGCTAAGGAAGCCAGCGTATGAGCACGACACGGCCCACCATCATCTACACGCTGACCGATGAAGCCCCTGCGCTCGCGACGGTCGCGTTCTTGCCCATCGTGCGGGCATTTGCGACTGCGGCCGGGATCAACGTCGCTACCAGCGACATTTCGGTAGCAGCCAGGATCCTCGGTGAGTTTCCCGAATTCCTGACCGAAGGGCAGCGTGTGCCCGACAACCTGGCCGAGTTGGGCCGGCTGACGCTGCTACCCGGCACCAACATTATCAAGCTGCCAAATATCAGCGCCTCGGTGGCGCAGTTGATGGCGGCGATCAAGGAACTCAAGGGGAAGGGCTACAACATCCCGGACTATCCCGAGAACCCCACGTCGGACGAGCAAAAGGCGATCCGAGCCCGTTACGCCAAATGCACCGGCAGCGCAGTGAATCCGGTGCTGCGCGAGGGCAATTCTGATCGCCGCGCGCCGCTGGCGGTGAAAAACTATGCGCGCAAGAATCCGCACTCCATGGCCGAATGGAGCCAGGCCTCGCGTTCGCACGTCTCACACATGCACCATGGCGACTTCTACCACGGCGAAAAATCCATGACGCTGGACAAGGCGCGTGACGTGAAGATGGAGCTGATTGCCAAGAGTGGAAAGACGATCGTGCTCAAGCCCAAGGTGGCGCTGCAGGACCGCGAGGTGATCGACTCGATGTTCATGAGCAAGAAGGCGCTCCTGGAATTCTACGAGGAACAGATCGAGGATGCGCACAAGACTGGTGTGATGTTCTCGCTGCACGTCAAGGCCACCATGATGAAGGTGTCTCACCCAATCGTGTTCGGCCACTGCGTGAAGATCTTCTATCGCGATGCCTTCGCCAAGCACGGCCAATTGTTCGACGAGATAGGCGTGAACGTCAACAACGGTATGGTCGACTTGTACAACAAGATCGCGAGCCTGCCAGAGAGCAAGCAGGACGAGATCAAGCGTGACCTGCACGCGTGCCATGAGCATCGGCCCGAGTTGGCGATGGTCGACTCGACCAAGGGCATCACCAATTTCCATTCTCCCAATGACGTCATCGTCGACGCATCCATGCCGGCCATGATCCGCAACGGCGGCAAGATGTGGGGGGCCGACGGCCGCCTGAAGGACGTCAAGGCCGTAATGCCGGAAAGCACCTTTGCCCGGATCTATCAGGAGATGATCAACTTCTGCAAATGGCACGGTGCATTCGATCCGAAGACCATGGGCACCGTGCCAAACGTCGGTCTGATGGCTCAGCAGGCCGAGGAATACGGCTCGCACGACAAGACATTTGAGATCGCCGAGGACGGCGTGGCCAACATCACCGATCTTGCCACCGGCGAAGTGCTGCTCAGCCAGAACGTCGAGCAAGGTGACATCTGGCGGATGTGCCAGGTCAAGGATGCGGCGATCCGGGACTGGGTCAAGCTCGCCGTCAACCGTGCCCGCAACTCCGGTATGCCGGTTCTGTTCTGGCTCGACCCGTACCGTCCGCACGAGGCGCAGCTCATCACGAAGGTCAAGATGTACCTGCATGAGCACGACACCACTGGCCTCGACATCCAGATCATGAGCCAGGTGCGCGCCATGCGCTATACATTGGAGCGCGTCGTTCGCGGCCTCGACACGATCAGTGCCACCGGCAACATCCTGCGCGACTATCTGACCGACCTGTTCCCCATCATGGAGCTGGGCACCTCGGCCAAGATGCTGTCCATCGTTCCGCTCATGGCCGGTGGTGGCATGTACGAAACCGGCGCTGGCGGCTCTGCGCCCAAGCACGTGCAGCAACTGGCAGAGGAGAACCACCTCCGTTGGGATTCGCTGGGTGAATTTTTGGCTCTGGCCGTCTCCCTCGAAGACCTTGGCCTGAAGACCGGCAATCAGAAGGCGAAGCTGTTGGCCAGGACGCTCGATGCCGCGACTGGCAAGCTGCTGGACAACAGGAAGTCGCCATCGCCGCGGACTGGCGAACTGGACAATCGGGGCAGCCAGTTTTACCTCGCGATGTACTGGGCACAGGAGCTTGCTGCTCAGTCGGAGGATCCCGCGCTGCAGGCGCTGTTCGCTCCGCTGGCTGCGGCGCTCGCCCGCAACGAGGAGAAGATTGTAGCTGAGCTTGCGGCGGTCCAGGCCAACCCCGCGGACATCGGCGGCTATTACCTGCCCGATCCAAAGAAATGCGAAGCCGTGATGCGCCCGAGCGCTACGTTCAACGCAACACTGGCGCAAATGGGAAGCTCATAGGGGGCTGCGGGGCAGCTGACCCGTAGAGGGGCAGACTCTTAATCAGTGGGTCCCAGGTTGGAGCCCTGGTGCGCCCACCAAGCTTTCAGAGCTTAGGTTTGCCCTCGTAACGGCCGCACCGGCCAGCAGCCGCGTCGATTCCGACGTCGGCTGCGCGCTTGTTGAATCCTCCCAACCGTCTCCTGATCGTCGATCGCAACTGCATGCGCGTGCGTTTTGCATCGGCCGGCAAGCCGTCCCGCTGACCGGTCGAGGGCGGTGACGCGCAGTCCCGCGGCTGCCTTTGCATGCCCCTGGTCGCGCGCGATCGCTCGTTTGACGCGGGGGCGCATTCTGACGGCATCACGACGGATCTGCGAACGCCGTGTGACGGAGCGGTTGGCGGAAAGCGGGGGTGCCTTGCAGCCAGGGACGGTTGACAGGGAGGCCCGCCCACTTTAATCACGCGGCTAACTAATTAATCAATTAATTAAGGCAAAACCCTAGGGAAAGAATCCGCCTGATGCCGGCCGGCCAAAGAGAAACGAAGCTGCTTGTCCCGCGTGGTCGCGGCTTCGCTCGGCTGGAAGTCCACCCGCGCATCGGCTCCGTGCGGATCGGTCTCGAACAGGCCAAGCGCGGCTTCGTCCAGCAGGCCGCAGGTTTTGCCGCGCGTGCAAAGACCACCGCGATCATCACCGGCGCAACCTGCGCCGATCCCTGCTGCCAGATCCTGCACACAAGTCCGCGCGCGCAGGCCGTGGCGCGTTGCGCGCCTGGCCGTGACGTCGCGGATCGCCGCCTTCCGCGCGAAGCAGAGCTGGTTTCGTTCACCCGTAGCAAACATGAGGAGTGAGGCGTAAACGATGGGACGTCGATCTGAGGTACTGATGGCGCAAGACAGCGCCGGCACGGACAACCGGCGCGTGATCCAGGTGGTGTCGCGCGCATTCGACATCGTGCGTTGCTTCGAAGGTCGAAGCATACGCCTGGGCAATCGCGAAATCGCCGATCGCTGCGGTCTTCCGCGATCCACGGTCTCCCGTCTCACGCTGACGCTCACCCAGATCGGCCAGTTAATCTACCTGCCGCAGGAGCAGAAATATGCTCTGGGTCCGCACGCCGCCGCGCCCGGCGCGCCGTTGTTGGCGGAGAGCCGCGACAATCCCGCATGCGCCGACGAGCGGGCGCGCGAAACCGCGCAACCGTCCATGCTGATCAACGCGCGCTATTTCGACGACCAGCGCAACCCGGTTGCCGGACCGCTCGCGGTGACACCGCAGCGCTGACACCTCGGCTTGCTCCGAGGCAGGCAACTGCGGAAAATGGTCGGGACCATCGGCACGGGCCCATTACAACGAGACATCCAAAGCAAAGGGAAACGCATGTCTGAAGCATACATCATTGACGCGGTTCGCACGCCGCGCGGCGTTGGCAAGCCGGGCAAAGGGGCGCTGTCGCACCTGCACCCGCAGAAACTGGCAGCAACGGTGCTCGGCGCGCTCAAGGAGCGCAACAAGCTCGATACGTCGACCGTCGATGACATCATCTGGTCGACCTCGACCCAGGAAGGCAAGCAGGGCGGCGATCTCGGCCGTATGTCGGCGCTCGCGGCCGGCTACGACATCAAAGCAAGCGGTACGACGCTGGATCGCTTCTGCGGCGGTGGCATCACATCGGTGAATCTCGCGGCAGCCTCTGTGATGTCGGGCATGGAAGATTGCGTCATCGCCGGCGGCACCGAGATGATGAGCTATCAGCAGACCCTTGCTGCCGAGCGCTCCAAGGCCGGACAGCCGGCGCGGATGATGGGCTCGGGCAATCCGGCGCTCGACGAGATTCACCCGCAGTCGCACCAGGGCGTGTGCGGCGACGCCATCGCCACGCGTGAAGGGATCAGCCGCGAGGCCTGTGATGCGCTGGCGCTGACGAGCCAGCAGCGCGCCAAGCGGGCGATCGATGAAGGCCGCTTCGCCAAGTCGGTGATCCCCGTTCTCAACGACGACGGCAGCGTGGCTCTCGGTCGTGAGGAATTTCCGCGCCCCGAGACCACCGCCGAAGGGCTGGCCTCGCTGAAGCCGAGCTTCGAGCAGCTTGCCGATTTCGATCTCGGCAACGGCGTGACCTTCAAGAAGCAGATCCAGCGCCGCTATCCGGGCCTTGAGTGGAAGGGCGTGCATCATGCCGGCAACAGCTCGGGCGTGGTGGACGGCGCCGCTGCGGTGCTGATCACTTCGAAGGAATATGCCGAGAAGCACGGCCTCAAGCCGCGCGGCCGCATCGTCGCCTATGCCAACCAGGGTGACGACCCGACCCTGATGCTCAACGCGCCGGTTCCGGCGGCCAAGAAGGTTCTCGCCAAGGCCGGCCTCACCAAGGACGACATCGACGTCTGGGAGATCAACGAAGCCTTCGCTGTCGTCGCCGAGAAGTTCATCCGCGACCTCGATCTGAACCGCGAGAAGGTCAACATCAATGGCGGCTCGATCGCGCTCGGCCACCCGATCGGCGCAACCGGATCGATCCTGATCGGCACCGCGCTCGACGAGCTCGAACGCAGCGGCGGACGTTATGGTCTCGTCACCATGTGCGCCGCCGGCGGCATGGCGCCGGCCATCATCATCGAACGCATCTGATCGCGAAAGGACGCTGCAATGAAACTCGATTCATCGGTCGCCGCCGTCGTCACCGGCGGCGCTTCCGGCCTCGGCGCGGCCACCTCGCGGGCGCTCGCAGCGCAAGGCGTGAAGGTCGCGATCTTCGACTTCAACGAAGAGAAGGGCGAAGCCATCGCCAAGGAAATCGGCGGTGTGTTCTGCAAGGTCGATGTCACCTCCGACGAGTTGGTCGATGCGGGCTTCGCCAAGGCCCGTGCGGCGCACGGCCAGGAGCGCATCCTGGTGAACTGCGCAGGCACCGGCAACGCGGTGAAGACCGCCGGCCGCGACAAGAAGACCGGCGAACCCACGCACTTCCCGATCGACGCCTTCAACCGCATCATCCAGATCAACCTCGTCGGCACCTTCCGTTGCATCGCCAAGTCGGCGCAGGGCATGCTGTCGCTGTCTCCGCTCGAGCACGGCGAGCGCGGTGCGGTCGTGAATACCGCTTCCGTCGCGGCCGAGGACGGCCAGATGGGGCAGGCGGCTTATTCGGCTTCGAAGGCCGGCGTCGTCGGCATGACTTTGCCGATCGCGCGCGACCTGATGGCCGAAGGCATTCGCGTCAACACCATCCTGCCGGGCATCTTCAACACGCCGCTGCTGCAGGGGGCACCTGAGAACGTCAAGGCCGCGCTCAGCGCGTCGGTGCCGTTCCCGAAGCGCCTCGGCATGCCGGAGGAGTATGCGCAGCTGGCGCTGACCATGATCACCAACGGCTACTTCAACGGTGAAGACGTCCGCCTCGACGGCGCCATTCGCATGGCCCCGCGCTAGGCGATTCGGTACGGCAACAGGAGACGAAAGCGATGTCCGAAGAAACGCCGGTCCTCACTGAAGTCCGCGGACCGATACTCATCATCACCCTGAACCGGCCGGAAGCCAAGAATGCGGCCAACCTCGCGCTCTCCAAGGGCGTGGCCGCGGCTATCGACCGGCTCGACGCCGACGATGCGCTGAGCGTCGGCATCATCACCGGCGCCGGCGGCACATTCTGCTCGGGCATGGACCTCAAGGGGTTCCTGAAGGGCGAGCGGCCGTCGATCCCGGGCCGCGGCTTCGCCGGCCTCACTGAGGCGCCGCCGAAGAAGCCGCTCATCGCGGCCGTCGACGGCTACGCGCTCGCCGGCGGGATGGAGATCGCGCTGTCGTGCGACATGATCGTCGCCAACCGCAACGCCAAGTTCGGGATCCCCGAGGTGAAGCGCGGGCTGGCGGCTGCGGCCGGCGGCCTGATCCGCATGCCGCGCCAGATGCCGATCCGTGTGGCGATGGAATTTGCATTGACCGGCGAATTCTTCGGCGCCGAGCGCGCTCACCAACTCGGCATCATCAACCGCGTGACTGATGGCCCGGCTCTCGAGGCCGCGCTTGAGCTTGCAGCCGCGATCGGCGCCAACGGACCGCTCGCCGTGAAGGCGTCCAAGCAGGTGGTCGTCGAATCCCGGCTCTGGCCGGAAGACCAGATGT
This sequence comes from Bradyrhizobium uaiense, assembly GCF_010811875.1. Classification (GTDB taxonomy): domain Bacteria; phylum Pseudomonadota; class Alphaproteobacteria; order Rhizobiales; family Xanthobacteraceae; genus Bradyrhizobium; species Bradyrhizobium uaiense. The sequence continues at coordinate 25,534 of NZ_VKHP01000087.1, forward strand.
GGAAGAAGCAGCAGGAGATCGTCGGTCCTGTCTTCGTCTCCGAGGATGCCCGCGAGGGTGCGGCTGCCTTTGCCGAAAAGCGCACGCCGAACTGGAAGGGCAAGTAAGGCTCGACTGTTTCGATGACGGAGCGCCGGTTTTGATTGCAGCAGAACCGGCGCTCGAATTTTTTGTACCGGTGCCTCGTCGTAGGCCGGCCGGTGTCCATGACAGCGCTATTGGGTGATTGATGCGCAGCTTTACCGTAGACCAGGTCATCTTCCGCGACTCCTACCGCAAGTTCCTCGCCAGCGAGATCACGCCGCATATGGAGGAGTGGCGGGAGGCGGGCATCGTCGACCGCAGCGCGTTCAAGAAGGCCGGCGATCTCGGCTTCCTGATGATCTGGCCCGAGGAGAAGTATGGCGGAATGGGCGATGAGGACTTCCGCTATGAACAGATCATCATCGAGGAGACCGCGCGCTCCGGCTGCAAGGGCTGGTTCAACACGCTGCACAGCCGCCTGGTCGGATCCTACTTCAAGCGCTTCGGCACCGAGGAGCAGCGCGACCGCTTCCTGCCCAAATGCGTCAGCGGCGAGACCATCCTGGCGATTGCGATGACCGAGCCCGGTGCGGGCTCAGACCTCGCGGGCATGCGGACGACCGCGGAAGACAAGGGCGACCATTTCCTGCTCAACGGTTCGAAGACTTATATTTCCAACGGCATCAATTCCGACGTCGTGATCGTGGCGGCCAAGCTCGCCGGTGCCGAGAAGAAGCACGCCATGGTGCTTCTGATCGTCGAGCGCGGCATGGAAGGTTTCGAGCGCGGCCGCAATCTCAAGAAGATGGGCATGCCGGCGCAGGACACCGCCGAGCTGTTCTTCCAGAATGTGAAGGTACCCAAGGCCAACGTGCTGGGAGAGCCGGGCAGGGGCTTTTACTATCTCATGGAAGGGCTTGCCGAGGAGCGGCTGATCTCCGCGGTCGGATCTATCGCCAACGGCCGCAAGGCGTTCGACATCACGCGTGATTACGTGATGGAGCGCAAGCTGTTCGGCAGGCCGCTCGCCGAGCAGCAGAACACCCAGTTTCGCATGGCCGAGATGGATGCCGAAATCGATCTCGTGCAGGTCTATGTCGATCACTGCGTGGCCGAACACAATGTGGGGCGCCTGACCAGCAATATGGGCGCCAAGGCCAAGATGATGTCGTCGGAAGTCGAGTGGAAGATGCTCGACCTCGGCGTGCAGCTTCACGGCGGCGCGGGCTACATGGATGAATATCCGATCAGCCGGATGTTCACCGATGCGCGCGTCAACCGGATCCTGGCCGGAAGCTCCGAGGTAATGCGGCTGATCATCGGCCGCGACGTCTTCTCGGAGCACTACAAGAGCATTCTGGACTAGAACTTCGCTCCGCGTGTCAACCGCGTGCCTGCCGCAGCGGCTCGCGCACATGCTCCTTCGAACGCATCAATGCATCGACGAAGATCGGCTCCCAGGACCGGATGTGGCTGCGCAGCAGAGTCGTCAGCGCGTCGGTCTCGCCGGCGAGCGCGAGTTCGATCAGCCGGTAGTGCTCGGGCACCGAGGCCTGCTGCCGATCGTGACCGGCGCGTGAGCTGATGCCGTAGAGCCGCATCTTGTCGCGCAGGCCCATCACCATCTCGGTTAAGAGCTCGTTGCCGGCGGCGGCGATGAACTCGCGATGATAGGCGCGGTCGGCTTCCAGATAGAGCTGGACGTCGTCGGTCTCGACGGCCCGCGCGATCTCATCGGCCCAGCGGCGTACGGTTGGTAGATCCTTCGGCGGATTGGCGGCGACCAGAACGGCGGCGTGCAGCTCCAGTACCTCGCGCATGTCGAACAGATTGCGCAGCTCGGTCAGCGACGGCTCCACCACCTTGAAACCGCGGTTGCGCATCGGCTCGACCAGGCCGCCGCGGCTGAGCTCGAGCAGCGCCTCGCGCACCGGCGTCGAGGAGACGCCGAGGCTCGCCGCGAGACTCGGCACCGAGTACATCGTGCCGGGAAGGCTCTGCCCGGAAATGATCTCGGCGCGCACCCGCTGCAGCACCTGTTCGCGCAAATTCTGGTCCATGGGAGTCGCAGCCGCCTTCTCTTTGGGAACTCCGATTCGTCCCCTGATTATTACTTAGCCTTGACGGGAGCGGTAGCGTATGACGTAAATGTGTAACGCATTACAAAAGTGCGTCACATGGGTTGCCTTGACCATGAGATGGCGGTGAAACAGCGGTTACCCGGCTACTGCACGCTTTGTCGCTCGCGCTGCGGTGCTGTCACCGTAGTTGAGGACGGGCGTCTCATTGGCGTGGAGGTATTGAATAACCATCCGACCGGTGGCGCGCTCTGCGCCAAGGGCCGGGCCGCCCCTGAAATCGTCGGCAGTCCGCGCCGGCTGACTGTCCCGCTGAAGCGGACCCGCCCGCGAGACGCCGCCGATCCCGGTTGGATCGAGGTATCCTGGGACGAGGCCCTGACCGAGATCGCCGACCGGCTCGGCAGGATACGCACCGAGAGCGGCGCCGAGGCGGTGGCGTTCGGCGTCACCACGCCGAGCGGCACGCCAATGGTCGACAGCTTCGAATGGGTCGAGCGCTTCATCCGCGGCTTTGGCAGTCCCAATTTGATCTACGCGGTCGAGATCTGCGGCTGGCACAAGGACTACGCGCACGCACTGACCTTCGGTCGCGGCATCGGCTTTCCCGATTACGACAATGCGGATGCGATCATCCTTTGGGGCCACAACCCCGCACGCACCTGGCTTGCCCAGGCGACGCGGATCGCCGATGCGCGGCGCCGCGGCGCCAAGGTCGTCGTTGTCGATCCCAAGCCGAACGGCTCGGGCCAGCAGGCCGATCTCTGGCTGCGCATTCGTCCTGGTGCCGATGGCGCGCTTGCGATGGGCGCGATCCGTCACCTCATTGCGACCGGCAGCTTCGATGCGGATTTCGTCAGCGCATGGACCAACGGGTCGCTGCTGGTCGATCGCGCTACCGGGCGTTTCCTCCGCGCCGATGCGTTGTGGCCGGATGGCGCGGCAGACGCTTTCGTTCGCCTCGATGCGTCGGGCGCGCCGGTGCCTTGCGATACACGCTATGCGCCGGAGGGCTGTGGCGGGCTGCGCGGCACGCTCTCGATCCGTGCACGTGACGGGAGGATGATCTCGGCGGCAACGGCGTTCGAACTGCTCGTCGAGCGCGCCGCGCCTTACACGCCGGCGCGCGTGGCGGAGCTGACCTGGCTTGATGTCGCCGATATCGATGCGTTCAACGCGCTGCTCGCAAGCCGGCCACGGCTCGCCTATCATTCCTGGACCGGCGTCGGTCAGCACACCAACGCCACCGCAATCGAGCGCGCGATTGCCTCGCTCTACGCGCTGACCGGCGCCTGCGATCGGCCCGGCGGCAATCGCTGGCCGGTGCCGCCGCCGACACGTCCTCTCAACGACTACAACATCCTGCCGCCGGAGCAGCAGGCCAAGGCGCTCGGCATTGCCGAACTGCCGCTCGGCCCGCCGGCGAAGGGCTGGATCACGGCGCGCGATTTCAGCCGGGCTGTGCTCGAGGGCGAGCCCTATCAAGTGCGTGCGCTGGTCGGCTTCGGCACCAACTTCGTCGTCTCGCAGGGCCATTCCGAGCGCAACAAGGCCGCGCTGAATGCGCTGGAATTCCAGGTTCATATCGACATGTTCATGAACCCGACCACGGAGAGTGCCGATTTCGTGCTGCCGGCCAGCACGCCGTGGGAGCGTGATGCGCTCAAGATCGGGTTCGAGATCACGCAGGAGGCCGTCGAGACCGTGCAGTTTCGCCCGCGTATGGTCGATCCGATCGGTGAAGTGAAGGCAGACTACGAGATCGCCGCTGCGCTCGCGCTCAAGCTCGGCATGGGCGACTTGTTCTTCGGCGGCGACATCAGGGCCGGCTGGAATTATCAGCTCGCTCCGCTCGGCATCGGCGTCGAGGATTTGCGCGCGCATCCCGAAGGACGCCGTTTTCCGCAGGCCTTCCGTAATGAAAAATATGCCGTCACGCGCGAGGACGGCACGGTGGCTGGTTTCGCGACGCCGACGCGGCGTGTCGAGATCTACTCGGAGCTGATGCTGGGACATGGGCATGATCCGCTGCCCGATCATGTCGAGCCGGTCGGCAGCCCGCTCACGGCAGCGGCGGACGAACGCTTTCCGCTGGTGCTCTCCACCGCCAAGAGCGGGTGGTTCGTTCACTCCTCGCATCGGCATATTGCCTCGCTGCGGCGCAAGTCACCGGACCCGGCGGTGGAGATCAGCCCGCAACTCGCCGCGCGGCGCGGGCTCGTCGAAGGCGACTGGGCCATGGTCGAGACACAAGGCGGTGCCGTGCGTCTGAAGGTGCGGCTCAACGCGGCGCTCGACGATCGTGTCGTGGTCGCCGAATTCGGCTGGTGGGAGGATTGTCCGCCGCTCGGCCGCGATCGCTCGGCTGCAGCAGGTCTCCGCACCCGGAACATCAACGCCGTGCTGCACGACGATGTGCGCGATCCCGTCAGCGGCTCGGTCCCGCTGCGCGCGATCGTCTGCGAGATCAGGCGCGACGCCGTGGCAAGCCGCGGCGTCTGGAGCGGCCAGCGCCGCTTCACGGTTGCCGCGCGCCGCGCCGAGGCCGACAACGTCGTCGCCCTCAGCCTGCGGCCGCTCGACGGCGGTGTGCTGCCGGACTTCCTGCCGGGTCAGCATGTGATGATCTCGCTGCCCGGCACAGCGGAAGCGCGGGCCTATTCTCTGACCGGATCGGGCGATCTGCCCGCCGCGCTGTCGATTGCGGTGAAGGGGCGGTTCTTCAACGAGGTGCGGAGCGGCGACGCGCCGTTCTTCATGCCGGATCGTCTGCATGGTCTTGCGGTCGGCGACGAGGTGCTGCTGGAGCCTCCGGGCGGCATCTTCACGCCGCCATTGAAGGGGCCGCGGCCGCTGGTCTTCCTCGCTGCCGGCATCGGCATCACGCCGTTCATCAGTCATCTCGAAACGCTTCAACACGTAGCACCGGAAGAACGTGCGCCGGAGATCCTGCTGCTCCATGGCTGCCGCAGCAGCCGCGAGCATCCGTTCGCGCCGCGGCTTGCGGAACTGGAAGCCAGCACGCCGGGGCTGAAACGCATGACGTTCTACTCCGCGCCGCTCGCGCAGGGCGCGGCCGCCTCGTTTTCGCTGCGCAAGGGGCGACTCGATCTCGAACAGGTCAAGCCGCTCGTGGCGCGCCGGCCGCTCGTCTACATCTGCGGCTCACCGGGTTTCGTTGCGGAGCAGATCGAGGCCGTGACGGCGCTCGGCGTGCCGCGCTTCGACATCTTTGCCGAAAGCTTCGTGTCGCCGCCCTCGGTGCCGGACAACCTCGCGCCGCGGACTATCCGGCTTGCGAGCAGCAAGCAGAGCTTCTCGTGGGGACCGGAGCAGGGGACGCTGCTCGACGCGGCAAGTGCTGCGGGTATCGCGCTGCCGAGCGGCTGCCGCATCGGGCAATGCGAGAGCTGCGCGGTCGAGGTGGTCGATGGGGAGTTCACCCATCTCGGGCCTGTCGACGACAGCGAGGGGCAATGCCTCACCTGCCAGGCCGTGCCGCTCACCGATCTCACCCTCGCGCTTTGAATGACCAATCAAGATTGAAGACGAACCGCATCACCGGAAGGGGATCAGATTGATGACGAATGCAACGCATGACCAAACTGTGAGTCTGCGAAAACCTGTCGCGGACAATATCATCGCGCGCTTTTCGCAGGCCCTGGTGGCGTTTGCGGAACGCTGGTTTCCGGATGCGTACGTCTTCGTCCTGATCGCGGTGATTGCGGTTGCCGTAGGTGCGATCCTGCATGGCGGTTCACCGCTCGCCGTCAGCCGCGTGTTCGGCGATGGCTTCTGGAATCTGATTCCGTTCACGATGCAGATGGCACTGGTCGCGATCGGCGGCTACGTCGTGGCGATGTCACCGCCAGTGGCGGCCGTACTTGCGCGGCTCGCGAGCGTGCCGAGGACCGGGCGCGGCGCGGTGGTCTTCGTCGGCGTGCTCAGCATCTTTCTCTCGCTGCTGAACTGGGGCCTCAGCCTGATCTTCTCCGGCCTCCTGGTGCGGGAAATCGCGCGGCGCACCGACATTCGGCTGGACTATCGGGCGGCCGGTGCGGCCGGCTATCTCGGCCTCGGTTGCGGCTTCACCCTCGGCATCACGTCGTCAGCCGCGCAGCTCCAGGCCAATGCCGGCAGCATTCCGGCATCGCTTCTGCCGATCACCGGCGTGATCGGTTTCTCGGAGACCATCCTGACCTGGCAGAACATGGTCACCGTCGTGATGGTGACGGTGGTGTCGGCCGCGATCTGCTATTTCACCACGCCTGCGCCTGAGCAGGCCAAGACCGCGGAAGACCTTGGCGTGGCGCTCGGCGACGACCGCATCGAGGCCAGGAAACCGACCCGTCCGGGCGACTGGCTCGAATTCAGCCCGCTGCTGACGATCTTGATCGCTCTGCTTGCCGCGGGTTGGCTATGGCAAACGTTCCAGTCGGGCAACCCGCTGATCACGCTGTCGGGGCTCAACACCTACAACTTCGTCTTCCTGATTCTCGGCATCGTGCTGCACTGGCGGCCGCGTAGCCTGGTCGAGTCGTTCTCCAAGGCGATGCCGAGCGTCTCCGGCGTGCTGTTGCAGTTTCCGTTCTATGCCGGCGTCGCGCAGATCCTGACCAAGGTGCCGAACAGCAGCGGCACCACACTGTCGGACACGATCGCGCACTGGTTCGTTGGCGCTTCCAGCAATTCAACCGTGTTCTCGTTCCTGGTCGGAATCTATTCGGCGCTGCTTGGCTTCTTCGTGCCGTCGGCCGGCGGCAAGTGGATCATCGAGGCGCCCTACATCATGAAGGCGGCCAACGATATCGGCGCGCATCTCGGCTGGACGGTGATGGTCTACAACATCGCCGAGACGCTGCCGAACTTCATCAACCCGTTCTGGATGCTGCCGCTGCTCGGCATTCTCGGCCTGAAGTCGAAGGACCTGATCGGCTACACGTCGGTGCAGTTCTTCATCCACTTCCCGATCGTGATGCTGCTGGCGGCGATCCTGATGGCGACCTTCGCCTATCACCCGCCGATCCTGCGCTGAGCGATCATGGCCGGGCAGCAGCACGCGCTGCCCGGCCAATATCCGCAAATTCGGCGGCTCGCACCCGCCGTCACCAAAACTGTGCTGCTTTTCCCGCCTGTCGCGAACAAGGCATCGCGCCGGGCCATCATCTTTGGTCAGTCATTTCATTGA
>NZ_VKHP01000873.1 GCF_010811875.1 Bradyrhizobium uaiense
GTCATCAGCCGCTACGATCCGCTCACCGTCGATTCCGCGCACCGGTTGGCCGCGCCCTCCATGCTGCACTGGTTCGGCACCGATTCCTTCGGCCGCGACGTCTGGAGCCGCATCATCCACGGCGCGCCGCAGTTCGCTGTCGAAGTTGACCGTCGTCACGCGGCTAGTCTCTTTCCCCCTCGCCCCGCTTGCGGGGAGAGGGTTGGGGTGAGGGGGAGTCTCCGCAAGCTCGGTGGGAGTTGGATT
>NZ_VKHP01000874.1 GCF_010811875.1 Bradyrhizobium uaiense
GTATGCGGGTATACTGGTCGGTCCCGCCAGCATCGGGCTCGTCGCACACATGGTCGGCTTGCCGTTGGCGTTCGCGATGTTAGGCGTGCTCATGTGCATCGCGACGCTGTCGGCGCGGATGGTGATGACTGCAATCGCAACGCCTACGGGCATCACTCTCTGTTTGCCGGCGCGTCGACACAGTACGGGTACAACATTTGAAACACCCAATCCAATAAGCACGAACCCTGCCATGGCAATCAACGC
>NZ_VKHP01000875.1 GCF_010811875.1 Bradyrhizobium uaiense
CACCTTGCCGCCCCTCGGCGTGCTTGTCACAATGCGCGGCATCCCTCGCCTATCCCACAGGATTGTCTCATGGAAATTCGTAATCTCGGCGGCTCCGGCCTGCGCGTGTCCGCGGTCGGCATCGGCTTGGAGAATTTGGGGGCGAGCACGATGTCCTTGCGGCGATCGCCCAGCACGGTGCCGAGCACGGTTTCCGAGCCGCCCATGCCGGCATTGATTTCGGCGGTGTCGAACAGCGTGATGCCG
>NZ_VKHP01000876.1 GCF_010811875.1 Bradyrhizobium uaiense
TGGTGCACTTGGCCCGGCATCGGGCCGAAACCGCCCATCTGCCACATCAGCCACTCATAGACCGGGATCCGCTCCGCCAGCGGTTTCGGCAGGAACTTGCCGGTCTTCTCGCCGAGATAGAGCAGGACCGCGCCTACGGCCTGAAGCGCTACATGGCCGAGACGCGACGGCTCTATGGCGTGCTGGACCGCAGGCTGGATGGCCGCGATTTCGTCGCCGGCGATCTCTCGGTGGCCGCTTTCGCCA
>NZ_VKHP01000877.1 GCF_010811875.1 Bradyrhizobium uaiense
ATCATGCATCGCATGCTGGTCGATGGAACGCCTTTCAACGCCGCTGCGGCGGCCTAACAGGAGCAACGCACCGTTTTCGGGCAGGCCACGACACCAGGTCCACCCGAAGCGAAGTCCCATCGCCGGGGTCTCGCTTCTGTACGGGGTCGACGCAAGGCCGCCACCTGATGGGGTTAGAAGAGGAAGAGGCCGGCCAAATCTAAACCGCGTGGTCGTGATGCCACTGCGAAGCGTGCGGCCTGACCT
>NZ_VKHP01000878.1 GCF_010811875.1 Bradyrhizobium uaiense
GCGGGTGCAGCCCGGCACCACGCTCGATCTCGCGGCGCTGCGCGCACGGGTGACGCAGGCGGCGCCGACCGCAAGCGTCGACGATCACCGCGCCTGGATCGAGCGCATGCGCTCGATGACCGGCGCCGACGAAATGCAGCACCTCGACGATCGGACGGTTGGCGGCCATCGCGCCGCGGGTCGCGAACGACACCGAGATGATGGTGGCGATGATCACGAGGATCAGGATGCCGATGCCGGCAAACA
>NZ_VKHP01000879.1 GCF_010811875.1 Bradyrhizobium uaiense
CAACGTCCCGAGCTCTTCAACGCGGCGATCATTCAGGTACCGCTGTTTGACATGCTTCGATACACCAAATTGGGCGCCGGCGCCTCCTGGATCGGCGAATACGGCGATCCCGATTTTCCCGAGCAGCCCGCCCTGGCTGCCGCCAATGACGCCGAGCCGGCGCGGACTTGTGATCTTGCGGCGGATCAGGTCCTCGGCAACGGCGATGAAATCATCCCACGTCGTCTGCTTCGTTGCGCCTTGGGC
>NZ_VKHP01000880.1 GCF_010811875.1 Bradyrhizobium uaiense
CCACCATCAAGGCAAGATGGATTTGTGAGCAGGCGCATCAGCAGTTGAAGGAGGAACTCGGACTTGATCACTTCGAGGGGCGATCATGGCAGGGTCTTCATCGTCACACCCTGATGACTATGATTGCTTACGCCTTCCTGCAACACCGTCGCCTCGCACACGCGGCGCGGAAAAAAAAGAATCAACGGGCCTCCGCCTCAACCAACCATGCCCGCAGTACGTCACGCCATCGTCGATCTCATCCTT
>NZ_VKHP01000881.1 GCF_010811875.1 Bradyrhizobium uaiense
GATGTAGATTGAATCGGTGCGGCGGCCGGTAGAGTCGCCGACCAGCCTGCCATAGGCATCGTCACGGCTCTGGCCCAGCATCAGCATCGAGGAACCGTAGGCGAGCTCGGCGTGGTGGATCACGCCGACGACGGGCTGCTCGACCGGTAACAAACCTTCAAGCCACGGCCGCATCGGCTCGTGCAAAGTGGCGCCGTCAGCCAAAAAAGTGAGCCACCATGACGCACGACATCGAGACGCCCCGCA
>NZ_VKHP01000882.1 GCF_010811875.1 Bradyrhizobium uaiense
GAAGCGGCGATGACGTGGCCGATGCGGTCTCGGTAATCGCGCGTCCTGATGATCGGCGCCTTTGATTTAACATAGAATTTGGCCTCGGCGACGCCTGGTACGGCGGCCGCTCGACTGTCGCCGTCGACCTAATCGAGTGGTCGATCACACCATTCCCGACCATTGGCGAACAGGAACAATCTGCGGTCCCTCACCTCCCCGAACCAGACCAGGTGGCGCCAGGTAAAAGGTGATCGTCGCCAAAG
>NZ_VKHP01000088.1 GCF_010811875.1 Bradyrhizobium uaiense
AATACTGTCGATGTCGCTACCGCGACCGAGTCCAAGATGTGACGCAGCGAGAGGCTGTGTCGTCGCACTATGCGCTTACTTGGTTAGTGTATTCATTATTTCCACCGTCATCCTTCCAGCGCAGGCACAGAGCAGTCACGACTCGAGCGAAGCGGTGACAGTTTATCCTAGCCCCCTATGGGGAACGAGAGCTCTCGCCTCTGGATATCAATCGCAAGATCACCGAGCCCTCATGGATAGTCGATGCCCCAGTATTAGCGATTGCGTTCGACTACCCTTCAGGCGCGTGCGACGAACAGTGCCGGCGTCTCGTGTCGACAACGTTGGCAGAAAGTCTGAACTCATGGCGCCATCTTTGCCTGCGCTGCAATCCCGGCCTCTTTGCCGTCCTCGTGGACGATCGGTACGTCTATCTGGAAGAAACAATGTACAGGCCCCTATCGGATCACGAGAGGAGCTTGTCTAGCCGGCTCTTGGACGCTCACAAGGCTCTGATATCGCTCGACAACAGTCGCCCCGCCCCGAACGGTCAAATCATCGGCAGCTATGTGCGCATTGACCGGGGCAATCCTACCGTCTCCGATCTGTGTACGAGCAATCTTGGCGCCTTTCGATCGATGTGGCCAGGATTATTGCAATCGGCAGCATGCCCATCACCAAACGAGACAGACCGGAAACCTCCACACCTACAGGTAGCATTTACGCACGGAATGGTTTGTGGAACCGATGCAGATATCGCCTGCGGTACGCCCGGCTCCCGGATCGACCTTACGCTCTCGCGCGCATCATATGTCGTCAGGGAGGTGACCATTTCAAAGAAAGTGCCGATCGTCGTTCATGTTCTTGGCGACGTCGGTTCCCCTCAGCGATACGATCTAACTTCAGTACTTCTTCATGAGATTGGCCACTTCCTCGGCATTGATCACTTTAATCCCGCTCAACGGCCGGCGAGATTTCCGGCGGCACTGCTCGGGATATACAAAGACGACTTCTGCCTTTCTCCAACGGAGATAATGATGATGAACAGCCGCGCAGATGAAACTTGGCCCTATGCACTCAGAGTCCAGCATGGGCTGCGCAGGCGGAGGTAGCATGTCTGGCGCAATAAAACCAAAGTACTTGAATAGAATGACAGTGATCTATGTGAGCGTCATCGCTGTTGTGGGATTGATTGCGTATCTGCTGATTGAACAGAAGCCGGTCCAATTGCCTAAGCCGAACATCGACAATGCTCCAGAAAAAGCTCTCGATCTCGTCACGGACATGATCAAGCTGCTAGAGACACTGGCAACCGGGCTTTTCGCTGCTTGCATCTGGCTTTTGAGAAGGCCCTTGCGCGACGATCGCGAGTTCGTCGAGCGGGCTGTCTTGGTGCTGGCGACGATCACGGCGCTCGGCGTTTCAATGTATTTCGGATTCGTCGCCTTCGACGGATGTCTTCATTTGCTCTCAGCCAAGACCTTTGACGCTCAATTGGACCCGGTGTGGTGGCCTCAGACCTTACAGTACTATTGCTTCGTAGGAGGGGTCTTCTTGCTCGGTATGGCTTGTCTGCGGTCGTTGAATGTCTCGATCACAAAGGAATAGGCGTCATTGATGAAGATCGCATTGCTGGTAGCGCTCGCCATTATTATTCCGACTTCGGTTCATGCTGAAGATCGCGACTGCCGCAATCGGGCTCGTGGTGCAGCAACAGCAGCTGCAAGCAAGGTCGAGAGCAGTCAGAGCGTCAAAATACCTCTCTCTAGGTGGCGCTCAGTTATCGAAGAGATCGCGTCTGAGGTCTGCAAAGTGGCACCTGCGCGCGCAGGCCTGACCGCCGAGCAGATGGCCGCAGCGGCCGCGGACAAGTTTTTTTCGTCGGCGGTTCAGTTAGGAGCGGCTCCCGAAGTCCAATCAATCGTTGCCCATTTGGTTGATGGAACGGGCGGGCTTGCAAGATCGACGAGGACGGGCGTCGTTTCGGCGTCGTGCCCAAGCAGATCGAAAACTATTGATGTTGAGATTGGTGGATCGACGGTTGGTAAGTGCGGCAACCGTTTCCTTTTACTCGCAGGGCCCGCGATCATACGTTTCCTTCGATCGGGCAATGTCATCTGCCAGGGCAACATGCAAGTTGATCCTGAAAAGGAGCAGACGTGTGGGTGCGATGCTAGAGCGCTTTCATGTTGACTCTGTCGGCCGTGAACAAGGCTCTAAGCGATTGAGCGGGAGTCTGTTTTCGGGTTTTGGAGGCATTTGAGATTGCAGGGATTTGGGGCTTGAGGCTTCCAAACCCTGCAAATTGGTTTTGGATTTCCTTTTGCTGCGGGCCATGATTCTGTGGTGCATCGGAGAAGACGATGCGACCGAAGAAGCACAAGACCACGGGATCGAATGACCTGTTCCGGGCACGGCTGGATCAGATCATCAACATGAAGCACGAGCTGGCTCTGCTCGCCGCCAAGGTCGATTGGGACTGGATCGACGGCGAGATCGCTCCGCTCTACAGCGAGAACGGCCGGCCGGGCATCGAGACCCGCTTCATGACCCCGCCAGTAGCCTCGCCCACGCGTTGAGAGAGCCCGTCCCGTGCCAGACACCCCCAAGACCGAAACACCGCACTCGCGGCCCGCACTGCGGCTTGTCAGCGCGAAACAGGAGCCGCTGCGCTGCCCCGCCGCCGGCCGCGATGCCGAAAATGAGAAGATGCTTTGCTTCTACTTCAACCGGCGCGTGACCGACGACGAGATGCGGTGCCTTCACGCGGTCATGCGGCAGGCGGCGGCCTACTCGCCGTTCATCGACGGCCAGCCCGGCAAGCAAACGACCGAAGTCTCGGAACAGGCGGGCGGCGGCAGTGCTGCGGCGTTACCTGCCTATGCGCGAGATTGACGGTCGCTGAGAAAAATCCCGCCCTCAGGCCTCGTTCACGCGGTGCGAGCTGATCAACGGGTCAATTACGAGAGTATCGATTTGGCTCTGCCGAAGCACATCGACCATAGCGGTGGCGTTCTCTCCACCACCTGAGCTCGCCCCCGCGTTTCGGCCCGAGAATAACCTCCATATGCTGGCCGCCGTCCAGCCACAGCCGCCCACGGATAGCACAGGCCGTAGTGTTGCATGGCTGCGGCGATCCGGCGGTCGAGCTCGTCCATGGGATCTTCGCCGTTCCAGAGCGAACCCACACGCCATGCGTCAGGGTCGCGAAACAGTCGAGCATCCGTTCGGCACCATGGCCCGCATGGGAGCGACACACTTCCTGACCAAAACGCTCCCGAAAGTGGCGGCCGAAACGGCGCTCTACGGCGTCGCCCTCCAGGAGGTGCTTCGCAAATACGGCGCGAAATTTCTGGTGTGCGGCGGCACATTCGAGGCGGTGGAAGGCACGGCGCGCAGCCGCAGCATAGTGCTTGAGTGCAAGGATTATGTGACCGCGCTCGCCTGCTACCGGTCGCCCGAATATGCCAAGACGAAGGCATGCGCGCGGGCGCCGTAGACATCGACATCATCGTAATCGAAGGCGACGACGGACCGCAGCCGACGGACTGATCGCCTCTCCCGCGCGCCCTTTCGGCGTTGGCCCACGCCAAGGGGCGCCACCCATGGATCGAGCGCGCCCGTGCCAATCTCGTTGCCTCGTTTGCCAGCGGAGTCGCGAAGGATGAGGCGGCGGTACGGCCGGCAATCACTTCACCCTGGTCCAACGGACAAACTGAAGGTCAGATCACGCGCCTCAAGCTCGTCCGACGTCAAATGTACGAATGTACGGCCGCGGTAAAATAGATCTGCTTCAGGCTAGGCTAATCGGTGCAGAATAGTCGGCGCTGCACCACACTTAGCGTCAGAGCCAAATTTGCAAGCCGATTGACACCTTAGATCAGCTAGATAGTCATTTGGGGCGGCATCAAAACCGCGAGTTGAGCGAAGTCTTGCCCGTTCACGACGAGCTTTCGTCGAAACGTCAGTTTTCAATGAAGATCGCACTTCTGATTTATGGTCGAACCTGCCGTGAGAATAGCTGCGACACGAAGCCATTCGTACACCAACTCGGTTATACGGTGTTGGGTTTGCGACACCGGCGCCGACACGCTCGCTGGAGCGGCAGAACACGCCAGAGCCTGCCGGCAGCCGTTCTTCAAGGAAAATCAGAAGCCAAGCGCGCTTTGAATGCCGATGGCACGGCCGTTGCTATTGGAGGCGACGATAGTCAGCGAAGCCGCGACGCGCATTCAGACAGGATGGGAAAACCATGCTCACAGCGTCTCTAAAACGGACCCTGTACAGAGTACCGAGCGTGCGACAGCTACCGTACTCGCCCAATAGGGCGATCCATTGATCGGATGGGACGACGCTCAGGCAAAGCGCGCGCTAGCGAACTGGAGAGTTGAAATGACTGCAACCCTAACCGTATCGCCGCGGCGCCAAACGTCCGATGTAGACGCAATGATCGCTGACCTCCGGTCGTGTGAACACCCGCACGATGTGGAAGTGTGCGGGATGCTGTTGCACATTCTCCCTGGCGTTCTGTCGCCACGCCTGAGTCACGCTCCCGACGCCTTGATATCCAAGTGGCACATCCCATCTGGAGCGACAGTATTAGATCTAGGATGCGGATCAGGCGTGTTGGGGCTGGCGGCACTCCGCGCTGGGGCAGAACGCCTGGTGGCTCTCGACATTAATCCGCAAGCCGTTCTCACCACAAAGACAAACATCGAGCGGTTAGGTTATTCCGATCACGCAGAAGTGCGCCTCAGTGACATTTATTCTGCGCTACAGCCTAAAGAAAAGTGCGACGTTATTCTGTTTGCCGCCCCGTACTGGAACCGAAAAGCAAAGGACGACCTGGAGCGCTCTTGCTTTGACGAAGGTCACAGTGCCATGGCCGCAGCTCTGGGGGGAGCGCATAATTGGCTCAAGGCTGATAGCCTAATGTATGTCGTCTTTTCTGATCAGGGAGATATCGGGCGCGTCCTGAACGTGATCGATGACAGTAAGCTGCGCGTTAGAAACATGCATATTTTCCGACCATCGATTGAAGGGGGGCACATTCGTATCATCTGGGAGCTCACGGTTCGGTGAAGCCTCTTCTGCCGTCACTCAAGGGAGGCCGGTCGATCGGATTGAATGACCTCATGACAACCCGGCAGTTGTCCAACCGCCCCGAGATCAATCTCGATGATTCCAGCCCTTGCACGCTGCGCAGGCGGTGAAGACGCCAGTTGTGGTGCGCCGCTCGAGATCGGAGCCACTACAGGTGTGATCTCGACGGAAATAAGAGCAGGCGCAGCATCTCCGCCCAGTCGCCCCTGGCGCGCTTGTCGATGCCAGGTGAACAGCCGGCTATGAGCCACCCCGTGTCGGCGTGCCACCCCGCAGACCGTCTCGCCGGGCTGCAAGGTCTCTTCGACAAGGCGGACCTTCTCATCGTAACTCCATCGCCGCCGACGCTCACCTTCAGTCTTCGCATGTTCTGGTTCTCCCAGGAAGTCTATAAGGGCCGCACCACAAACCGATTTGACACATTCGAAGCGCTGTCACGCTTCCTCATCGAATGCGTCGGCAAGGAAAAGCCTTCGTGAGTCTAACACCGCAGATGAAGAAGCCGTTGAAGGCGGCAACTCGCCATGCGACATCGAAGCTGCCTTGAACAAGAAAGGCGGCGCCTGGAACGCCTCGACCATTGACGGTAGCCGCAAGCGCTTGAACGGCATCCTTCAGAATGAGCTGTACGCCGGGCGCATCATCGGGAACCGCCAAAGGTTCATCAAAGGCCCGGAGACCGGCAAGCGAATCAGCCGCGAAAACCCGCGCGAGCAGTGGATGACTGCTGAGGCAAAAGATCTGCACGCGCATGAAGGAAACCGGTCTCTGTGATAACCGGCGCACGGTGCCGCGCGAAGCGATGAAGCCACGGTTCTAAAGGGCATCAAGGCGATACTCGCGGTCTGCTGAGATCACGCGTCGATTTCTTCAAGCTCGGCGATACGCTTGTGCAGCGCGGCGACTTGGCGGCGCAGCTTCCATATCTCGTCGCCGGCCCAATAGGCGCCGCGCTGGGCGATTTCCTTGCGAAACGTCGTCCGCTTCCGCGATCTCGCGGCGGATGACGCTGTCAAAGGCTTCGATGATCAGGTCTCGCACGGGTTATTACCACCTTTTAGGAGCGTGCCGGGGCCATCAGATGCCGGCTTTTGCCGGCCGCATTGCTCAAATGCGTGGAGCGCTCTACGATCGTCAGTTACGCCTTCGGCAAACTGCCGGCGCGCAAGATGGCTTCGCATCTTGCTCGGACGCTTTGATGCTCGGTGTGCATGTGCATCGAGTAGATTTCCTCAAGCCCAAGGAAGACGTCTTCAACCGCTCCGGAGCCGCGTGCATTTTCGAGATCCTTTTCGACCCACGCCAAAATCTTCAACTCTTTGGCGCAAGCTCTGTCTGCCTTCTGCTTTGTTACCGCTTTCACTGTCGTTTTCTCCGTCGATCTTTCTGAGATCGAGATAGTCGTCCGGAGCCAGAAATAAGCAACGACAGGCGCTCCCTCGCGCCTTTAGGCTTGCGCCTCTGGACATACGCGCGAGGACTCCGGACTTTGGGAAAAACTGTTACGCCTGCCGTACGAGGTTTGCATCACGCTCCCGTGCTTTGCCTCTGATCCAATCGATTCTGGAACGTATCGGCCTTTCGGCTCTTCTTCCCGATATCAATGGACCGCGCCATATCCAAGCGCGATTCCTGTTGGATGAAACTCTTCCTCGTCGATCGTCGCCTCAAGCCGCAGCGCCTTCGGGTTTCTGTCGGCGATATTCGGCAAGGGCATTCCCTGATCGATCCACGCCTTCAACAATACCCGTATGGGCTTGCCATCGCATCCGGGCGCGGTCGCATCCAAGAGCGGCCCGAAGAGACTTGTATCAAGCGCGCGAAGTGGCTCTCCGTCCGCGATATCCAAGAGCCTCACCTTCAGAGTTTCCAGAAACTGGTGCGCAGCCACCGGAAAATCGGAGGCAGCTCTGATGTCCAAGAGGCGCCTGACGAGGTCGTTCCCATGGACCACGGCATCCGGGATGCGAATCTGATTGACCATATGATAGACCGACCGCACCATCCCCCACGCAAGCCAGTTATTGTATCGCTCAGCGACCGCGTTGGCCTTCTCCACCTTGTAATTAGACGCGGCTTTCGCGCCATTTGTGCCTCGATGCTTCCGGTCGATGGCATCAAGCCAGAGAAACACCCGCCGCGGCGATACCGTTTGGCGTATGTTCGTTATTCTCTCGGCGGCCAGTTGCTCAACGAACTTGAACTTTGTCAGGCACGCCTGGTCGAGCTTTTGTTCGTCAAGGGATTTCGGCCGCTGCTGGTCCTTCAGCTTGAAATAAGGCGCCTCGTCCTTGACCCAATCGTGCCACAGCTTGATTTCCGCTTCGGTAAAGACGCGGTACATGCCACCGCCAAACTCGAGGAGTTTGAAAAACCGGCTGCCATTGGGGTCACCAGGCACGACGTATCCGTGCTCAATCAGCGCATCAAGGAACACTTTTGGGCTGTTGAAGAACTGATTTATTGGAATGTTGCCGAGCTTCTTGCTGCCGTGATTGTACTGTCCGTAAGCCTTCTTTTCGCTGATCAGCTCGACGAGCTTCTCTTCCACGGAGCGCGGCCGTTTCAGCACATGGATGATTTGCTGCATCAGAATGGCAAAGGTTAGTGCATAGGCGACATACCCATCCCAAATGCGGGACCATTGCTCTTGCACAGCCTCATCGCCGCCATGCAGCAGCACATTGTGAAGGTAGAGCTTCACGGCACGAAGGATTTGCGCCGCGTGGCCGCCCTCGGCGTTGTCAATTGCGATATGCAGCCGATGGAATTGGGAGCTGAGGCCAACATTTTCCAAGATCGAGGCGGCCCGATGCAGTTCCAGAGCAGTCCACTCCAGCCACAGCGTCATTCCAATGAGCTCGGGATAGTAAAGGTTCGGAAACTCCGATATTCCGAGTTGGAACGTTGCGCTCTCGAAAGCCGCATCCAGGAATTGCGGGTCAAAAGCGAAGGCTGTGCTCGAAACGGACGGTGGATAGAAGCCAAAGGAATGGCAGAGGTCCCGGTAGACGTTGGCGTGATTCTGCGAAACGACCCCGTCTCCGAGCTCCTCGTTGAAGATCGAGAACAGTGTCGAATTGACCTCATCCATCGGTCCCATGCGATGGATGTTGCGCAACCAGGCGCCGTCGAGAAAGTTGAATGGCGTGAGTTGCTTGACCCGCTCGATCGCGTTTTCCCGGGAGAAAAAGTAGGGATTGTGCTCTTCGTTCGCGGCATTGTAAGGCCTGCCGTTCTCGGTGAGGCCAAACTCGACGCAGTCATCATAGATGTCCTTCATGCGCGCATCGAACACCTCCTCCGAATAGCGAAACGGCCGGATGTTGTTCATGAAATTGAACGCCGACGGCAGCTCTTGCACATCTCGGGCGGCCTGCAGAACGCTCTCGACATATTCTTGAGCCTTGCCCAAGCAGCCGCGATGGTCCTCCAGATTAAGCAGCGTATGGAACAGATAGCGTATGTCCATGCCCGCATAGGGCTTGCGTTCGGTTTCAACATGGACGTATTCGCCGCTCGCGCTCCTAATCCGGCGCACGAATCCAAGCTCGTGCCAATAGCGGACCATATCGTCGGCGCCGCGCCGGGCTGAGTCGCGCGGATCATCCTGCGCGGTTGCGGGATTTTGCCACGGCCGCCGCAACAGCGTACTGACGCCCAATCCGCGATCCCATTTGACGCGTCCTTCCAGACCCTCGCGAACGCTTTTGCCGCCCGGAGACCATTGTGAGTTCACCTCATCAAAAATGTCCTGTGCGATCACCTCATCCGGGCGCGCAGGTGGCCACCAGCTCTGCCGCCTGAGATACAATCCGGCATGCCACGGCAGGCTCAAATTCGATGTGAGATCTCCCGCCTTGATGCGATTGCTGTCGATGCGGAATGCATCAACGTAGGTGGCGGGATCCTTGATGATTGAGCTGACCTCGCCCCCCGGTGCGAACGGGCCGCCTATGGCCTGATCCAGGACAGCGCGCTGCAACGCGTTCACGTCCTCGTCGGGCGTCCTGGTTGCATGCGGCTCCGGCGGCTGGTGCTGCGGGTCACCGGCAAACTCGCCTTGTTTCCATTTTTCCAGCGTCCGGTATTGGCTCGGCAGAAGCGAAAACCACGTTTCGGGGACGCCGCTTTGTCCTGGGCCGCCATCGCCGTACAGAGGCGGCATAAATCGTGCTGACGCCTGCTTGGTGGCGGTACCGCTTGTCGCCGTCGGGTTGCGCAGCAGCGCGAAAATGCGTGCGCGATCGGCGGCTGACGTGCTCTGCGCGAAGGAGAATTTATGGCCTCGCCGCGCATCATTGTTCACCCAGCTGATATCATCCATTCGGGAGAGTAGAGGCTGAATATCCCGCCAATAGTCGACATCCGTCCGATCCTTCAGCCACTCCGCGTTGATGGCGACCTCACGTATCACATCGTACAAGGTGACGAGCGCATCGATTGATGGCGCAAAATTGGGGGGGGCCTACGACAACCCATGCGGCATCCCTGGGATCGGAGACCTCGATCCGTCGCCCATCGGGCAGGGTGACCGTGGCAGTGACCGGCCCATCCGAAACATCGTCGTACCAATAATCATTGTTAGCCCAGTAGTCGGCACTGTTTGGATCAGCGCCAATGGGATTGTCCGGAATTGTCGAGGCCGCATGCCCCAAACCGCCGAGTACCAGGAGCCGGCCGGTTTCGTCGATTTGAAGCTCGCCGAGATTGACCTCGAAGCCGAGAAACTTGCCGGTATCAAACCGCGAACTGGCTGGTTTGCCGGATGACGCGATGGTCCGAACATTCGGATCGATGATCAACTCGGAACGTTCGTTGGGGTCGCGTGTATCAGGATAGTGATGGGACGCCCCGTTCCCATTGCGCAGTTTCGCATTTGGAGTCCTGGGCAGACCATCTTGAACGCGATAACAGGCGCCCTTCTTGTTGACCAGATGGACGCCCCACTCGACCTCGACAGCGGAACGGTCGTTTTCGGTCGGCCGCAAGGGCAATTCGCCGAGGTTAATTCCGTCCTTGTCGTAGCCATAAAGCTTGAACCTCGCGGCTTGCCGCTTTACCCGACCGCTTGCATCCTTATAGCCGCCGGTCGGAGCATCCTTGGAAGCTTCCAGGCTCTCCGGAGCCAGGTAATAGCCCTCGGTACTGTTGCCAACGCGCGCGATGCCGATCCCTGGGTGGATCTTGCAGCTGTGAACCTTGGCGAACGGGTAACCAGCACTCGTAGTCCTTGCCATATTCCAGCTCCTAAACGGAATCGAACGCCTCGACGCCTGGCGCCGGCGAGGCGTAGTTCGTGCGGATCTCCACGATCGCGCACTGGCCCTGTTTGTTGCGCTCGAGCGCGGCCGCTATTTGTCGACTGATTTGACCGGTGCCATCGACCGGAAAATGGGCAACGCCCGGCCCGTGTGACGCAAGGTTGCTGGTGAAGGCGAACCGCTTTGTCGCAAAGCCACGCTTCCGCCACTGGTACTCCAGCCAACCAAACCCCTCATTGTTGAGCACGACGTAAGTGACGGGTAGCGCATAGTCGACGGCGGTGGAGAGGTCCGACCGGCCGATGTTGAATGCGCCGTCGCCAACAAGGGCAATGACGGGCCGATCGGGCTTCGCCGCTTTGGCGCCGATCGCGGCGGCAACACCGAAGCCAAGACTGGCTTGTTCGCTGGGAACGATCGATTGCTGCTCGGGACCCAGGGTGAAGTACGGATAGAAGTAGGACCACATGTCCAGCAGGCCGTTCTCCTGGACCAGTATGGCATCGCTCGGCAGCGACTTCTCAAGTTGCTCGATGACTGCCGCCATCTGAAGGTCATTCGATTGCCTGGCGTGCTCAACGCCAAGCTGACGAGCCTGAAACGCGAGAGCTTTGCGCTCACGAATGAGCTCCGACCATCCCGGCTTGCGCTCAAAGCCGTAGCCGTGAAAAAGGGCATTGGCGATACCGGCGCAGGAGCTGACAATCGCGGGGCCGGAATAGACGCTCGAGATTTCCTCGCTGACGACGTTGATCTGGAGCACTTTGCCGCGAAGGCGCTCGGCGTCCATCAAGAGGGTGGCGGTCTCTTCCAGCCGGCTGCCAAAGGACACCACGCCGTCACATTGCTCCCAAAGCACGCGCAGCGGCTCGGCTGTATAGAGACCGGCCAGGCCGCAGAATAACGGATCTCGCTCGTTGATCGCGCCGCGTCCTGATGCGGTTGTGAACACGGCGGCATCAACTCTGCTTGCCAGCTCGCCATAGGATGCGGCCCTGCGACCGTCGACGGAGCCGCCACCAAGCAGGAAGAGCGGTCGCTCCAATCTGTTGATGAATGCGCCGACCTCCGCTGTCGCAGATGCCGAGATGTTGGGATGATGCGGGCCGCGCGCATCATAGTGAAGCTGGGTCGGCACGCTCTCGGCAAGATCTTCCGGTATCTCGATATAGACCGGCCCGGGGCAATCATTCGTGGCCACGAATGCCGCGCGTTGGATCGCCCAAGGCAGGCGGTCCGCATGCTCGACCCTGAAGGCCCATTTCACCAGCGGCCGGATGACCGCAACCTGGTCGAGTTCCTGAAAGGCCCGCGCGCCAAGGCGATTGCGCGCCGTGCCTACGGCGACCACCACGACTGGCGCGCAAGAGGCGCGGCTCTCCAGCACCCCCGTCAGGGTATTGGTGACGGCAGGTCCCTTGCCAACGATACAGAAGCTGAGCTTGCGTGCGGCCAGGGCGTAGCCGGTTGCCATGAACATCGCGTTGCGTTGATCCTTGGCCACCACGAAATTGACCTGACCTCCCTCGAGCGCTTGCAATATGCTGAGGTCGTCACCCGGTATGCCAAATACCGTGCTCGCACCGGCGGATTCGATAAACCGGGCGACATCACTCCACGCCGAGACCGACGCACTCATGACCGGCTGCCCTTCATGCGGGCGATCGTGCGCGACAGCAGAATAGGCTCGATTCGCAGATCGCCATTGCACCAAGCGTAGTTCGCCATCCGGCCATAACCGCCGAACGGCGAATTGCCATCCTCGATGTCGAACAGCGTGCAGTCCACAGAAACCATGTGCCGTTTGCGGAGAAATTCCTCGATCTCCGGCACGGCATAGACGCTCGCACCAAGCGCCCGCTCGGTATACAGATCCAGCGACAACTCGCGAACCAACTCTTCAACTGAAGCGTAGCTGATGACGTTGAAGATCGGTCCGAAGAATTCAACGATGTCGGCTCGGTCACGGAGAGAGCTGAATATAACGGTCGGCTCGACGTGGCGTGTGGAATACCGAACCGCACCACCGTGGACAATGCGCTGCTCGTTCTCCAACAAATACTTCGATATTTCGTCGACCGCGGAGCCGTAGAACAGGGGCCCATAGTCGGCATCGGGATGTTTTCGAGATCCGAATGTCAGCTTGCCGAGCTCCGCCTGCAGCTTCGAGAGAAATGCCTCGCCATGGCTTTCCGGAACAAAGATTGCATCGGGGCCCATGCAGTCCTGCCCGGAATTGAACAGGCGAACCTGAATGAGGTCGCGCACGGCTTTGTCGAGATCAGCGGATGGGCCCACGATAAACGGGTTCACGCCCTGGCCGAAGAAGATGAACAATTGCTTCTTTGACAGACTCTTGCGGAGCTTGTCCGCATTTCCGAATGTCCCGGTAAAGACGACAACGTCGGCTTCTCGCGCGACTTGATCGACAAAGGTTTTCTGCTCGCAGGTAAGAACCTCTATCGGCAGCCGGTGCTGCGGGCTCAGCAGTTCATGCAGGCGCTCCATAGGTCCTTTCACATAGCTCGACGGCCGCAGGGAGATCTTGCGAATGTAGAGCGACGGAATGACCGCGTAGAGGATGTAGGAATAGAGCAGAACGTTGGACGGCATGAAGGCGGCCAGATGATCAAGCACTACCGGTTGGTTGCGCAGGACCTCGTCGACGGCGCCGGCAAGCGCCCGTTCGGACGCCTGGATCTCAGCCTCTGCCGCCTGAAAGGTGGCCGCCTCAGTGAGGACCTCCAAAATTGCCCTTCGTTCGGAGCGAAGGTAATCCCGGAGCCGGCTTATGGCATCCAGCCGTTCGGTGTCGGGAAGCGGAAGCTCGGTCGCCAGATCGCCGGCAGCCGGAAAGGCGTCGTTCAGACGGTTCATGGGTCATTCCTTTCTTCTTTCAGGAGAGGAAATTGGGACAGTCGCTGCTGCTAAGCAGCTTCCCGTGGAAGGGTGCGGAACGCTCTGAGCGGCGCGGCGCGGGAACTGCAACACGCTGTTCGACCTGGGACGCACAAGACCGCGCCGCTTGTGTCCTGCGCCGCCGTCGACAGACTCAGTCGCTGAACCCGCGGCGGCATCGCCTGCCGCTCTGCAGGTCGGATCTCGAGCAGATCATCGCGCATCGAACACTTCCTGACGCTCGCTATCCAACTTCAAACAGATGCGGCCCAATAGATAGACCGGTCAGTATAGTCTCTTTGCGATGATGCTCACTGTCAAGGCAGGACGTGCAATCTGAAACGGCACAACCCAGATCACTACGAGATGGATCGGTGCCGCCCGGACATCGGGTATCAGATGCGGGTGAACAAAAATCTTCCATGTTCGTCGACAGAAAGAGCGGAGATTGCATCGCGACTGCTCAACGAGAAGGATTAGAGCATTCCTCTCGCGCCAGCGCAGCCTGCCCTGCGTTCGGACGTGATGCGCTCAAGAGGAAGTCATGAAGCTCATCACAAAAACGTATCCCCACAGAGAAGCGCTGTGACTAGTCAGTCATTGCCCGCTCGGTATCGAGGACAATTGAAATGTTACCCCGCACTGACGCGACTGGCCGCGCGATCGTGGTGGATGAATCTCATGACCGCGATCGGATTCGATCGGGGCGCAGCGGAACGCCAGCAAGCGCAGCGCAGAGAGCCAAAGACTGCGCGCCCTTATTGCTGTCTGGGGTCGGTGGAAAGTAAAGCTCCATGCGAGACAATCGATCCCGAGCAAATCGAGATCGTTGTCAGATGCCGGGCACGAAAAATGTTCCGAGGAAAGGTCGAGGTGCAGCGTGCGCGTTCTCGCTATGATTTCCTGGTGAGAAGACTGAAGCAGAACGCGCTGAGCGCGGTTGCGGTCAGATTGAAATAAGTCGCGGTGCCAAGCGCGTGTCCAAAAAGGTCCGCCTTTCCAGCTACCGCTGCTTGCGCGCCTTGCAATTCACCGAAGAAGATCACGCCAACGATCGCGACACCGAATGCAGCGCCCAGTGTTTGCATCGTGCCGACCATGCCGGAGGCGAGGCCGGCCTGCGCTTCAGGGACGGTGGAGAGATTGGCGTTCAGCGCAAGAGGAATCGTCAATCCCTGTCCAAATCCGTTGAAAATCAACGATGTCACCAGAAGTGGTACGCTGGTCGGCGCGTTGAAGGCGACCAACACCGAGAGCGCAAGTCCCAAAAAGAAGATGCTTATGCCGAGAAGCAGGGATCTTTGACCCACACCACGAATGATGCGGGGGCTGAGGCGCGCGGCTGTAATGAACGCGAGCGCGGTCGGTGCAAATATCAGCCCTGCGATCAGCGGGGTATAACCAAGGCCCGTTTGGAGCAGCAGCGTCAGAGACAGAAAGAATGAACTTATCGAGGCAAAGAACAGAAATACGCCAATGACTCCCGCCAGGAGGCGGCGACTGGACAGCATTGTGATATCGAAGATGGGAACGCGGTCTTGGCGTACCAGTGAAGCTTCGAAACGTCCAAAGTAATAGAAGATCGGCAACGAGCTGAGAGGAAGGACGACGGACCACCAGGGCCAACCATGATCTTGCCCCTCAAGAAACGGCACGAACAGCACCAGCAGGGCCAAGGCCAGAATGACTGCACCCTTGACGTCCAGTTGCGCTGGGATCGGAGCTTTCGTTTCGATGATCCAAAGGTATCCGAGCAGTATGGTCGCGAGACCAACCGGTAGATTGATCAGGAAAACGAGCCGCCAGCCAAGGCCGAAGAGATCGTAGGTGACCAACAAGCCACCGCCCACTTGCGCGATCGGCGATGCCAGGCCCTGAACAATGCCCATAATGCTGAAGGCTTTCGGGCGAGCTTCACCTTCGAACAGCACGCGGATGGTCGCCAGGACTTGAGGCATCAGGAGTGCGGCGCCAATGCCTTGAAGCGCCCTGGACGCAATAAGGAAGGCGGATGACGGCGCCAGACCGCACATGCCAGATGCAAGCGTGAAGACGCCCATGCCAATGAGAAAGATTCTCTTTCGTCCGTACAGGTCGCCCAGACGGGCGCAATTCATAAGAAAGACACCGTAAGCCGCGCTGTAGGCGACCATAATGAGCTGCAAGTCGCCCGGACTCGCGTGAAGGTCACGCCGGATACGCTCCAAGGCGATGTTGACGATGAATAGATCAAGGGTCGTCATAAAGATTCCGCACACGAGGACGGATAGCGAATACCATCGGTCTCGCTCGGGTCTGGAGCGGGCCGCGGTCGACGCAATCGCGTCAGCAAGTGCGTGCGTTGGATCGGTAGCGGGAGACGAAGTGAGTTTCATGGCTTTCCTCTCTTTAAACGCCTCGATCGTGTCCGAAGGGGGATTGGCTCAACGAGAATCCAGGCAAGCCCTTCCAGCATCAGCCGCATAGCGACCGACACGCCCCCGCGCCTCTCCTCAACCGCACCTAAACGGCCCTCTGCGAGCAACGTATCGTCCCGCCTGTGCTGACCCATTCATCTCGGCAAGTGATTGTTGCCCGATAGGCCGAGATTGACCACTGGCGCAGATGCCGATTATCGTGAAGATCGTGTCAACCAGACTTGCGGACAGAGCGGATATGAGCGCCCCAAAGATCGCCATTTTGACCTACGACGGGGTCAATGCATTCGAGCTCGGAATTGCAATGGAGGTGTTCGGTTTATCCAACATGGGCCCGAACTGGTACGACGTGGTCGTCTGTAGCGACAAGAAGCACAGCGCAAGGTCGAGTTCGTGCGGCGTGCAAATCGTCACGAATAGAGGGTTGGACGCCCTGGACAAGGCCACAACAGTGATCGTGCCGGGTTGGCAGGATATTGACGCATTGCCGCCGAAGATCCTGCTCGACAGGCTGGAAGCCGCGCATGCGCGTGGCGCGCGGATCGCGACCATTTGCGCCGGTGTATTCGTGCTGGCTGCGACCGGCTTGCTGTCTGGACGGCGCGCGGCGGTGCATTGGGCTCAGGCAGAGGCGCTTGCCCAGAAATATCCCGATATTCTGGTGGATTCGAGCGTCCTGTATGTCGACGACAACGATATCTTGAGCTCAGCGGGCCGGGCCGCGGGCCTGGATCTGTGCATCCACATCGTTGAACGCGATTTTGGCGCCCGCGTTGCGAATGAAGTCGCACGCCGGCTGGTCGTCCCCGCGCGCCGGGAGGGTGGACAAGCGCAATATATTCCAAGAAAGGTGCTGCCTGTGCGCAATGCGATGGGGGGGCTGCTCGTCTGGATCAGGCAAAACCTCGACGAAGACTTGGCCATTGAGAAGCTTGCCGAGCGCGTACGCATGTCTCGGCGAACCTTCATTCGGAGGTTTATCGAAGCGACGGGGACCTCGCCCGGAGAATGGATTACGCAGGAACGCATGACACATGCGAGGATGCTCCTGGAAGATACGAGGACGCCGGTCGAGCAGGTCGCGGCGATGTCCGGGTTTGGCTCGGTCGACACGCTGCGTCATCATTTTCGCGCTCACCTGGCGACAAGTCCCGTGCGATACCGGACCTGTTTCCGGAAAGCTGTCCCGGAGAAACGCCGCAGACATTGACGTTGGCGACGAGGCACTGGCCACGACGACCAGGCCTCGCTATCCGCCGGGCGCCCCTGGCGGTATCACCAACAGTACATAAATGACCGACATCGCCGCCGCACGACCCTCGGCAACTTGCAACCAAGCGACCTCGTCCGGAGGGCTGAAGGCGCCAATCGAAACCGTCGCAAAGGGGAGGCTTGCCCGAGCTCAAGAGCGAACGAAAGAATCAATGCAATTGCGCCGCGCGCTATAGCCTTTATGAATTCTTTGCTCTAACCTCGTTGCCGGCAACCAATCCCATCTTCTCGAATGCAATCAAAGAGAGAAAAAATTCTTGAAACGGCGATCCGGCTGTTTGAGCTGGAGGGCATCCAAGCCGTGGGCATTGAACGGATCATCGCCGAATCCGGCGTCACCAAGATGACGATGTACAATCAATTTGGATCAAAGGAAGCTTTGATCGTCGAGGCGCTCGAGGAGTGCGGCCGCCGCTCGTTGCAATCTCTGAAAGCCTTCGTTGCCAGAAGCCGATCTCCGCGCGGCAAGATCAAGGCCATATTCCGCTGGCACGACGCCTGGTTCCATCGCGCCAACTTCGAAGGCTGCGTTTTCAACAACGTCGCCGGCGAGGTTCACGACAAGAAATCGGAAGTCCGTCGCGTCGTACTCCGTTACAAGCGTGCCATGGAAAGCTATATCGCCTCCTTGTTGACCGAAGCGGGGGTCACCTCGCATGAGAAGCTGGCCGCGCAGATCATGCTTCTAATTGAAGGGGCCACGGTGATGGCCTATGTTGGCGGCAAACCTGATTCCGCCATCAAGGCATGGGCGGCATTCGAGCCGTTTCTCACCCCGCATACGATGTTCCAACCTGCATAAGATGGTAGACGGAAGGCCGGATCACGCTTTCTCCCGGTATCGTTATCCATCCATCGAAGCGGCGGAGATGTTATCGTTTGACGGTAGAAACACGTTGGTAATCAGCAAGCTCGCGCTCGCCACCGCGACACCGCACCAGAAGAGATCGGGTGAGTAGTGTTGGATCCCGAAGAGATGCCGGCCTCCGCAAATCGCGCTTTGCAAGAGGCAGCTACCGGAGCTCAATGCGATGCACGGGAACGCCTCCTTGAAAGTGAGGCCGGTATTGTCGATGACGCCCGGAAACAGCATTGCCCACCAGCCAATCGCCGCAATGATTGCTACCGCGCCAATCATCCGCAACCATCCGGCGACGATTCTGAGCGTCATGGAATTGAGAACCTATCAGGTGGATTGCGCGCTTAGCATTCTCTGCGCGGCGCCGTAGCAAGGTCTACGCGAGGGCATATGAGACCGGCCTAGCCAGGATTTCTGCCGCCGCGGCAAACCATGCCATCGCTCCTTGCAGGTCGACTACATGTGTCGAAGATGTCTCGACCTTGTTTCCGAATGTCGTCAGCTGAGGCATCGCCACAGCTGATCGGTCACGCAAATACATTGTAAGTGCGCTTCTTCGCCCAAGCCCTGGCGTCGACATTCTGTTTGAAGACCTTGATCAATTTGAGATCCTCGATCTGCTCGACGATCTCACGTTCGAGAGCTTCACCGGCGGGATGGTGGTGATAGGCGAGTTGACCGAGAAGTTCTGCAAGCCTTTCTTCCGGTACCGGCGGTTTGTACGTGTCCTCGTAGAACTTCGCGACTTCGGCTGGGTGGTCGGCGACATACTCATGGGCCTCGAGGATCGCCTCGACCACGGATCTGACGACGCCCCTATCCTTCTGCAAGAAGGCCGAGTTGGCGCCGATGGTGCAACAGCTGATGTTGGCGTAGGGCCCGGTCTGATTGTTGGCAATTTCCGTGAGGTGGTCGTCCTTGATCCAACCAAATGTCTGCGGATCATAATGCGCGAGGGCATCGGCCTCGCCCTTCTGCACGGCGGCAGACAGCAGATTGCCGGGGAACACCCTCCAGGTGATCTCCGTCTCGGGATCGATGCCGAGCTTGATCAGACCGACCGCGAATATCTGCTGCGAGGCGCCGTTCAACTGACTGACTGCGATGGTCTTTCCCTTGAGGTCGGCGAGCTGTCCGATGCCGCTGCCGTGTCCAACCAGTAGACGCGTACACCCTGCGTGCGTACCCGAGATAAGCTTGACATCGAGACCTTCGTCGAGCGGCTTCAGCCAGCCCAGGAGAAATCCCGCGGCGACGTCAACCTTGCCGGAGGCGATATAGGGGATCAGCGCGTTCTCGCCGCCGGCGAGAAAATCAACGAGCTCGACATCAATGCCGTGCTTTGCAAAGATTCCCTTTTGCGCGGCATAGCCGAGCGGGGCATAGCAGGCCGCCGGCTGCGCCCATCCCAGTCGCACCTTCTGCAAATCAGCTGAGCGGACGATGGCTGGCTTCGCGATGATCCCTAGCGAGCCAGCCAGCCCCAAAGCGCCTGCCCCTCCCAGAGCGGCACGGCGCGATAGTGAAATTCGTCTGGTCCCCGTATCGTTACCCATTGCCCCCGCTCTCCTATGCGAAACCACCTTGGTACCCAGTTGTCGCCGTTTGGCCAGAGGCAGGCATGACAGATACAATGAAGATCGTGCCAAACCGGTCGGACATCGAGGCGCCACCCGGCACTGAAATGGGTCCAGCTCCCACGCTCCCGCCGCAGCAGAGGTCCTGAACGACACCTTCCTGCAGGTGTTCGTAGGTCTAAGAAGAAGGCCCGGATCTATTGACCTGGTTATGCAACGTCCCCTCGGAAACTTGAAACACCATACAGGATCTGAGCGGTAGCGCTGAATAATCGTTCTCTCACGTCCAGGTCGTTGGTGGCTTCTTCGACAATCCGAATGGCCTTTGACACCACGGGCTCGGGAGTTCGCACGAATCTCCAGACCGGCGACCAGTCGGTTCCAAACAGCAGGCGCGTTGGGCCAATTGTCTGCAGGGCGCGCCTCGCGTGGGCCGATGATGATCCGGATATCTCCAGGTGGACGTTCTCGTTCCGCATTGCGACCGCCAGGCAGTTCTCGAAGCAGTGATCAATTCCCCTTCCCATCTTGGTTAGAATGATTGGAACGGAAGGATATCGGTTCGCCACCTCGTCGACCCATATGGGATCTCCGTAGAAGAGCCCGCCCGGAAGCTGCGTCCATGCCGTGGGGATCTGGACGCTCATCCCTCGACGTGCGAGCACGTCCATCATCGGAGCCAAATCGTCGGCAATGTCCTCAGGTTGAAGTGTGCGCGTCAGGCGCCGTACGAATATTTCACCGGCGCCGATCATCCCAAGGTCCGAAATGCATCGCTCCAGCTCGCCAGCGACGGCCTTGGGAGACATCATTTTCTCTTCGTCGCGAGGATCATCTACGGGCGTTGGCCAGGGCGTTGGTACGGCGATCGGGATCAGCCGGTCGGGGTAGCGGGCCGCGATCCTCGCCACGAAATCGTTGGTAATACCGGGACGGCCCTGGACAATCGCCCTGTCAATCCCGAACTTGTTCATATCGGCTATCAGCGTCTCGCCATTGTCGGCGGCTTCTTCGTGCACAAAGCGCTCATATAACGCGCGATGTCGCGTTCGAAAGGCGACAACATCGGGAACTGTCGATAGAAATTGCCCCGCACTCTCAATCGACGGAAATGTACCCACGTGAACGTGGCTATCGATGATCATATCCATCCCACCCGCACGACCCGGCGATGCTCATCCTGCGACGTGTTCGATTTTGGCGGCTCCCCAAGGGGCATCACGAAAGTCACGGAAGGACACCGCGATCATTCTCGCCAATCCCAGACAGCGTCGCGTATCCTGATCGCCTTTGGAATAAGGTTCAATTTGAACATCAGATCGGCTAGGGCCTGCTGCTTTTCGACGATGTCATCGGTCACAGGAGTGATGGCGTAGTTGGCACGCTCGGCCGCGAGACGCTGAACATCAAGCTCAATGCCGGTGATCTCGGCAAGCTGTCGGGCGATCTCATTGCGATGGCTCTGGGCCCAATTGCCGATTGGACGTAGCTGATGCAATACGTCCCGTACCGTCTCTGGATACGCGTTCGCGAACGAGCGACGAACGACGAGAAAGTTATAGGACTTGATGTCGGGGCCGAGGGCCGCGATCACCCGTCCATTGAGGTTTTTCTCCGCAAGCGCGAGATAAGGATCCCAAACGGTCCAGGCGCTGACATCACCACCCGCGAGAGCCCCGGGTGCATCAGAAGGCGCCAAGAAGACCGGACTGACATCCTCGTATCCAAGGCCAACCTTCGCGAGCGCCGCAACCAGGAAATAGTGCGAGCTGGTTCCCTTTGCGACCGCAACCTTTTTGCCCTTCAGACCACCGACATGGTCTATCCCCGATGTCGGAAGCACCACGATTCCTTCACTGCCATCTCCGGCTGGCTGCGCGGCGATATACTGGAAATCGAAGCCCGCGGCTTGAGCGAAGATGGCCGGTGTATTTCCCGAGGACGAAAAATCCATGCTGCCGACATTGACCGCCTCGAGCGCAGGGCTCCCGTATGAAAAAAGTTTCCAGGTCGCCACCACCCCGGTCGGCTGGAAGACTTTTTCGAGTACGCGCTGCTGCTGCGCGATAACCAGAATACCGCCGCGCTGGTATGCAAGGCGAATTTCCTTCGGTCGCGCCTCAGACCCTCCCACTGAGGGCTCGGCTCGCGCCTTCCCTGGGCCGCCAGCGAATGGCATGGAGAAGGCCGCCAAGCCCTGCAGCAAACGACGCCGCCCTAAGCGGACTCTCGCCGCGACCGATCCGGGCCGCCTTATCTCGGACATGGCTCGCTCTGAATGGGCAATTGGATGGCGGTTTTGAACGGCAAAACACGACAGACCAACGTTGCAGATCGCAGCAATGTCACCTGCTCGATGCTGCCGCGAGGGTCACGCCGTCTGGCGAACTGGACTGAACTCAAGTATCTGCCCATCGTCAGGAATGCGGAGTTGCTCGGGAGAAATGCCGCGCGACTGCGCATGCTTGCGCAGATCGCCGCGGCTGACCGTTGCATGGTCCAGTGTATCGAGATGGGTCGCGACGACGACCGCATGAGGAGCGGCCTTGCACACCGCCACGGCCTGCTCGGCGTCCATGGCAATTGGATCGTTCTGCCAGAGGGCTCCGCAGGGATGAATGACGATGATGTCAGGATTGGTGGTACGGATCGTCTCTTCGACGGCCGGATAAAATACCGTGTCGCCGGACCAGTAAAAGGTTGGCTCACCTCGCGCTTCCAGGCTGAAGCCGATGACAGAGCCCATCTTCTCGACGACCGAGCCGAAGCCATGACGGCCCTCGCGCCGTGTCAGGTTGATACCTTCCCAATCAATCTGATCGAGCAGGGGCGTTACGTTTTCGAATCCAGACGTACGGATCTTGTCCTCGTCTCCTGGCTGGCAAATCAGCGGCAGATGCTTCGGTACAAGTGATTTCGCAACGGAATCAAAATGATCCGAATGCAGATGCGAAACGATGACAAGCTCGACGCCATCGAGGATCTCATCAGGGTCGACCGGCAGGTCGACGAGCGGGTTACGCGACCGCCCGGCATAGGACGACAGACTATGCTTGGGTGCGAAGAACGGATCGATCAAGATCGTTCGGCCAGCGACGTTCAACTTCAGGGTCGCGTTGCGTATCAGCCTTACTTTCATCGATTTGCTCCTGTTGGGGTCGACCGACGTTACCTTTGCCAAAGCGACGGCACCGATTTGAAAGCGTCGCGAATGCTGATCGAGCGACGAGGTTTCCAAATCGACCGAACGGAGCTTGAATTGTGGCCGAGCGTGTCAGGCTTGGCCACCGGCGCGAATGACAGTTATCGTGAATAACGTGCCAAAAGAGGCACACATCGCGATTTCAGCATCGCCGCAAGGCGGAGATCGGCATCCTTTGATTCGGTGGCACCTCGCGACTGATTGCGACTGCGACGCTTGTTCAATCAGACGTGCGATCGGAGCGATCGTTATCTATCATTCTTTAAGGGCAACAAAACTCTTACCGAGCCTACTTGCGACCCTGAATGGGTGCCTTGAGCCACGCCTTGAGCCGGCGTACTTCGGGTGCGGGTTCGGTATCGTTTCGCACGCACAGATAATAGTTTCTCTCATCTGTTTGCTTATGGTCCGATACGACCACCAATTCGCCGGCTCTCAGTTGCGGTTCGATGAGAAGCGGACGCAGCAGGGCCACGCCCATGCCCGAGCTAGCCGCCGATCCCGCCAGCAATCCGTCTTCACAGATCATGCCCTTCAACGGTATCGAAGGGTAAACACCTTGCGCCGCGAACCATCGCAACCAGCCGTCCGACAAGCCATCATGGACGAGTGGCGCGCGAAGCAGATCGCGCGGCTCTGCGAACGGGCCATATTGACGGACGATGGCCGGATTGCAGACCGGAACGACGCCTCCATCCAGCAAGAGCTCACTGTCATAGCCGATCCATTCCCCGCGGCCGAAGCGCAGTGAAAGATCGGCCGCGTCGCTCGCATAATTTCGATAACGAGCGTACTGGAGCTGAATTTCAATATCTGGATTTCGAGCGAGAAACGCTTTCAGTCGCGGCAATAACCAGGCCGTCGCAATCAGCGGCAGAGCGCTGACAATCATTGGCTGCGCGAGCTCCCTCTGCTTCATCTGGGCAGTCGCGTTTTGCAGCGTAGCAAAGGCCGGGCTAACCGCCTCGAAATAATTGCGCCCATCGGCGCTGAGAACGAGCGCCCGACCGCGGCGGATCGTCAGGGCAACGCCTAGATGATCTTCGAGCGCCGTCAATTGATGGCTGACCGCCGAGGGCGAGATGCCAAGCTCCAGGGCCGCCGCCGCCAAGTTTCCAAGACGCGCAAAGCTTTCGAAACATCGCAAGGGCGCGAACGGAATGCGATGACTTGCCGGCTGAGTTAGATTCATCGGTTGAAGCGATTTCGATTCATGGAAGGGCTTCGATTGATCTAACGTCTTGGCAACATGCGCGGTGCGGGGGATGGGGCTGCTTCTGTCTCGTCATCGTGAAATGCCACTAAGTGTTCACAAGAGGACGTGATCAACGCCTCCCGGCGTTACGCGCCCAAGGCTCGTTTCGCGGTTATCCCGCTCTACATGCTAACGGTCGCCGCGAACGGCGCAAGACGGCAAGGGTAGGATCAGATCCGGGGAAGACCTTTCTATGTTGTCGAGGAGCGAGCGAACGTGAGCATTGCGCTTGGGGCAAGTCTTAAAACATTTACCTCGATCGAGACGCCCCTGTTCAAAAATGCTCTGAAGGACGTTGCTGACTTCGCGCACTAAACCAGGTCAGCGCCGATCGAGGAGCCGACAACTTCGCTGTCTGTAATTCTGTGCGGAGGTGGTTTGGAGCACCTCCAGGTGGGAGTATGATCGATGAGAGATGGGATGAGCCGGCGCGTCTTCGGCGGAATTGCGCTGGCGAGCTTGATTATGCGTCCGAGCAACGCGGCCACCACGACGATCTCACTTGGTGAGGTGACCAATATCACGGTTTCACTCGCGCCCGTCATTCTCGCGACATCGATGGGCTTCCTGGAGGAAGAAGGTTTGCAGGTCACAAATCTCGAATTCCAGGGCGGCGGCGTGCTGTTCCCGCAGCTTGCGAACAAGCGAGTGACGGTAGGTTTTCCAAGCCCTGATCCGCTTGTCCTCTCACGGCAGCCCGGCAAGGATCCGCTGCCGATGCGCTATTTCTACAACTCGGTACGCCGCAGCCTTTGGGAATTCGGCGTGCTCGCCGAGAGCCAGATCACGGATCTTCGGCAACTGAAGGGAAAAAAGCTTGGGGTCGGCGCCCTGACTTGGGGCAATCTATCGACAACGCGCGCGCTGCTGCGAGAACTCGGTCTCGAACCGGCCGAATATGAGCTGGTCCCGGTCGGGACAGGGGCTCCAGCAGCTCTTGCTCTGCAAAAGGGCCAGGTCGATGCGCTCAATCTTGCCGACTCGATGCTTGCGGTTATCGAGAACATCGGCGTTCCGTTGCGCCGCCTTGCCATGCCGGCGAAATATCAAAGCCTCCTGTCGGACGGCTTCGTCGCCCATGAAGATACGATCAGGGAGCGACCGGAAATATTGGCTGGCTTCGGCCGAGCCATCGCGAAGGCAACGATTGCCGCCAACGCCAACCCGGCGGGTTGCGTCAAAGCGTTCTGGCGCGCGTTTCCGAATCAAAAGCCGACGAAAGGTGATGATGCAAGCAAACTTGCGCAGGACCTGCGTGTTCTTCAGTCGCGACTGCCAAAACTGGTGTCCTTTGAGCCTGACGCGCGCGCCCAGTTCGGGGAGTATCCCAAGGGCGCATGGCGCAGTTTTGTCGAGGTGCTGCACGCGGGCGGTCAACTGTCGACGACCGATATCGACGTTGAGTCGCTCTATACAAATCAGTTCGTGCCTCAGTTCAACGATTTCGATCACGACGAGGTCCTCAAGAAAGCCAGAAGCGCGTTATGAAGGGAGTCAAGCTCGCCCTTTCGACGTACGAGGCGCCTTCGCCCCAACCTGTGACCAATCCGTTGTTGACCGCAACTGGGGTCTCGATGGTCTACCCGGCACGTCGTGGCTCGACGACGGCCTTGGAAAATCTAAATTGCACGCTCGATGAAGCCGAATTCCTATCGATCCTGGGTCCTTCCGGATGCGGCAAATCGACCTTCCTTAGACTTGCCGCGGGCTTGCTTCAACCGACGAGCGGCGAGCTCACTTTTCGGGGCCGCCCGATACAGGGTCCCGGCCGCGATACCGGAATCGTATTTCAGCAACCAACATTGCTCCCGTGGGCAACCGCGATAAAGAACGTCATGTTGCCCAGCGAAAATCTGGGCCTTGACCGCAAAGACAGTCTGGCGCGAGCGCACGAGCTTCTGCGGTTGGTCGGGCTTTCGGCCTATAAAGACCTATATCCCGGAGAGATGTCTGGCGGCATGTGCCAGCGCGTCGGGATCGCCCGCGGACTTGCGCACAGGCCATCGCTTCTTCTGATGGACGAACCGTTCGCGGCCCTCGACGCCATGACGCGCGAGCACATGATGGTCGAACTGCAGCGGATTTGGCAGGTCCAGCGCTGTTCCGTCATTTTCATAACCCATAGTATCCCGGAAGCGGTCTTCTTGTCGGATCGGATTGTCGTGATGGGGGCGCGCCCCGGTCGTGTTGTCCGTGACATCAACGTCGATATACCGCGACCGCGAACCCTTGCCACCATGTCGGACTCTCGATTTGTGTCTCTGACGCGGGATCTGCGCGAACTCTTCACCGATCTTGTAAAGATTGGCTAGGATATGGAACGTGTGCGCTCGGCCGCTACAGCGTTGCTGTCTGCCACAGTGATCATCGCGATCTGGCACTACGCGATCATCTGGTTCCATGTCCCGAACTATCTCATGCCGGCGCCCGGAGCTGTTGTTGAGGCACTCAAGCGCGGCTATATCGCCGGCGAGTTCTGGAAGCATCTCGTCTTCACGCTCAAATCGACCTTGCTGGGCTATGTCACCGGTTGTGGATCGGCGCTCCTGATCGGCGCCGCGCTGGCGGAGTGGCCTGCGGTCGAGCGGCTCGTCATGCCCTATATTGTTGCGCTCCAATCGATGCCAAAGGTGGCATTGGCGCCTCTCATCATTGTCTGGTTCGGCTTCGGCCTGGAATCGAAAATTGTCATGGTAGCGTTGATCTGCTTCTTTCCGATGTTTGTGAATACGGTCGCTGGTTTGCGCCAGACCGATCCCACGCTGATCGAAATGATGCGCGCCTACTCCGGATCACGGTGGCGGACCTTTGTCCGTATCAAGGTGCCGGCCGCGGCGGGAACGATCTTTGCCGGCCTGCAGATCGCCGTCGTGCTCAGTCTTATCGGCGCGATCGTAGCTGAGTTCATCTCATCGACCGAAGGGCTCGGCTATCTCATCAGCGCGGCCTCGACGACCCTCGATACCAGCGTGATGTTTGCGGCCCTTTTTAGTCTTGCGGCCTTGGGTATCACGGGCAGCGCGGTCGTCCGGTCCGTACACAGAAAGTTGGTATTTTGGGGCAAATCGGCTTCGGCCGCGGCGAAGGAATAGCAGGGCGGGTCAATGATCGGATCGAGCGCCACATTCGGACGGAGGGCTTGAAGACCACCAACTTTGTTGCGCGCGTGGCGCAAGAGCGTATCGGCAATCCGGTGAGGCCTTTGGCCGCTTTGAGCTCCCGCCGCCGGGTGATGGCCGGATCGCGAGTTGTTCACCCCCGCGGCTATGGACCGCGCTCGCCTGGCACGGCCCGGGGGAGCCGACGGAGAGCATGGCCAATCCACCCCTGTGGGACAGCGCAATAATCCTTCAGACCTCCCACATAACGGAAACGAACGGCTTTGACGCGTCCAATTCTCTCTTTCAAATGGTACCGGAAAGCTAGGGCCGCTCCGCGACCGGGGTCTCGTCACCCTCTTCGAGACGATAACGGAAGTTGCAGTGGTCGGCCCCTCCCATGATCGTCTGGGTGTGCGTCAATTTGATTCGCGGATCATAGCCCTGGCAGAACACGCCGTCGCGGTTGCACGACAGGAGATGGCCGATGTCACCGAGACCCATCTCGCGATAGGTTTCGGCATAGCGGCACCGATGGATGTTGAGGTCAAATCGATCATCCGTCGCTGTCACGATCTCGACGGTTAAAGCATCATCCTTGGTCCAGAGTACCTGGAGCTCCCGAAACGTCTGCAGGTTGGTGCCGCCAGGTGTTCGGGCAGCAAAGTACTTGCCGCTTGCGATCGCCGCGCGCTTGATCGCCGTCTCGATGACGCCCTTGGCCTGCTCCTCGCCAAAGCGTTCGCGCATGACGGCGTAAATGGGCGCTATGACGCCTGCTTCGATGCGGCGCCGTTCCAGAATTCCAATCTCGTTCGCTATCGGAGAAGCGGCCGGACTTGCATCAGCTGCTTCGGCACGATCGGTCATGTCAGTTCTCCCTTCAGTTATCAACCCGGATACGCAGAAAGCCCAGTCCGGATGGGATTCGCGGCGTGTGCCACAGCTAAACCATCCATAAGTTTCGAAGCGCTCCCCAATGCGATTGCCTATCCACGCAACCGATCTTTTGACAAGACTATTCCCTTTACAGGCTCAGCGCGCCCTGCGCCGCCAAACATGGAAGCGTTCGTCAGACGACCTCCCCGTCCGGTCGGGATCGCGCCCCGCATGCTACAAATCCGTCAGCTCCCACGAAACTGAGAAATCGTCCGATCATGAAAAGGATTCACGCCAGACCCACAAAACGCGATGCTATGCCTGTTAGACAGAACGGTCGAGTGGCGACGATGGCGACAATGTATGATGGCATTTCCAAGTACCGCACCTGACAAGAAACAGAATGGCTGCCGGCGCGCTCTGCAGGGTGATTTTATCGCTTTTTGTGAGCGGCGCTAGACATCGGGTTTTTGTCCGCAGCAGCATCTGGCATCTTGATGGATCGCGGATGAACTGAACTCCTGTCGAGACAACGACAATGCAGACTTTGGTCATCTTAGTCGAACATTTCGCGGCGCGGGGCTTCTGAACTGTGATGTCATCGAGCTTTCTGACGATCGATAGCATCTGCAAACGCTACGGGCTGCTGCGTGCGCTGGAAGCCGTTTCGCTCGATGTGACGCAGGGTGAGTTCCTGACCTTGCTCGGACCATCCGGCTCGGGCAAGTCGACGCTGCTTGCGATTCTGGCAGGATTTGCTGAACCGGACCAGGGCATTGTACGGCTCAATGGACGCGATATCACGCGCTTGGCCCCGGAGGCGCGCCGCTTTGGCGTCGTGCCGCAAGGCTACGGCCTGTTTCCACATCTGACGGTCTACGAGAACATCGCATTTCCATTGCGCGTTCGCCGCAGCCGCAGCGCATCCATCAACGGCCGCGTCAGGCAGGTGATGGAGCTTCTGCAGATCGGGAGTGTGAAAAGCCGGCTTCCAAGAGAGCTTTCGGGAGGACAACAACAACGGGTCGCATTGGCCCGCGCACTCTCGTTTGAACCTGATTTGCTGTTGCTGGACGAGCCGATGAGCGCGCTTGACGCCTTGCTGAGACGCGATCTGCAAGCCGAGCTCGTGCGGCTTCATCGCCAGGTTGGCACGACCTTCGTCTACGTGACGCATGACCAGCAGGAAGCGCTAGCGCTTTCGGATCGCATCGTGGTCTTGAATCATGGCCGTATCGAGCAGATCGGCACCCCGCGCTCGATCTATGCTCAGCCCGCGACCCGTTTCGTCGCCAATTTTCTCGGTAAGAACAACTTGTTGCAGGCGACAGCCGCAATCGGGCCCCTCGGCCGACTTCACTTCCACTGGAACGGTCATCGGATCGCGGCCGGGGTAACTGCCCCATTCGAAGGTCCTTGCAGTCTCACTATTCGGCCCGAGGCCATTGTCCTCACCAAGGTCGGACATTCATCGCAAGGCACGAAGGACCGCATCCTCGGCACTGTGGTCAACCACACCTTCCATGGCGCCTCGGCAGATGTCATCGTCGCTGTCGGCCACGAAAGCCTGACAGTCACGTTGACGGCCGCGGCATCGCCGCCAGTGCCGGGCGATGAGGTTTGGCTTGCCTTCGACGCCGAACGGCTGTGGTGCCTGCCAGAGGCCGATACGATTTCGCCCGCGGCTTCAGCGACGTCACCCGAGCTGGCGGCATGATCCTCCCTTCGGCGATAGCGTTGGGGCGCGAGTTCGCGGGTGCCCGTTTTCAGATTGCCCCGGTTCGGGGTTTGTCGGTGCAGGACGGTCTGGTGATCGGCTCTGTCCTCGTACTCATCGCCTGCTATCTCCTGCCGTTGGGCGCTGTGGTCGCGCTTAGCTTTCTGGTCCCGGTACCCGGCATCGGAAACTACTGGTCGATCTTTCAGAATGCGACCGTTCATGCGGTTGTCGGCAAGACGCTCTGGATCAGTTCGCTGACTGTGGGTCTCACGCTGCTGCTGGGCTACATCACCGCCTACGCGCTGGTTCAGGCTGGGCCTGTCGCACGGAAGCTGATGCTGGCCGGCGTGCTGTTGCCACTATGGATATCGGTGCTGGTCCGCAACTATGCATGGATCGCATTGCTCTCGCCGGGCGGCATCGTCAATAGCATCCTGATCCGTTGGGGCTGGCTGGACCAGCCGGTGTCGCTGGTCCGCAATTCGTTCGGTGTAGTCCTGGGCATGGTCCATTACATGCTGCCCTACGCCATCCTGCCGATCTACGCTCAGATGGCCCGCATCGACAGCACGTTGCCGCACTTGGCGCGGTCACTGGGTGCAAGTCCGCGGCAGGCCTTCATACGCGTGTTCTTGCCGCTCTCTCGCCCCGGCTTGGCCGCGGCCGCGTTCCTCACCTCGATCATGTCGCTGGGGTTCTACTTGACGCCTGCCATGC
Organism: Bradyrhizobium uaiense; assembly: GCF_010811875.1. GTDB lineage: Bacteria > Pseudomonadota > Alphaproteobacteria > Rhizobiales > Xanthobacteraceae > Bradyrhizobium > Bradyrhizobium uaiense. The sequence continues at coordinate 30,241 of NZ_VKHP01000088.1, forward strand.
TGGGCGGTGGTAAGACCGTCATGGTCGCCGAATTCATCTCCATCCAGGTGACGGAGACGTTGCGTTGGGACATCGCGACCACCTTGAGCACGTTGCTGCTCCTCGTCACCGGCGCGCTGGTCTGGCGTTTCAGCCACTTGCTCGAGCTGGCCACCGCAAAGCCGAAGACATGAGTGCATCATCGCCGCGTTCCCTGCATCCGACCCGACTGGCTGAATCAACCGGCCGTGCGGTCGTTGTCTTTCTCGTGCTGCCCCTGGTCGCCATTATCCCGATGTCGTTCAGCGACACGCGTTACCTGTCGATGCCTCACGATGGCTTGTCGACGCTGCATTATTGGCGCCTGTTCAGCGAACCGGCGTGGCGCGACAGCTTGTTGCAGAGTGTGGGCGTCGCGCTGCCGGCCGCCTGCCTGGCGCTCCTCATCGGCCTCAGTTTCTGCCTCGGCGCATGGCAGCGGCAGGGGAACATGGTGCGCCTGCTGCAGATCCTGATGCTGGGCCCGCTGATCGTGCCCGGCATCATCCACGCGGTTGCATACCATCGCGCTCTATCGTTCATCGGATTGTTCGATAGCTTCGCAGGCACCGTGCTCGTTCACGCGATCAAGGGATTGCCCTTCGTCGTGCTGTCAGTTTCGGCCTCGCTCTCATCCGTGCATCCGGCGACCTTGCAACTGGCGCGGAGCCTCGGGGCTTCACCTGCACAAGCTCTGTGGCGCACGCTGCTGCCCCAGATCCGATACGGGATCGCGGCCGGATTCATATTCGCGTTCGTGACCTCCTGGGACGAAATCGTCGTCACCCTGTTCATCACGAGCCGCAACGTGATCACGCTGCCCAAGCAGATTTGGCAGAGCCTGTTCCTGAACCTGGATCCCGTCGTCGCCGCCCTCGGTAGTCTCGCGCTGCTCGCAACCTTGTTGGCGCTGCTGGCCACGTCGTTGTCCGGCAGCCGCCTTCGTTCCCTTCCATCGCCCAACACAATTGCCTGACCTGAAAGGATATCCCATGTCTGATTTTACGTATGATACCGGCTACATGCAGCACCTTGAGCAGTCAGTGCGGCGCGAAACGCAAGGCAAGACCGTCCATCGCCGCCGCTTCCTCCAGGTCCTATCGGCGCTTGGCGTCAGCATCGGATCGTTGAGCTTCCTGCCTTCGGCCCGGGCGCAACAGAGCGAGTTGGTGGTCGCTAACTGGGGTGGCGATGCACTGCCAGCGCAGCGGGACATCCTCGCGGCCGAATTCGTCAAGCGTTATCCGCAGATCCATGTCGCCTTCGACACGACGGGACCAACCCCGGGAAAGATCAAGGCGCTGGTCGAATCGGACAATGTCAGCTGGGACGTGGCCGACCGCAACCTTCTATCGGCCCTGGAGCTCGGTCGGCAGGGTCTCCTCGAGAAGGTCGACGAATCCATCGTCGATATCAACGCGGTGCCCAGTCAGTTTCGCACCGAATGGGGCGTCGGCTCCTACTTCTTCTCCTTCGTCATCACCTACGACGCGGTCCGCTTTGGCTCAACGCCGCCGCGAACCTGGAAGGATTTCTGGGACCTTCAAACCTTCAAGGGCAAGCGCGCACTACGCAACAACGTCGAGGGCGTGCTCGAATCCGCTCTTCTGGCGGACGGTGTAGCACCCGACAAGCTGTATCCGTTGAACGTCAATCGCGGATTGGACAAAGTGCGTCAGATCAAGGCGGAGACGATCTTCTACAGCAACACTTCGGAAGCGCAGCAACTGCTTCGTTCTGGTGAAGTCTCGATCGGAAGTCTCTGGAGCACCCGCGCTCAAGGCGTGAAGGAAGACACCAAGGGTCGGATCGACTACCACTTCAACGAAGGCATTCTGCTGATTGCTGCCTGGAACGTGCTGAAGGGGGCTAAGAACGTCAAAGACGCCTGGCGCTGGGTCGCGCTATCGCAAGATCCTTACCTGCAGGTGGCACTGCTGAAGAAGCTGGGGTGGGGGCCGATCAATCCGGCAGCGAACAAGCTGGTTCCGGCCGAGCTGCAGGCGCAAAACCCCGGATCACCTGAGAATATTGCACGCCAGATTGTGGTTGATGCCGAATGGTACGCCCGCAACTATTTCGAGGTGCAGAACCGGTACCTCGACGTGCTTGCAGCATGAGTCCGGCTGAAAACGTCCCCGTCGACGCGGCGCCGCCCCTGACCTTCATGGGCGTGCCGTTCGTGACCCGCGTACCTCCGCAGTCGCGGGCGGTGATCGCTGGAATTCCGTTTGATGGCGGTCAACACGCAACCCGGCTGGGCGCCCGCCTCGGGCCGCAGAGCGTACGCGAACAATCGCTCCAGTTGCGACCGGTGGACCCCGACGCAGATTTGGATGTCCTGGCTGAACTCGGGCTAGTCGACGTCGGAGATGCGCGCGTGCGGCATGGCGAGCTCGAGGCGTCTCAACGCAGCATCGCCGAGTTCGCCGGCGTGCGCGTAGAGCCCCTTCGAGGCGACCGGTCCGCGCAGTCCGATATGGTACGACACGGTCGGGTCGAGCAGGCGGGAGTCGGCGGCCCGATGGAAGGCAGCTGGCCCAGTGTGTCCGGCCAAGG
>NZ_VKHP01000883.1 GCF_010811875.1 Bradyrhizobium uaiense
CTTCAGACCCCCTTTTTTCGCCCCGGCGGCGTGCTGATGCGCCCGGACGATGGTGGAATCCACGATCAGATATTCGAAGTCCGGATCATCGGACATCGCCTCGAAGATGCGGCACCAGACACCCTTGATGCTCCATCGGCTGAAGCGCCGGAACACGCTGTTCCAATCGCCGAAGACCTCCGGGAGATCGCGCCAGGGAGACCCCGTACGCACGATCCACAGCACTCCTTCAACGAACATTCGGT
>NZ_VKHP01000884.1 GCF_010811875.1 Bradyrhizobium uaiense
CTTCGTCCTGGTTTTCGGCTTGACGACCGTATCGGGCATCGCCCGGCACTCCCTCGCGATTGCCCCGTAAGAATACCGTCTTCCGTCGTGTGTTGGAACCGTTCGATTTGCACGGCGTCATTGCGGCCCTCCCGTCGTGTGCCTGTCATGGTGACACGCAAATCACGCGGCGAAAAGCGCTGATATCATCTGTCCTTCACATTCAAGTTAGACGCGTCGAGGTTAGACGCGCGTGCCGCGAATGC
>NZ_VKHP01000885.1 GCF_010811875.1 Bradyrhizobium uaiense
TCGACCGCGGCGCTGCTCGATCAGCGCGATCGCTACGTCACGCAGCTTTCGCAGCTGATGGACATCCGCACCGTCACCAACAGCCAGAATCAGGTGACCGTGTTCACCAATTCCGGTGTGCAGCTGGACATTGAGGCGTGCGATCTGCTGCAGCGCATTGTTGGCGGTGTTGACGGAGTCGTTGATGCCGGCCTCGGCATTGGCGCGCAGCGACTGGATTCCCTGCGAGGTCGCGTTGAGCTGCT
>NZ_VKHP01000886.1 GCF_010811875.1 Bradyrhizobium uaiense
GCGCCATTGCTGCACTGCAAAATCCGATCCGACGGTATCTCCTTCGGCTCTCGCGACCGTTCAACGACACCGCCCGCACGCTGTGCCCGGCCATGGCCCAACGGTCAATGCGAGGTTTGGCAATGGCAATCGTCGGTGCTTGTCTGTAATGGTGCGACCGGATGTCCCGGGGCCGGTGTTCGTGCTCCGCAATTACGCGGGAGGAAACATGCGTAAACTCATTTTGGCTGCGGCGTCGATCGCGG
>NZ_VKHP01000887.1 GCF_010811875.1 Bradyrhizobium uaiense
CGGCCGATCATCTGCGGCTCCACTTGGAGCGTAACGGCGCGACGACCATCGAGACCACACGCAAGCTGGTGCTCGCGACCGGTTTCGCGGGCAGCGGAGGTGCGTACGTCCCTGATGTCCTGCGCGCAAACAGATGAACGTCACGCGCTCCGGCTTCGAGCGCCGTGGCGGCTGCATCGAAGGCCGATGCCGCACTCCCGATCACCGCAACGCTGAGGCCGCGCAACGCCCTGAAATCGATCTTC
>NZ_VKHP01000888.1 GCF_010811875.1 Bradyrhizobium uaiense
CTTCAGACCCCCTTTTTTCGCCCCGGCGGCGTGCTGATGCGCCCGGACGATGGTGGAATCCACGATCAGATATTCGAAGTCCGGATCATCGGACATCGCCTCGAAGATGCGGCACCAGACACCCTTGCGACTCCATCGACTGAAGCGCCGGAACACGCTGTTCCAATCCCCAAACGCCTCCGGAAGATCACGCCAGGGACAGCCCGTACGCACGATCCAGAGCACCCCTTCCACGAACATCCGGT
>NZ_VKHP01000889.1 GCF_010811875.1 Bradyrhizobium uaiense
TCAAATACCCACTCGACAAGCATCTCTACGCCCAGCGTCATCTCGTCGAATGCTGCTTCTCAAAGCTCAAGCAGTTCCGACGTGTCGCAACCCGCTTCGAAAAAACGGCCCGGAATTACCGGGCCGTTTTTTCGAAGCGGGTTGCGACACGTCGGAACTGCTTGAGCTTTGAGAAGCAGCATTCGACGAGATGACGCTGGGCGTAGAGATGCTTGTCGAGTGGGTATTTGAGCGCGCGTGACGGG
>NZ_VKHP01000890.1 GCF_010811875.1 Bradyrhizobium uaiense
GGTATCCTTAGTGATGCCGGCGTTGTTGACGAGCACGTCGACCGGCCCGAGATCGGCCTCGACCTGCTTCACGCCGGCCGCGCAGGCGTCGAACGATGAGACGTCCCACTTGTAGACCGGAATGCCGTGATCAACACCAACCTCGGCTCGCTGTTCAACATGACGCGCCAGGTGATCGAGGGCATGCGCGCCCGCAAGTTCGGTCGCGTCATCTCGATCTCCTCGATCAACGGCCAGAAGGGCCA
>NZ_VKHP01000891.1 GCF_010811875.1 Bradyrhizobium uaiense
AATGGTGGGGTACGCTTCGCTTCTGTAACGGGCCTCGATCAGTCAATCCCTTTTTGCGTTGTCCACTCGCCGGGGTCTCGCTTCTGTACGGGGTCGACGCAAGGCCGCCACCTGATGGGGTTAGAAGGTCGGTGGGTTACGGCTTCGCCTAACCCACCCGCAGCGTACGGCAGCTCGCTTATTTCTTCACCAGCGGACACTCGCTGGCCTCGAGCGGCTTGGCGGCGTCGTCCGGAGAGATGGTG
>NZ_VKHP01000892.1 GCF_010811875.1 Bradyrhizobium uaiense
GGCCAGCAGCGCGTTGGTGCGGGTCAGCGCTTCCGGCATCGGGATCAGGATCATCTTGTCGACCTTTGCAAGTCGCTTCTTGTCCCAATAGTCCGGGTTCTTGGTCAGCTCGGCGAGTTCGCGCGGGGTGAAGCTCGACATCTTCCAGGGACCCGTGCCCGACGCGTCCTTGGCGAACGCGGCCCATGCGGCCTGCGACTTCGCCTTGGCATCGGCGCCCTCGGCCTTGTCGTAGAATTGCTGCC
>NZ_VKHP01000089.1 GCF_010811875.1 Bradyrhizobium uaiense
TCTCAAAGCTCAAGCAGTTCCGACGTGTCGCAACCCGCTTCGAAAAAACGGCCCGGAATTACCGGGCCGTCGTCACTCTCGCTGCCATTGTTCTATGGATGCGCTAGTGTCCACACCACCTAGAGCACGACGAGATTGGGCTGAATCGTCATCGCGCCCCGGCTCCTTTCAGCATGGTCTTCGCGCAAACGCTGCGCGCTTGTCGCTACCCCTCCTGAAGTTGCCGTCGGCGACGCCAACTGGCCACGCGGGGCGTCTGCCCCCTCACTGTGGCTGCATGGCGATTAGTATGCCTCCTGGTACATCAACGCGGTCGCCGTCCGGATGATGATCCGGATGTCGAGCCAGATGCTCCAGTTGCTCACATACCAGACGTCATACTCGACGCGCTTTTCCATCAGATCGATGGTCGGGGTCTCGCCTCGGAAGCCGTTGACCTGGGCCCATCCGGTCAGCCCCGGCTTCATGTGGTGCCGATACACATATTTGCTGATCAGCTGGTCGTAGTAATTATCGTGGGCCAGCGCGTGCGGACGCGGACCTACCAGTGACATCTCGCCGCGCAGCACGTTCCAGAGCTGCGGCAGCTCGTCGATGCTGGTCCTGCGCAGGAAGCGACCGACCCGCGTCACCCGCTTATCCTGCCTGGTGGCCTGCGTGACATTGGAGCCATTCTCGGCCACGGTCATGCTGCGGAATTTCCAGATCTTGAACGGCTTGCCATTGAAGCCGCGGCGCGACTGCCGGAAAATGATCGGACCGGCCGTATCGAGCTTGACGAGCAGCGCGGCGGTGATGATCAGCGGCGCCAGCATCAAAAGCGCAAAGGACGCCAGCCCGATGTCGAGGCAGCGCTTCTGGACCCGCTCGAACACCGTGAGCGGCGGCCGCTGGATTTCGATCGCGACGGTTCCGCTGACCGGCAGGAATGGCCGCGAGACCAGGTCGGCGATCGGAAAGTCTGGCAACAGGCGGATCGGCTGCGGAACCACCCGCAGGTGCTGGCTTAGTTTCTGCAGCATCGGCAGCTCGTTCCAGTCGATCGCCACGAGATATTCGTCGACATCGGCCGCACGCGACTGCCTGATCACGTCGGCAACCTGTTCGCTCCATGCCGCGTCGTCCTGTTCCGGGCCGACGGTGAGCACGAAATGACGAACGACGTCGAACCCGTGCCTGCGAAGGTCCTTGAAGCGGCTCGACGTGAAGTCCAGCGAACGCAGGCTGAGCAGGATCACCTTGCGGTCGATCAGCCGTCCCTTGGCGAACGCCGATGACAGGCAGTAGCGCCAGACCACCCGGTGCGTGACGAGCCCGACCGCCCCGATCCCGGTGAACAGGATGATCGTGCCGCGCGACAGATTGGCGGTCGACTTCAGGAGGAAGGCCGCGACGGCCAGCGTCGTCAGCGCGAACAGCCAGGTAAAGACAACTTTTCGCGATTGCCAAAACGTATCGAGCAATTTGTGGTTGTCATAGACGCCCTGAAAATAAGCGGCCACCACGAACACCATGCCAACAATCAAGCCGGCGCCGAGCGAATTGTCAGGATCGGTCGGCGAATTCATGAACTCACGATAGAGCGCGCTCGCCGCCATATAGCAGAGCAGGATGAGAAGGAAGTCGCCGGCGATGATGAAGAGCTGGAACGGTCTCTGCAGCGAGGTCCCGCGGTTCGACGTCAGTATGCTGAGTCCGTCAGAGCCATATGTTGTTACAGACATCTCGAACCTCATCATCACATCAACGGCCGCGCGCGGCGTGAAACAAAACGGACAAAGCCAAAAACGTCGGTGAAATGTCGATGAAAGGTGCGTCGGATGCTGCGAAACGTTCTAACACCAAAGCCTTGATTGGGATGCGTGGGTTCGTGCGAGCGCAAGGTGTTTACTAAACGCAGCGACATTGTGGCGCCGCACCAGAAAAATCAATTCCACTCTTCGCATTGCAAACGCATGACGCGCGCTGCGATCACAGCATGATGCATGAGCAATCAATTCGTGATGCGCGATTGTTCAACGCGAGTACGGAACCTGCGCGCCATCAGCGTTGTGCAACGAAGAGCGACCGGTTGCACGATCGTCATCGTGCAGCTGACACTTCCTTGAGCAATCGGCTGCATGCAGCACTTGCACGCGGTAAACGATTTGTTGATTCTTTTTTCCGACGTGTGGTTGCCTGCACACACAGCCCTGACATCAGGACAATTCGGCCGAGCCGTTTCTCCTCGTCGTGCTCTCGCTCGCACGCGGCTGGTGGCCAGCAAGACACTGTCTATCTATACCGTCGTGTTCACCGAACGCCTTCAGTTCCGATCTCTGATCCGGCATCCTGTTCGGGCCCCGCGCTGGGAGGAACCTCTGGCGGCTGCGGTTCCACTAGACGGAGCGCAAAGTCTTGCGGCCGAAACACGGCGAAGCAGTCATAGTCCCGACATGAAACGCGCTTTGCCTAACGATCGCAGCAAAATCAGCTCGCCTAGTTGAGAATGGGCAGATCCTTCCTGCGCGCAGTCCGCGCACTTTCCATCCACTGCAACCATGCGCGATCGTGCTTGCTGTACAATTCGAGCCAACGCTGCGCCGGCCGGCTGACTGGGCGGCCGGAGGGGTCCCACAGCACGTGCCCAGCATCGTGCAGACCCGACAGATGATCGAGCCGCTCGAACTCGAAGGTCTCCTCAAAAGTGAGACCGATCAAAACGCGCCGGCCGTCATCGTCGATGCAATAGCGCGGTGGCGAGTTCCCCCTGAGGTCGGTCATTTTACAGGAACTCGCTTTGCGATCGGGGAGCAGGCTCGAGCCGCAAGCCGCCGGCGGCCCGATCCGGGCGAGTTCGCAACAGCGATCAGGGGTACACGCCGAACGGCCAACCAGTTCATCAATCGGTCCCTTCAGCCAGCTCGACCAACGTGACAGGTTTTCGAGGCAGCAGCCAACGTCCGCGACGGCACAGGCTCCCGCGCATGATCAAGCCGACGTGTGAGTACGGTCGTCATCACAAGGCGCGAGCCTGCCTCCCGACGGTCTGCAAGGCCGGAGTGCTTGTGCGATCGCCAGGGACGAAGCGCGTAACCGCGAAGATGCAGACCGAGAACCTCAGGATCAGACCACCAAGCATGTCCAGCTTCCCAATTCACCCGCTTCTGCATCTGCAGTCCGAAGTTGTGACCACATCATGATTCAGCGCGCCGAAAGATTGTTCATCCGCCAAGTTTTTTGTGCAGCCCAACGATGCAGAGCCGATCACACGCGTGCATACGGGTTCCTCACTTCATGAGAAGAACCAAAGCGCAAATTTCAGGAACATCGTGCTCAGCAGATAGATCCATCCGGTCATCGCCAGCACGACCAAACCAACAAGGACACCGGCAAGACTCTTCTCTTTCAACTGCGTCAGCAGAGGAAATTTGAATCGATAAAGCATGTATCGGGCTCGCCCCAAGTCGACCATCAGACGTACTCGTCAAATCCGATGATCTCATGACGCGGTGGCGCTCGGTCACACCGCACCATGCACATGACGAACGATCGCATTCACATTGCGCGCGCAACCGATCCAGCACCTTTGCCACCGGGCTTGGTCCTCACCATGCCCAATTTGATCGCACGTGTGCATGCAACTCACTCAGGCGCAGCCGCGGCGCAGTACATATTCAAGTTCCATTTCATGTCCGCGCGGTCGTGAGACGAACAAACCTTAACTTTGACATGTTCTTCGCATTCTTCGGATAGCAGGGCGCTTGGCAGCCGCGACATCCTTCTTCGCTTTCCTCAATTGGTTGTCGCAGGGTAGGGGAAGTCATGCCTTACAATCTGGCCGAACGGATTTTGGTGACTGGCGGCTCGGGATTTCTTGGTTCGCACCTCTGCGAGCGGCTGCTTGCAAGCGGCGCAGAAGTGCTTTGCGTGGACAATTTCTTCACCGGGACGCGAAGCAACGTCGAGCATCTTCTCGATCATCATCGCTTCGAGCTGTTGCGTCACGACGTAACGTTCCCGCTCTATGTTGAGGTCGACCAAATCTACAATCTGGCCTGCCCGGCTTCTCCCGTGCATTACCAGCACGACCCGGTTCAGACCACCAAGACCAGCGTGATCGGCGCCATCAATATGCTCGGGCTGGCCAAGCGGCTCAAAGTGAAGATCCTGCAGGCCTCGACCTCCGAGATTTATGGCGATCCTTCGACGCATCCTCAAACCGAAGAGTATTGGGGAAACGTCAACCCGATCGGCCCCCGCTCATGCTACGACGAGGGAAAACGCTGCGCCGAAACCCTGTTCTTCGACTATCGACGCCAGCATGGCATGCCCATCAAGGTTGCGCGCATCTTCAATACCTATGGACCGCGCATGCACCCGAACGATGGTCGCGTGGTTTCGAATTTCATCGTCCAGGCATTGCGCGGGCAGGACATCACGATTTACGGCGACGGCCTGCAGAGCCGGGCATTCTGCTACGTCGACGATCTGATCGATGGGCTGGTGCGCCTGATGCAATCGCCGGACGAGGTCACCGGACCGTTGAATCTCGGCAATCCCCATGAAATCACGATGCGCGAGCTCGCGGAACTGACGATCGAGCTGACCGGCTCTCACTCGAAGATCGTCCATCGCCCGCTCCCGCAAGACGATCCACGGCAACGCCAGCCTGACATTTCGCGCGCAAATGCTCTGCTCGGGTGGGCGCCACGGACGGCGATCCGCCAAGGTCTGGCACGAACGGTCGCCTATTTTGAGGGATTGCTGACGGACTCCGGAGGCCGGTTCGCTCATGGTCCGTCGACGCGTCCGCACGCAGGCAGCCAGGGCCTCGCGATCCCGGCAACTTAGGTTTTCCAGCGCCGACGCCGCAAGCCGGCTGCCGGCAATAGACCCGGAAGACGCGCGGCGACGTTGCCCCATGGTGACGCGGCCCGCGCTGCGGCCCGTGGAGACTCCTGGCGCGACAAACATGGTTGCACGGCTCGCTGCGAAGGTTTAGGATTGTGGCGATGAGGGGGAGCCAAAGCCATGTCGTTCGCTTGCGCCTGGGCCTGACATGCGCATAACGATGGTGGGGACGGGTTACGTCGGCCTGGTCTCCGGGGCCTGCTTTGCCGATTTCGGCCATCAGGTCATGTGCGTCGACAAGAACGCCGACAAAATTGCCGCGCTCGATCGCGGCGAAATTCCGATCTTCGAGCCTGACCTCGACCGCCTGGTGGCGACCAATGTCCGTGCCGGCCGCCTGACCTTCTCGACCGAACTCGCCGAGCCCGTCAGCAAGTCGGAGGCGGTGTTCATCGCGGTCGGAACGCCCTCGCGGCGCGGCGACGGCCATGCCGACCTCAGCTATGTCTACGCCGCCGCGCGCGAAATCGCCGCGAACCTCAAGGATTTCACCGTCGTGATCACCAAGTCGACGGTGCCGGTCGGCACCGGCGACGAGGTCGAACGGCTGATCCGCGAGGCCAATCCTGCAGCCGACGTCGCGGTCGCATCCAATCCGGAATTTTTGCGCGAGGGCGCCGCGATCCGCGACTTCAAGCATCCCGATCGCATCGTCGTCGGCACCGACGACGAGCGGGCGCGCAAGGTGATCGCCGAGATCTATCGCCCGCTCTATCTCAACCAGGCGCCGGTGATGTTCACCGGGCGGCGCACCGCCGAGCTGATCAAATATGCGGCGAACGCCTTCCTCGCGACCAAGATCACCTTCATCAACGAGATCGCGGACCTCGCCGAAAAAGTCGGCGCCGACGTGCAGGAGATCGCGCGCGGCATCGGCCTCGACAACCGGATCGGCACCAAGTTCCTGCACGCCGGTCCCGGTTTCGGCGGATCGTGCTTCCCGAAGGACACCCGCGCGCTGATCAAGACCGCGCAGGACTATGAAGCGCCGGTCCGCATCGTCGAAGCGGTGATTGCGGTCAACGAGAACCGCAAGCGCGCGATGGCGCGCAAGGTCGCCGCCGTGTTCGGCGGATCGCTGCGCGGCAAGACCGTGGCGCTGCTCGGCCTCACCTTCAAGCCGAACACCGACGACATGCGCGAGTCGCCGTCGATTCCCTTGGTCACCGCGCTGCAGGATCTCGGCGCCAGCATCAAGGCCTACGACCCCGAGGGCATGGAGCAGGCGCGCAGCGAACTGTCCGACGTGACTTATTGTGACGGCCCCTATGAATGCGCCAGGGACGCCGACGCGCTGGTGATCGTGACCGAATGGGAGCAATTCCGCGCGCTCGACCTCGCCCGTTTGAAGCGCGAGATGGCCTGCCCGGTGATTGTTGACCTCCGCAACATCTACCGTCCGGACGAGGTCACCGGCCACGGTTTTCAATACGAAAGCGTCGGCCGCCGCTCTCAGCCGCAGGCGTAACGAGCCCTCTTCGTCCGTCACAACGAGAACATGCTCTAGACGCGGTGATAGTCGCGATACCAGGCGACGAATTTCGCCACGCCGTCCTCGATCCTGGTCTGCGGCCGGAAGCCGATATCGCGCGCGAGGTCTGTGACGTCGGCGAAGGTTGCGGGCACGTCGCCCGGCTGCATCGGCAGCAGCTTTTTATTGGCTTGCCGGCCGAGCCCCTGCTCGAGCAGCCCGACCACGTGCATCAGTTCTTCCGGCCGCGAGTTGCCGATATTGTAGACCCGCCAGGGCGCCTTGCTCGAACCCGGATCTGGATGTGCCCCCGACCAGTTGACGTCGCCCTCCGGCGGGCGGCCGATCAACCGCACCATCGCCTCGACCACGTCGTCGACATAGGTGAAGTCGCGCCGCATATTGCCGTTGTTGAACAGCTGGATCGGCTTTCCCTGCGTAATCGCGTCGGCGAACGCGTAGAGCGCCATGTCCGGCCGATACCACGTCCCATACACGGTGAAAAACCGCAGCCCGGTCGTCGGTATGCGATAGAGATGGCTATAGGAATGGGCGATCAGCTCGTTGGCCTTCTTGGTCGCAGCGTACAGGCTGATCGGATGATCGACGTTGTCGTGGACCGAGAACGGCAGCTTGGTGTTGGCGCCATAAACCGACGACGAGGACGCAAACAGCAGATGCCGGCAGACGGTATGCCGGCAGCCCTCGAGGATGTTAAGGAAGCCCTCGAGATTGGAATCCACGTAAGCCTGCGGATTCTGCAGGGAATAGCGCACACCGGCCTGCGCGGCGAGATGCACCACGACCTCGAAGCGATAACGTTCGAACAGCGCCTTCATCCCGGCGCGATCGGCGAGGTCGAGTTCCAGGAAGGTGAAGCCGCGGTGCTGCTTGAGCAGATCGAGCCGCGCGCGCTTCAGCGCCGGATCATAGTAGCCGTTCAGATTGTCGATGCCGATGACCGGCTGCCCTGCCCGCAGCAAATGCTCCGCCAGATGGAAGCCGATAAAGCCGGCGCAGCCCGTGACGAGTAGGTTGCCTGCGATCATCACGTTGTGCCTGTGCCTTTCGCCTTGCGCCGGACCACGCCGAATGCGCCGTCACGCGCAGCCGCTGCCTTCACCTGCCGCCGCAGGGGCGCGTCAGTTGCTGGCGGCCGGAGCCTTATAGTCCGGAAAGCGGCTCAGGACCGCGGCCTTCATGAACTTGAAGTGCGCAATCTCGGTCGCGAGTTCCTTCAGCCGGCGCTGGCCGTTGGATATCTCGGCGTCAAACAGGTCCTGGTGATGGTTGTCAAGCGCCTCGCGCTCCAGATATTCGTCGGTGCCGTTGCCGAGCGTCACCGCGGCGCGGGCCAGAACATCGTCGACACGGCGGCCAAGGCCGGATTGCTCGCTTTCGGCCGCCTGCAACGCGGCTTCGATCGCGGCCATGATCGATCCGATCCGGGCGCGATCGGTCTCGGCATCGCGCTCGGCCGAGCGGGCCTTGAAACCTTCCTCGCTGCGCCGCGACCTGATCAAGTCATGCGCGCGAGACCGCAAAAACAGCTGAAACATCTGTCAGTATCCGGTTCGGGCCCATTCAGGCAGGATAGGCCAAGAATCGCCCGGTCTTAGTTAAAAATGGGTGAATTGCCTGCGTGCTCGGCCCTGAGATCAGCCTTCCACTTGATCCAGGCCTTGTCGTGCTTGTCGTAGAGTTCGAGCCACCGTCCCTCGCCGGCTGACGACAACGGCTGCAAACCCTGGTCTCCTCGATCCGTCAGCACCGGAAGCGAGGAGTCGAGACCCTCGAACTCCGACGTCTCTTCAAGTGTGAGACCGACCAGCACGCGCCGGCCACAGACATCGACGACATATCGCCTGGGCGATTGCCCCCTGAGATCACTCATGTTGCGTAAGGTCCCTTGCGATCCTCGGGGCCAGCGACAGGATCAGACGGGGCTCTGGCACACGACCAACCCGCCTGCCGCACGGACGGGGACACGATGACCGATTGCATGTTGTCCCGCCACCCCCAACTCACCCCACTGTCGCGCTACCTCGATCGAACTAGCCCGCTAGAACGCGCGGCGCATGTGGCCGAACGCGGTAACTGGCTGCTCCCGCCTCGACGGCTTCGCAGCTGACGGCGCCACATACGGCGCATAGATCCGATATTGCGCGCGGCGCTTGCTCGACCGCCACGAGCGCGCGGCGAAACCGGAGAAGAAGCCGGCGACGAAGGCCGCCGCAAGAATCAGAACGGGAGAAAGCATCACAATCGTCCATGTTAGTCCGAATGTTATTTAACATTTCGAGTTGTGACGACATCATGATCATGCGCGCCGAAAGATTGTTCAGCCGCTGGAATTTTTGTTCAATCAAACGGCGCAGCAACGGTCAGCTGCAACTACGGTTGTTCTCGCGCACGATCTTCGCGCGAGACAAACGTCTCAGGAGAACCACCACAGCATAAATTTCAGGAACATCGAGCTGAGAAGATAAATCCACCCCGCCATCGCCAGCACCGTCAGCCCGACGAAGACGCCTGATACGCTTTTCTCCCTGAGGCGCACCAACAACGAGTTTTTTTCTTCCTGCCGATAGAACATCTCAAGCTCGAGGCGCATCTGATTCAAATCAGCTAGCAGTCAATTTCGATGATCTCGTGACGCGCCGCGCCAGCAATTCGCCGCGCGCATCACAGATCACCACGGCAAAATCTCGTGAAGCCGCGAGCCATCGTCGAAGAAAATTCCACGCGGCGTGATCCGGGATGAGACCTCAGCGATCGCAGCATTCGAAGGCCGGGCCGGACGCAAGCGTGACCGACCGCACGCATTCTCGCAGGGCGCGCAGTGCGCGACTGCTCTAGCCTGCGTCCCTGTTTCGGAGCCTCGCATGCAGGACAGCAGCGCTACACGCGGAAGAAGGCGAACCAGACGACACCGAGGATCAGCACGGCGAGCCCCGTCGAGGCCGTGAGCAGAGCGAGAACCGAAGGTCCAGGCTCGGCCTGACGCGCCTCGGTCGGGGTTTCAATGATTTGACCGTGTCGTTCCGTTGCCATCGCGACCTCCTTGCTTAAGTGCCTGTAATTCCGGCGATTGCCGTTCCCCTTCGCAAGGCCAACGCGTGATCCGGAGTGGTGTTCCGAGCGATCCGACGGCCGTCCCGCCGCCGCGTCAAACGGGCGCAGCCCGAAGCTACGGTTAACGCCGTTACGAGATTCACCCGGCCGTGTTGTTTCAAACTGGGGTTCCCGGTGTTATCCTTGAGCGTTCCGTCGGTTGCGTAATCGGAGTTTCCCTATGGCCCCCCGCGCCAACTGGAAGGGCTTTTTGCGCCTTTCGCTCGTGACTTGCCCGGTTGCCCTGTACCCGGCGACGTCGGATACCGAAAAGGTCTCCTTCAACCAGATCAACCGCAAGACCGGCCACCGCATCAAATACGCCAAGGTCGATGCGGAAACCGGTGAGGAAGTCTCAACCGACGACATCATGAAGGGCTACAAGGTCGACACCGACACCTACATCGAGGTCACCAAGGAAGAGCTCGACGACATCGCGCTGGATTCGACCCGCACCATCGAGATCGACGAATTCGTGCCGCGCAGCGAGATCGACAGCCGCTATCTGATCCGCCCCTATTACCTCGTTCCCGACGGCAAGGTCGGCCACGATGCCTTTGCGGTGATCCGCGAGACCATTCGCAGCATGGACAAGGTCGCGATCGGCCGCGTGGTGCTGACCAACCGCGAGCACATCATCGCGCTCGAGCCACTCGACAACGGGTTGATGGGCACGCTGCTGCGCTACCCCTATGAGGTGCGCAGCGAGAAGGAATATTTCGACGACATCCAGGACGTGAAGATCACCAAGGACATGCTCGACCTCGCCAAGCATATTGTCGAGCAGAAATCCGCCGAGTTTGATCCGGAGGAGTTCGAGGACCGCTACGAGCAGGCGCTGATCGACCTGATCAACCAGAAGCGCAACGGCATCAAGATCGCAAAGCCCGCGGCGAAGGCCAGCGGCAACGTCATCAACCTGATGGACGCGCTGAAGAAGAGCCTCGCCAACGAGAAGCAGGCCGCGCCGGGGAAAGCCGAGGCAAAGGCCGCGAAAGGCAAGAAGCCGAAGAAGCGCATCGAGGGCCAGCGCGAGATGTTGCTGCCGATCTCGGGCAGCGGCAAGCGCGAGCCCAAGGAGGCCGCCAAGCCCGAGCCGAAGAAGGCCGAGAAGGCAACGCGCGCGCAAGGCACCACGGCGCGGAAGAAGGCTGGCTGACGCCGCGGCGTGCTGGTGACGCTGCGGAAGGCCGCCGACGACATCATGAAACTATCGGAAGACGTCCAGTAAGCGGCGCGCTGGCTGATGTTCGCGCGCATCGCGATGCTTCGCGCGTTGAATGGAGACGGCGGCGGCTGAAGCGGGGACCTATGAAGCGGTGTCTCTCGGCGCTTACTTATAGCGCCTACTTGAACGCCGAGCTGACGGCACTGAATTGGCCGCTCACGCTGGTGCCGATGCCCCTGACGCCGGCGACGATCACGATACTGATACCGCCGGCGATGACAGCGTATTCGATCGCCGTCGCCCCGACCTCATCCCGCAGAAATCTTGCCAGCAACCCGCGCATGAAAAGCTCCTGTCCGACGCTCGCGGCTCTTTGTCTCCCGCGCCGTAGTAATATGCCAGCAAAACTAGGCCACATTGGTTGACGGCCCATTGATGGACACGATGAACGATCGCTTAAGGGTTGCGCAGAAACTCGGTACTAGTTTTGCCTGCATCAGGGCGCCGCGGCGCGGGGCGTCCGGCCGCGTTTGGGCGTAAACGCATATCAGGACTACCCGATCCGGCCCGCAGCTCGGCTTTACCGGTCGGCGGAATCCTGTTCCTTTATCGGACAGGACGACAACGAGGCCGGAACGAACCGGCCGCATCCAAAAGGGAGTGACCGTGATGAAGCTCGGCACCGCGATCGCGGAAATCATGAAGCGCGAGGGGATCGAGATCCTCACGGGCTACCCGGTCAACCACCTGATCGAATACGCTGCCGCCGCCGACATTCGCCCCGTGATGGTGCGCCAGGAGCGCATCGGCGTGCACATGGCGGATGCGATCTCCCGCGTCACCTCGGGCGAAAAGATCGGCGCGTTCTGCATGCAGCACGGTCCGGGCGCCGAGAATGCGATGGGCGGCGTCGCGCAGTGCTATGGCGAATCCGTACCCGTGCTGGTGCTGCCGATGGGCTATGCGCGCCGGTTGGCGAACATCGATCCGAACTTCAACTCCAGCCAGGCGATGAAGGCGTTTTCCAAATCTTCGGAGCCGATCAACATCGCCGCGGAGGTCTGTAACATTTTCCGTCGCGCGTTCACTAAACTGAAGAACGGCCGCGGCGGACCGGTCATCGTCGAGATCCCCGCCGACATGTGGAACGAGGAGGTGCCGGAGCCCCTCAACTACACGCCGGTGCTGCGCACTCGCTACGGTGCCGACCCTGTCCATGTGAAGGAAGCCGCCGCCCTGCTCGTCAACGCCAAGCGTCCGGTGATCTATGCCGGCCAGGGCGTGCACTACGCAAAGGCCTGGCCGCAGCTGAAGCGCCTCGCCGAGCGGCTCGCGATCCCGGTCACCACCAGCCTCGGCGGCAAGTCGTCATTCCCCGAGACGCATCCGCTGTCGCTCGGTTCCGGCGGCCTTGCAGTGCCGCGCGCGGTGCCGAAATTTTTGGCCGACGCCGACGTGATCTTCGGCATCGGCTGCTCGTTCACCGAAACATCGTTCGGCATCGCGATGCCGAAGGGCAAGACCATCATCCATTCGACGGTCGATCCGAACCACATCAACAAGGATGTCGAGGCCAGGATCGGCCTCGTCGGCGACGCCGGCCTCGTGCTCGACGCGCTGCTGGAGGAAATCGGCAAGACCGTGACTGCGGACCGTAACGCGAGCGCGGTCGCGGAAGAGATCGCCGCGTCTCACACGGAATGGCTCGCCAAGTGGATGCCGAAGCTGACGCACAACGACGCGCCGCTCAATCCATACCGGGTGCTATGGGATCTGCAGCACACGGTCGACATCCACAACACCATCATCACGCATGACGCCGGCAGCCCGCGCGACCAGCTCTCGCCATTCTGGAAGTCGGTCGAGCCGCTGTCCTATATCGGCTGGGGCAAGACCACGCAGCTCGGCTATGGACTTGGCCTTGCGATGGGCGCGAAGCTCGCAAAACCGGACAAGCTCTGCATCAATGTCTGGGGCGATGCCGCGATCGGCTTCACGGGGATGGATTTCGAGACTGCGGTGCGCGAGCGGATTCCGATCATGTCGATCCTGCTCAACAATTTCTCGATGGCGATCGAGCTGAAGGTGATGCCGATCTCGACCGAGAAATATCGCTCGACCGACATCTCCGGCGATTACGCCGCAATGGCCCGCGCCTTCGGCGGCTATGGCGAGCGGGTGACCAAGCCCGAAGACATCATCCCCGCGATCAAGCGCGGCATCCAGAAGACCAAGGAAGGCGTCCCGGTGCTGCTGGAATTCATCACCAGCAAGGAGACCGAGGTGTCACGGCCGGGCACCTGAGGGCATATCGCACCCCCTCACCCACTTGATTTGACCTCGCCCGCGCGGGCAAGGTTCCTCCGACGCAACGTCGGAGGGAGAGATGGCGCGCATCCTGGTGCTGGGTGCCGGCTTTGCCGGGCTGTGGGCCGCGCTCGGTGCGGCCCGTAAGCGCGACGAAATCGGTGCACGCGCGGCCGACACCGAGATCCTCGTCATCGATCGCTGCGCCTATCACAACATCCGGGTGCGCAATTACGAGGTCGATCTCGGCGACGTCGCGCTGCCGCTCAAGGATCTGCTCGATCCGGTCGGCGTCGCGCATACGGTGGCCGACATCGAAGCGATCGATGCGGCTAAGCGCGAAGTCGTGGTCAAGACCAGCGCGGGCGCCGAACATTTGAGCTATGACCGGCTGGTGCTGACGACGGGCAGCGAGCTGGTGCGGCCCGCGATCCCGGGCCTCGCCGCGCATGGCTTCGACGTCGACACCTACCAGGCGGCGACGCGGCTCAACGGGCATCTGGCGGCGCTCGGCAAAGAGCCGCCATCGCAGGCGCGTTCGACGGTGGCGGTCGTCGGCGCCGGGTTCACCGGGATCGAGGTCGCGGCCGAAATGCCGGCCAAGCTCGCACGCGCCGGCATCACCGGCGAGCACCGCGTGATCCTGATCGATCCCAATCCCGTGGTCGGCGCAACCTTCGGCGCGCATGGCCGTCCCGTCATCAACGAGGCGCTCTCGGCGCTCGGCGTCGAGACGCGGCTGAATGTCAGGGTCAGCGCCGTCGCTGCCGACAGCATCACGCTCGATAGCGGCGAGATCATTCCGGCCAAAACCGTGGTGTGGTGCGCGGGCATGCATGCCAGTCCGCTTGCCGCAGCGCTGCCAGCGAAGCGCGACCGGCTCGGCCGTCTTGCGGTGGATCACACCATGCGCGTCGAGGGTCTCGACGGCGTCTTCGCCGCCGGCGACGTCGCTTGCTGCCTGATCGACGGCGAGCATCCGACCGTGATGTCCTGCCAGTTCGCGCGGCCGATGGGCCGGTTTGCGGGACACAACGTGGTCGCCGATCTGTTCGGCGAAAAACTGCTGCCGCTCGCTATCGACTGGTACGTGACCGTGCTCGATCTCGGCGCCTGGGGCGCGCTCTACACCACCGGCTGGGATCGCGAGGTGCGAACCACGGGTGCGGCCGCAAAGCTCACCAAGCAGACCATCAACCAGCAGCGCATCTATCCGCCGCGCAACGGCGATCGCACCGCGCTGCTCGCGGCCGCAGCGCCGACGATCCAGGCGGCACCGCCGACGCGCAAATAGCAGATGGGATGGTTGCTCTCCACGACGTCGTTGCGAGGCGCGAAGCGACGAAGCAATCCATCTATCCCAGTGCGGGGAGATGGATTGCTTCGCTTCGCTCGCAATGACGGCGCAGTTTCGCGCCTCGCGCTTACTGCGACAGCTTCACAAAGTCCGGAAACTTCAGCTTGCCTTCGGCGATCGCCTTCGGCCAGACCGTGATCTGCTTGCCGTTCTGCCACTGGAACACAAGGCCGGTGACGGCACCCGGACCGGACTTGATGCCGTGGGTGAACTCGTCGTTCTTGCCGTAGAACTGGATCTTGCCGATCGTGCCGTCGAAGTCGGTCTTCTCGAGCTCGGTGACCATCTTGTCCGGATCGGTCGAGCCGGCACGCTGGATCGCCTCCGCGATGATGTAGACCTCGTCATATGCGGTGTAGCCGGTATAGGCCGGCGGCGTGCCGAACTTGGCCTTGAAGGCGGCCGCGAACGGCTTGGTCTTCGGCGTGACCGCGACATCAGGCGTCGCCACCGCGAGCGAGGGCACGCCTTCGGCGGCGCCGTTGGTGTCGCCCCAGAATGTCGGGCTCAGCGCCTGTGCGCTGATGCCGAACATCGGGATCGGCACCTGCTGGTTCTTCCACTGCACCGTCGGCTGCACGCCGACATGGGAGATGCCGGTGACGATCACGTCGGGCTTCGCCGCTTCCATCTTGTTGAAGATCGGCGTGAAGTCAGTGGTGTCGGGCGAGAAGCGGATATGCTCGACCACCTTGAGGCCGGCCTTGGGCAGGCAGGCCTCGTAGCCGACGTCGAGCGGCTTGGTCCACGCCGCATCCTCGCTCATGATCGCAACCGACTTGAACTTGAGTTGATCGACCAAGAGCTCCTTGGCCGCATCACAGACCAGCTGCGCCTGCGCGGCCGAAGTCAGGTAGCCGTGGAAGGTGTACTTGTTCTTCTCATAGTCGTTATGAACAGCCTTGGTGATCTCGTTAGAGGCGGCACCGGGCGTGATCAGCGGCATCTTCAGCCGCGAAGCCCACGGCTCCAGCGCCAGCACAACCTCGCTGATGTAGCTCGCGATCACGGCGGACACCTTGTCCTCGCTCACCGCGCGCTGGAAGGCGCGCACCGAATCGGCCGACGAGCTCTTGTTGTCGTAGGTGACGATCTCGATCTTGCGGCCCATCACGCCGCCCTTGGCGTTGATCTCGTCGGCTGCGATCTGCGCGCCGCCCGGGGTCGCCGCGCCGGCGATCGACTGCACCTCGGCGATCACGCCGATCTTGATCGGATCGCTGGACTGGGCATAGGCTGGCGCCGCGAGGCACAGCGCGAGCGCCGAGGCCAGCAAGCTGACGCGGGTGGCGGTTGAATGTCCTGACATCATGATCTCCCTTGTTTTGCTTTCTTGTTCTTGAATTTTCGAACTTCAGAGAAAATCGGCGCCGGCCTCCGCGGCGAACCGGCCCGGATCGCCCTCCCAGACGATCCGCGCGTGCTCCAGCACATAGACGCGGTCGGCATGCGGAAGCGCGAACGTCACGTTCTGCTCGCCGAGCAGCACCGTGATCTTGGTGGTCTGGCGCAGCTTCTCCAGCGCCTTCGACAACAGTTCGAGGATGACCGGCGCCAGGCCCAGCGTCGGCTCGTCCAGGATCAGGATCTGCGGCTGCATCATCAGCGCGCGGCCGATCGCCAGCATCTGCTGCTCGCCGCCGGACAGCGTCTGCGCCATCTGGCCCTGGCGCTCCTTCAGGATCGGGAACAGCTCGAACAGCCAGGCCAGTTGTTTCGACCGCGCTGCGTCGTCGAGATGCTGGCCGCCGAGGTCGAGGTTTTCGCGCACCGTCATCTCGCCGAACAGCTCGCGCGATTCCGGGCACTGCACGAGGCCGGAGCGGGCGATCTTGGCCGGCCCGGTGCCGCGCAGCTTCACACCACCACGCAGGATCTCGCCGGTATAGGGCAGGAAGCCCGAGATGGTGTTGAACAGCGTGGTCTTGCCGGCGCCGTTGAGGCCGACGACGGAGACGAACTCGCCCTCATGGACGTGGATCGAGACGTTCTCCAGCGCCTGCGCCTTGCCGTAATGCACGCTGACATTCTCGACCTGCAGCAGCGGCACCTTGTCCTTGAACGAGGTCTCGGGCCGCGCATGGGTCTCGATCGCGCCGCCGAGATAAACCCGCCGCACGGTCTCGTTCTTCATCACGTCCTCGGCGCGGCCGGTCGTGATCTCCTCGCCGAGATACATCGCGAGCACGCGGTCGACCAGCGCCGCGACGCTCTTGACGTTGTGGTCGACCAGCATCACCGCGCGCCCTTCGTCGCGGAAGCTGCGGATCAATTGCGAGAACACGCCGACCTCGGTGCTGGTCAATCCAGCGAAGGGCTCGTCGACCAGCACCACCTTCGGGTCGCGCGCGATCGCCTTCGCCAATTCCAGCCGGCGCTGATCGGCGAACGGCAGCGTCGGCGGCCGGCGGTCCATCACCGCCCCGAGGCCGACGCGTTCGGCGATCCATTTGGCGCGCTCGGTCAGCGTCTTGTCGGGAAACAGCATGAACAGGCTGTCGGGCAACAGCGCGACCATGATGTTTTCCAGCACGGTCTGCCGGTTCAGCGGCCGCGAATGCTGGAACACCATGCCAAAGCCCTTGCGCGCGATCTTGTGCGCGGGCAGCCCGGCAACGTTCTCGCCCTCGAACAGCACTTCGCCCCCGGTCGGGCGCTCGATGCCCATCACGCTTTTCATCGCGGTCGATTTGCCCGAACCGTTTGGCCCGATCAGGCCGAGGATCTCGCCGGGTCGCAGCTCGAAGCTCAGATTCTTCACCGCGGTGAGGCCGCCGAACCGCTTGGTCAGGCCGCGGACGGCAAGCGTTGGAGTCTTGGTCACAATCTGATCCATCAGGAGCGCGCCTCGCGTGACAGGGCCGCTCCGAGGAAACCGCCGGGGAAGAACAGCACGACGAGCAGCGCCACCGCCGAGACGATGAAGGTCGCAAGCTCGCCGGTCGGGCGCAGGAATTCGCCGGCCACGATCAGGAAGATCGCGCCGAGCGCCGCGCCCAGCACCGTGCGCCGGCCGCCGAGCACGGCGGAGACGATCACGTTCACGCCGACCGCGACGTCGACCACGGTGCCGACCGAGGCGGTGCCGAAGTAGAACACCAGCAGCGCCCCCGACAGGCCCGAGAAGAACGCGCTGACGATGAAGGCCGCGAGCTTGTGCTTGACGATGTTGAAGCCGAGCGCGCCGGCCTGCACCGGGTCCTGCCCGCTCGCCTGCAGCACGAGGCCGACCGGCGATTGCGACAGGCCGTAAAGAACGGCCGCGCTGATCGTCATGAAACCGAGCGCGATCCAGTAATTGGCGCCGGCATTGATGGTGATGACATCGGGGATGGTGAGCCCGATCTCGCCGCCGGTGAGGTCGGCAAGCACCACGACGAAGTTCTGCAGCATCAGCACCGCGACCAGCGTGGTCAAGCCGAAATACGGTCCCCTCACCCGCAGCGCCGGCAGCGCCAGCACGAAGCCCGCGACCACCGAGGCGAGCGCGCCGAGCAGGATGCAGACATAGACCGACCAGCCGTACTGGTTGTTGAGGATCCCCGCGGTGTAGGCGCCTGTGCCGATCAGGAAGGTCGGGCCGAAATTGACCTCGCCGGCGAAGCCGAACAGCAGGTCCCAGGCCATCGCGAACACGCCGAAATAGAACGCGACGGTGAGCAGTCCGAGGATGTAGCCCGAGACGTAGAGCGGCAGCGTCGCCGCAACCGCCACGCAGGCCAGCGAGATGAAGAACAGGCGCGAGGTGAAGAATCCGGCCATCTCAGCGCCTCCCCAACAGGCCTTGAGGCCGGATATACATCACGAACACCAGGAGCAGCAGCGCCGGAATGGTGCGGTAGGCCGGTGAGATCATGTAGGCCGTGATGGTCTCGAGATAGCCGACGACGAAAGCCGCGATCAGCGAGCCCGAGACGCTGCCGAGACCGCCGAGCACCACGATCGAGAACGCGCTCGCGGTCAACGGCCCGACACTGTAGGAGCTGACGCCGAGGAACATGCCGAGCAGCACGCCGGCGATGCCGGCCAAAATGCCGTAGATGCCCCACACCACAATGTAGATCTGGGTGAGCTCGAGCCCGAGCAGGGTGACACCGCGCGGGTTCATCGAGGCCGCCAGCACCGCCTTGCCGGTCCGCGTGCGGTTCACCAGCAACCACAGCAGGCCGATCACGAGACAGCACACCAGCGCGGTGAAGATATTGTTGCGGGGCGTGCGGTTGCCGAAGACATCGACGACGCCCTCGACGATCGGCAGCACCGTCTTGGCGTTGTTGGTGAAGAAATAGGCGATCAGCTCCTGGATCATGATGCCCCACAGCAGCGTGCCGGTGAGGACGAAGATCTCCTTCTCCTCATTGGGGATCCGCGTGGAATTCTGGATCGGCTTGACGACCGCGAAATAGGTCGCGAACGACACGATCAGCGCCACGCCGACGCCGAACAGCGCGCCGGTGTAGATGTCGAGGTGCAGCACGCTGGCCGCGGCCCAGGCCGCGACCGCTGCGGCCACCATGATGGCACCGTGGGAGAGGTTGAGAACGCCGGAGACACCGAAGATCAGGGTGAAGCCGGTCGCGCCGAGCGCATAGAGCGCACTGATGGCGAAGCCATCGATCAGGATCTGTAGGGCAAGCATCTCAAATCGGCCGCGGCAGCAGGGCTGCCTGTTGTGGAGGACGCGGAACTGAATAGCGATGCTCCCGGGACCGGCCCGGGAGCATGATCATCAGTCAGTTGGTGGTGAGCTTGATGAAGCTCGGGAACTTGAGATCGCTCTTGGCGACCTCCTTCGGCCAGACCGCGACCTGCTTGCCGCCCTGCCACTGCAGCATCAGTCCGGTGATCAGGCCCTTGCCGTACTTGATCGAATGGGTGAACGGATCGTCCTTGCCGTAGAACTGGACACGTCCGATGGTGCCTTCCCAATCGGTCTTCTCCAGCGCATCGACCATCTTGTCGGCCTCGACCGAGCCGGCGCGCTTCACCGCATCCGCGATGTAGTAGACCTCGTCATAGGCGGTGTAGCCCGCGTAGGACGGATAGTTGCCGTAGCGCTTCTTGAAGTCCTCCGCGAACGGCACCGACTTCGGCGTCACCGCGACGTTCGGGCCCGACACGCCCTGATACAGCACGCCTTCCGCCGCATCGTTGGTGTCCTTGCCGAAGGTCTCGTTGGTGGCCTGCGAGGAAATGCCGAACATCGGGATCGGCACCTGCTGGTTCTTCCACTGCACCGTCGGCTGCACGCCGACATGCGAGATGCCGGTGATGATCACGTCGGGCTTGGCGGCTTCGACCTTGTTGAAGATCGGCGTGAAGTCGGTGGTGTCGGGCGAGAAGCGGATATGGTCGACGACCTTGAGCCCGATCTTGGGCAGGCACTCCTCGTAGCCGACGTCGAGCGGCTTGGTCCAGGCCGCGTCCTCGCTCATGATGACCGCGGTCTTCATGTGCTTCTGATCGACCAGAAGCTCCTTGGCGGCGTCGCAGACCGACAGCGCCAGCGCCGCCGAGGTCAGATAGCCGTGGAAGGTGTACTTGTTCTTCTCGTAATCGGCGTGAACGCTCTTGCTGATCTCGTTGGAGGCCGCGCCGGGCGTGACGAACGGCGTCTTCAGGCGCGAGGCCCAGGGCTCGAGCGCCAGCACCACTTCGCTGATGTAGCTCGAAATGACGACGTTGACCTTGTCTTCATTGACGGCGCGCTGGAATGCGCGGACCGAATCCGCCGAAGACGAGTGATTGTCGTAAGAGACGATTTCGATCTTGCGGCCGTCGATGCCGCCCTTGGCGTTGATCTCGTCGGCGGCCAGCTGCGCCGCCTGCGGGATCGACGCGCCGGCAATCGCTTGCGCTTCGGCGATCACGCCGATCTTGAGGGTGTCGGCGGCCAGCGCTCCGCTGGGGGCCGCAGCCAAAAGGCCCAACACGGCCGCTCCGGCGATTTGCTGCATCGCATGAACAGGCAGTCGCGATGTTCTTTTCACCCTGTTTCTCTCCTCTTTTTTGCGTTTTGTTCGGCTGCTTCGAGCTCTTGGGGCCGGACTATAGCCGCGACAAAATGCGCAGCAAGTGAAACTGCGCGCAGATCGCCATGCGTCGACGACAACTAAAGTAGTGGGTCGGCGGCTTGTGGGTGAATAAGGATGAGGCAGCGCGGGAATAAAGTCGTGTCGGGGTCTCTCGCCACGTCTGTCACCGCCCGGGCGATGACACCGAACAGGCTGCTCGACAGGTTGAAGCGAGAACGATCCGCAGCGTCGTCCCGGCGAAAGCCGGGACCCATAACCACCGATGCGAATTGTTAAGCGCCATTGGAACGACCAGTCCCACCGACAACATCCGCCGCGGCGTATGGGTCCCGGCCTTCGCCGGGACGACGGCGGTGAACTTGGCGTCGTCGCAAAATCATCCCGCTGCTTTTGCTGGGACGACAACGGTGAGCGTGACGACTGCCCTACTCCGCCATCTCCGCCGGCGGTCGCGTGGCCGGGCCGGCGAGCGGGCGCTCTTCCATCGTGATCATGCAGATGGAAGCGGTGGTCAAAAGCACGGCGGCGGCGCCGAACACGTAACGGAACGCGGTGATCATGTCGGCCATCGGGATCGCGCTGACGGTGCCGGCCGCGGCGGCGTGATGCTCGCCGGCGAGCGAGATGTCGGTGCCGAGCGTCATCAGCAGGATCGTGGTGAAGGCTGCGACCGTGAACGAAGCCATCATTGCACGGAAGAAGTTCATCGCGCCGGTCACGGTGCCGACCTGCGGCCGCGCCACCGCGTTCTGCAGCGATACCACGCTGATCGGGAATGTGGTGCCGAGGCCGAGCGCGAACACGCTCATCAGCAGCAGCAATCCCCACAGCGGCAGCATCGTCACCGCCATGCCGACGGCGCAGATCGCGGCGACCGAGGTGCCGACGATGGCGACACGCTTGTAGTGCTTGGCCTTCGCCATGGTCCGTCCGGCGATCGCCGCACCGAAGGTCGAGATCGCCGCAAGCGGGATCAGCGCCAGGCCGGCCTCGCTGGCAGTCAGGTGATAGACCACCTCGTAATAGAGCGGCAGGTGCACGGTCAGGCCGACCATGGCGCCGAGTGCGCAGCCGCCTGCCCCCATCGCGAACGGCACCACCGAGCCGCCGAGCAGCGACAGCGGCAGGAACGGCTCGTCGGCCCGGCGCGCATGCCAGACGAAGGCGCCGGCGAGCGCGATCGAGGCACCGATCATCGCGGTGATGGTCGGCGACAGCCAGGACAGACGGGTGCCGCCCCAGGTCAGCACCAGCATCAGCACGACGGCGGAGGCCATCAGCAGCACGCCGCCGAGCCGGTCGACCTTGCGCTTGCGGTGGAACACGGGAATCTTGCTCATCTTCGGCAGCAGCAGCGCGAGCGCCGCAGCCGCGAGCGGCAGGTTGATCCAGAAGATCATCGACCAGTGCAGATGCTCGGCGAAGACGCCGCCGACCACCGGGCCGAGAATGCCGCCGGCCATCCAGACGCTGGAGAAATAGGCCTGATAGCGGCCACGTTCGCGCGGGGTGACCACATCAGAGATCACGGTCTGGACCACGGGCATGATGCCGCCACCGCCGAGCCCCTGCAGGCCGCGGGCAATGATCAGCATCGTCATGCTGGGCGCGACCGCGCAGAGCACCGAGCCAACCACGAACAGGCTGAGCGAGGTGATGATCATGACGCGGCGGCCATAGATGTCGCTCAGCGTGCCGAACACCGGCGCCACCGCCGTGGAGGCGAGCAGATAGGCGGTGATCACCCAGGACAGGTTGGTGACGTCGTGAAACTGGCGTCCGATCGTCGGCAGCGCGGTCGCGACAATGGTCTGGTCGAGCGCGGCCAGGAACATCGTCAGCATCAGGCTGATGACGATGGTGCGGACTTCGTCCGGATTGAGCGGTGCCGGCGGCGCCAGCGGCGGCGCATCGCTGAGTTCGATCACCTCGCTCGGGAGGTGAGACAGCTCTTCCGCAATGTCGTCAGGCAATGTGGATTGGTCGGCAGGAAAACGGCTCTGCCGTTCATACTTGTTCATTTGGGGGCGTAATGCTGCTGCGCGGGCGCGTCCCGCGATGGAATCATTCTCTGCCTAGCAATTTATGCAGCAATTCGCTGCTGAGGCAGGCACCCCAGCGCATGGGTGCATCCCGCGGCAGAGTTCTCGCGATGACGTGATCGCAGAACGCCCTGCGCCAGCTCTCGCGGCGCCATCGTTACGGCTTGTAAATCTGCTCGAAAATCTACTTGGAGAGCTTCGGCCGCTTCTTCAACTGGGCCCGTTTCGGCAGCAAAGCCGGCCACCGCACAATGTGATCCTCGAGATCGGCGTCGTTGACATCGATCTCGGTGCCTTCCACCCGCCCGCGCACCGAGACGCCGGCCTCATGAACGGTGTTGGGATCGCCGGAGATCAGGGGATGCCACCAATAGAGGTCCCGCCCCTCGGCCACGAGCCGGTAGCCGCAGCTCGGCGGCAGCCAGTTGAGCGTCCGGACGTTCTCGGGCGTCAGGCGGACGCAATCCGGCACCTGGTCGGAGCGGTTCGGATAGTCCTTGCAGGTGCACAGGCCGGAATCGAGCAGCTTGCAGGAGATGTGGGTGAAGTAGATCTTGCCGGTGTCCTCGTCCTCGAGCTTCTCCAGGCAGCACCGTGCGCAGCCGTCACACAGGCTCTCCCATTCGGCGTTGGACATCTCTTCCAACGTCTTGGTTTTCCAGAAGAATCCCTCCTGGTCCGACGGGCGCTTGGGCGGTGCGGTCATGATATCCCTGACATGGCGATAGAGCTCTTCTTGGGACGCCGGCGCCGGCTCCGCAAGGGGGTGTTGTTGCGGGGTCGAAAAAGCCGGTGGGCAGCGTTAGGGCTTTCATTAAATTCACAAGCCGCGCCATTGGTTTATGGCAGCCGCTCAGATAGAACGTGGAACGAGTCCCCAACGACGTAAAAGCGCCTTGGGATTGCCGCAACATCGAAGCAAGACGCTGGCCTGTGCCCATTTGGGCGCCCGCAGCGCTGTCAACTGATCAAGGGTCCGGTCCTTTCAGATCATGCCGTCGCATTGGAAACAGAAGGTCCGGAATTTCTTCCTGGACCTCGATGCGCGTATCGACTCGACGCTGTTCTCGTCGGGCAAGGGCCTGCGCGAGCTCTATGAGCGCTATTCCACCTTCATGGACCGCTTCTATGTCGGCCGCTGGAAGCGCTGGGTGTTCATCGAGCCGCTGTCGGAAGCCGCGACCCTTGGGCTCGGCGGCATGATCCTGCTGCTGACGCTCGCGATCCCCGCCTTCCGCGAGACCGCCGACGAGGACTGGCTGAAGAAGTCCGACCTCGCCGTGACCTTCCTCGACCGTTACGGCAATCCGATCGGCAGCCGCGGCATCAAGCATAACGACTCGATCCCGCTGGAAGACTTTCCGGACAATCTGATCAAGGCGACGCTCGCGACCGAAGACCGCCGCTTCTACGACCATTTCGGCATCGACGTTCCGGGCCTCGCCCGCGCGCTCGTCACCAACGCGCAGGCCGGCGGCGTCCGCCAGGGCGGTTCGTCGATCACCCAGCAGCTCGCCAAGAACCTGTTCCTGAACAACGAGCGCACCATCGAGCGCAAGGTGAAGGAAGCCTTCCTCGCGATTTGGCTCGAGACGCGGCTGACCAAGAACGAGATCCTGAAACTCTATCTCGACCGCGCCTATATGGGCGGCGGCACCTTCGGCGTCGACGGCGCCGCGCATTTCTACTTCAACAAGTCGGTGCGCGACGTGAACCTCGCTGAAGCCGCGATGCTGGCCGGCCTATTCAAGGCGCCGACCAAATACGCCCCGCACATCAACCTGCCGGCGGCACGCGCCCGCGCCAACGTCGTGCTCGACAATCTCGTCGATGCCGGCTTCATGACCGAGGGCCAGGTGTTCGGCGCCCGCCGCAATCCCGCCGTCGCGGTCGATCGGCGCGATGAGAATTCGCCGAACTACTATCTCGACTACGCCTTCGACGAGATGCGCAAGCTGGTCGACACCTTCCCGAAATCCTACACCGAGCGCGTCTTCGTGGTCCGCACCGCGATCGACATGAACGTGCAGAAGGCGGCCGAGGACGCGATCGAGAACCAGCTCCGGCAGTTCGGGCGTGATTATCACGCAACCCAGGCCGCGACCGTGGTGTCGGATCTCGACGGCGGCATTCGCGCCATGGTCGGCGGACGCGATTACGGTGCGAGCCAGTTCAACCGCGCCACCGACGCCTATCGGCAGCCCGGTTCGTCGTTCAAGCCTTATGTCTATACGACGGCGCTGCTGAACGGCTTCACGCCGAACTCGAAGATCGTCGACGGCCCGGTTTGCATCGGCAACTGGTGTCCACAGAACTATGGCCACTCCTATTCCGGCCAGGTGACGCTGACGCAGGCGATCACGCGCTCGATCAACGTCGTGCCGGTCAAGCTCTCGATCATGCTGGGCGGCAAGGAAGGCCCGAAGGCCGGTCGCGCCAAGATCGTCGAGGTCGCGCGCCGCTTCGGCCTCAAGGCGCCGCTGCCCGATACGCCGTCGCTGCCGATCGGCTCCGACGAAGTCACGGTGCTGGAGCACGCGGTGGCCTATGCGACCTTCCCGAACCGCGGCAAGGCGGTGACGCCCCACTCGGTGCTCGAGGTGCGTACCGGCGCCGGCGATCTGGTGTGGCGCTGGGACCGCGACGGACCGAAGGCGCGGCAAGCCATTCCGCCGAATATTGCCGCCGACATGGCCGGCATGATGAGCCACGTGGTCAGCGAAGGCACCGCGCGCCGTGCCGCGCTCGACGGCATTCCGACCGCGGGCAAGACCGGTACCACCAACGCCTATCGCGACGCCTGGTTCGTCGGCTACACCGGCAACTTCACTTGCGCGGTCTGGTACGGCAATGACGACTATTCGCCGACCAACCGCATGACCGGCGGCTCGCTGCCGGCGCAGACCTGGCACGACATCATGGTCGCAGCGCATCAAGGCGTGGAAGTGAGAGAGCTCAACGGGGTCGGCATGGGCCAGAAGCTGCCGCCGCAGCCGGCACAGGCCAATGCCCAGGCCAACGCCGCGCCGCGCGTGCTGGAGACCAAGCCGGGTCCGCCGCCGGTGTTGACCAAGCGCGGTGCGGATATCCTGGTGCGGGTCGAGAAGCTGCTCGACGACGCCGCCAGGACCACCGGCAAGACCACGCTGAACGAGCCCTCGAAGACCGGCAAGGCCGAGTCCTCGAGCGCGCTGGCGTTCCCCGAAAACTACGTTACCGCGGCCGGGCCGGACGGCGCGACACCTGCAGTACCACGCAAGAACTGACGTGCGCCTCCTCCTCACCACCTTGCTGGCCCTCGTCATCGCCACCGCCGTCGGCCTCGGCCTGACTTATGCCACGGCAACCCGCGGCACCGATCTCGGCACGCTGAAGATCGGCGCCTGGACCGCGCGGCCGAAGAACGGCACCTCCGACGTCGATCCCTATTCGCGCGCCACGATCGCGCGCAGCGGCGAGCTGCCGATCGGCACCGGGGACGGCATCGCGTTCTCGGCGACCGCTGACGACAAGAACAAGCCGCTCGACGGCCGCTGCGACATCGTCGTCAGCGGCGTGACGCCGGCGGCGCGGTTCTGGACGCTGACGCTGTTCGACCGCAAGGGGCACCTCGTCGCGAATTCGCTGCAGCGCTACGGCTTCACCAGCCAGGAGATCATGCGCGCCTCCGACGGCACGTTCGAGATCCACATCGCCTCGCGCTCGCGCGCCGGCAATTGGCTGCCGACCGGCGGCATCGAGCGTTACGCGCTCATGCTGCGGCTCTACGACACGCCGGTCGGGGTTGCGACGCGCACCCAGCGCGACGCGCCGATGCCCTCGATTGCAACGACGGGCTGCCCATGATCCGGGTGCTGTTCACGATCCTCGCAGGCGTGCTGCTCGGCGGCGTGGTGCATCTCGTCAGCGTGCTGGCGCTGCCGCGCATCGCCTCGCAGGACGCTTACTCGCGACTGACGCCGATGACCAAGCTCAACGAGGTGACGCAACTGCCGCTCGCCGACCCGAGCCACTCGCCGATGCCGCTGATGGATCCGGCATTCGCGGTGGCGATCTGCCGCTACGACCTCTCCACCGGGCCGCTCAAGCTCACCGTGCCGGTCAGCCAGGCCTATACGTCGGTGTCGTTCTACACCCGCAACGAGGTCGCCTATTACGCGATCAACGACCGCTCCGCCGGCAAGAAGGTGATCGAGCTCGACCTGATGACGGAAGCGCAGCACAACGAGCTGCCGGAGGACGAGGAAGTCACTGCGGCCGACCGGCTGATCATCGACTCGCCAACCTCGACCGGCCTGATCCTGCTGAAGGCGCTGGCGCCGGAGCCAGGCCTGATGCCGCAGGCGCAGGCCTCGCTCGCGGCCTCCTCGTGCAAGGTGCAGGCCGAGCCGGTCGCGGCGAAGCAGGAAGCCCCGCCGCCCCTGCCTGCGCCGGCTCCGCCGCCGGCGGCGCGCAAGCGCTAGCTCGCAGCGAATGCGTGCCGGCCGCCGCAGCGGCAGGTGTCGTAGTCGACGGGATCGTGGCTGTTGACGATCGTAACATCAGCGCCATGCGTCGCCTTCAATTGGCGCAGCCGTTCCTGGTTCTGCATCCGCGTCGCGCGATCCATGTCCGCCCGGCGCTGGAACATGCCGAGTACCAGCGGGATCCGCGGTCTGGCGTCGAGCTGCGCGTGATGGAAATAGGCATCGCCGGCGTGCAGCAGCCATTTGTCCTTGTCGCGCACCGCGATGCCGCAATGGCCGAGCGTGTGGCCCGGCAGCGGGATCATCAGAATGTCCGGCTCGCGGTCGCCGAGCGCACGCACGCCGCTGAAGCCGAACCAGTCCTCGCCGCCGGTGCCAAAGAACGCCCAGTCCGGTCCGTGTTTCCACTGCGCCGTGATGTAGCGCCCCTGCGGTGGCACGACCTGATGTGTCACCGCCATGTCGTATTCCCTGCGATGGACATGCACCTTGGCCTTCGGAAAATCAGGCACGCCGCCGGCATGGTCGCGATCGAGATGGGTCAGCAGCAGATGCCGCACATCATCGGGCGAGAAGCCGAGCGCCTGCACCTGGCGCACCGCGGTCTCGGCCGGATCGAGCCGCGGCGTCGTCTGCCGAACCCATTTCCGCCCGAGCCGCGGCGGGTCACCGATGTCGTCGAGCCCGATCCCGGTGTCGACCAGCACAAGCCCGTCATTACTCTCGACCAGCAGGCAGTGACAGACCATCCGCGCCCGCTGGAAGATGCTGCCGCTGCCGTTCACGAGCCGCTTTCCGATCGGGCACATCGTGCCGGTGTTGAGATGGTGAATGCGCATGACAATTCCTCCGCTGAAGCCGGTGCAGGCTTGCCACTCGCCTTTCCATAGGTAAAATATTATCTTTCTATCGATACGATAGGATACAGCTATGGATATCCGCGAACTTCGCTACTTCGCCGCGGTCTACCGCGAGCGCAACTTGACCGCTGCGGCGAAGCGCTGCTTCATCTCGCAGCCATCGATCTCGGCGGCGATCACCAATCTCGAGGCCGAGCTCGGCACCACGTTGTTCATCCGGCACAAGAAGGGCATGGCGCCAACGGAATCCGCAGCGCTGTTTCACGGCATCGCCCGCAGGATCATCGACGAGGCCGACGCGGCGCGAAACCTGTTTCGCAAGCCGGCGACGAAGCAAGCGCTGACGCTCGGCCTGTTGCGCACGCTCGACCAGGCCCGGACCATCGCCCTGTTGAAGCCGCTGACGGGCAACGCCGACCTCGCGCTCCGGCTGGTCGGCGCCAACGAGAAGGCCGACGCGCGGATCGTCGCCAAGACCATGATCAGCGCCGCCGAGCACTTCATCCCGCTCTGGAGCGAACGCTACGTCGCGGCACTGCCGCCGTCGCATCCCCTCACCCTGAAGGAGACGCTGCGGACCACCGACTTCGCAGGCGTTCCGATGATCGACCGTTGCCATTGCGAGCAGCAGGAATTCTTCAAGCGCGCTGCGCCGCCGCGCAAGCCGGTGGCGATCGCGGAATCGGAGGAATGGGCGATGGCGCTGGTTGCAGCCGGAGTTGGCGTTGCCATCGTCCCCGAAGGCGTTGCGCGCGGCAATCCTGATGTCGCGATGCGCGCGATCGATGTCGACGTGACGCGCCATGTCGGCCTCGCCTATCCCTCGTCGCGGCCGCCGTCGGATGCGCTGAAGGCGTTCATCGCGAGCCTGCCGCGGCAACCGAGCGGCCGCCGCGTCGGATCAAAAGCGAAGATGGCGAGGCGGGCTTAGCCCTTTGTCACCACGGCATGGCCCGTGACCGGCGCAGAGATCAGCGGCGCGCCGGCGGTGAGCCGGGCGAGTTCGTTGATCTGGCGTTCGGCGTCGGCGGCCATGCCGTCGGGGGCCTGGATCACCAGCCGCTCCAGCGCCCAGCGATAGGATGCGATCCGCCGCTCCAGGCTCTGCTGCACCCATTGCACGATCAGCGTGTTCTCTTCCATCCGCGCCACCGCATCGGCCCGCTCCTTCGGCGACACGTCGGCAATCATCTTGAGACTGGCACTGCGCTTGCGGTCGAGCTCGATCACCTGGGCCGCGGTGGCGAAGAACGGTTCGAAACGGGTGATGTCGTCGCGGACCTCGTCGATCAACAGCGAATAGCGCGAGGCGAACGAGCGATGCGGCTCGTCGATCAGATTGCGGCCATACATCGTGCGATCGAACACGACGTTCTGCCGCCATGGCGCGGGCAGCGGCTGGTAGTCGCCGAACACGCTCTTCCACGCCGGACGCGACAGCGGCGGCTCGATGAACTGATAGGCGAGATCGCGCAGCTGACGCTCGTGTTCGGTGAGCTGGAATTGCGA
The DNA here is from genome assembly GCF_010811875.1 of Bradyrhizobium uaiense. Classification (GTDB taxonomy): domain Bacteria; phylum Pseudomonadota; class Alphaproteobacteria; order Rhizobiales; family Xanthobacteraceae; genus Bradyrhizobium; species Bradyrhizobium uaiense. The sequence goes on from NZ_VKHP01000089.1 coordinate 29,223, forward strand.
GGCGTTCCTGCCGATGCTGCCGGTCGCCTCGGCGCCCATCCAACGATGCATGTCGTCGTTGCGGAAATCCGCGCGGGTGCGGCCGAAATCGCCGCCGCTGCAGCCCGCGAGCGCCGAGCCCGCCAAGAGCAGGATCAGCGCCGGGAGTGACCGCCGAGCGGCGGTCCGCTGCGCAAGCTGCGGCATTGCACGAGGTCCGCGATCAGGAGCGGCGTCGGCGTCGGCGGCCCTGCGCAGTGCCCTGCTCCGGTCCGCGACCACCGCCGGTCTCTTCCGTCGTTCGCTCGATCCGGACGACGGGAAGGATCAGCACGGTCCCCACGCCTTCGCCGGCAGCACCGACAACGCTCGGCCGCCGTGCAGCCGCATCCGCCGGAAACTCAACGATGGTGCCCATGTTCCGTTCTCTCCGGCCCCGCACGGACATGATTTGCCCCGCGCACGCCGAGTTAAGAACGGGCATGGTTAATGACATGTTAAACAGTCGATACGGACGGTTACGGATATGGCGCTGTGCCTTAATGGACACGCGCAAATCCGAACGTTTGCCTTCACGGGTTGTTTTCCTTAACTGCGTCTTAAAACAGCCTGCGTAGGCTCGCTGCCACAAGGTTTTCAACCCGAAGCTTACTGGCAAGTCGCGTACGCCCGAGATGAGCGCAGCTCCGCTATTTCCTGGTTTCGATGGGCTGATGACGCTCTCCCGTCGCGAGGGCGTCGATATCCGCCCCACTTTGCTGCGCGTCCTGACCGACCTCTATGTGCAGGCGAGCGCGCACTCCGCCGATGAGGAGCGCCAGTTCGTCGAGCTGACGTCGCGCCTGATCGACGAGGTCGACGACGCCACCCGCGCAGCGGTCCGCGCACGGCTTGCGATCTATCCGGCAACGCCCGCCAGAATCATGGACAAGCTCGGGTTGCGGCGCGGCGGTCCGGACCAGCCGATGCCGACGGCCGCTCCAATTCCCGCCCCCACCCCGTCCGCGCTGCCGGCCAAGATCCCGACCGAAGCCGAGCTGCGGATGGCAGCGAGCCTCGCGATGCGGCCGAACGACGCCGCCGAAATCTCCGACATGTTCTTTGCCGCCAACGCCAGAGAACGCGCGCAGATCCTGCACAATCTGCAGGAGACGCCGCTGAAGGCCGCCGCGCGGATTCCGGCTGCCCGCGCCGCGCGCGCGATCCATATCCTGGAGATGGCGGCATTTGCCGAGGACCTCGATAACTTCACGCTCGAACTCGGCGAGGCATTGATCCTGCCGTCGCGGATCGCGGCCGAGGTCGTCAACGATCCCGGCGGCGAGCCGCTCGCCTGCGCGATGCGGGCGCTTGACGTGTCGAGCGCCGCGTTCCAGCGCATCCTGATGTTCCTCAATCCGGAAGCCGGCTCGTCGGTCAACTATGTCTATCGGCTGTCGCGGCTCTACGATCGCCTGAGCGAGCGCTCGGCGCTGGTGATGCTGGCGGCATGGCGCGGCTCGACCATGGCGGTGGCGCGCAACAAGTATCGCTCGTCGCTCTATGACGACGAGCGCCATCGCGCCCGCGCGGCGCCGTCGCAGACGCGACCAGCCGTGCAGCCCGGCAACGCGCCCGCCATCCGCAACCAGAAATCCGGTAGCTAAGGCGCGCCCATCGCGTTTTAGATTAGCTGAGGGTGGCGAACGCAGCCGGCGTGAACGCGGCGATCTCGCGACCTTGCCGACTTTCTCAAGCCAGCCGGCATCCTGCAGCAACGCGCGTCCGACCGCGACCAGGTCGAACTCGCCGCGTTCCAGCCGCGCGAGCAGCCCATCCAGCGGCATGGATTGGGCGCTCTCGCCCGCAAGCGATGCGTAGACATCACCAGACAGGCCGACGGCGCCCACCGTTATCGCGGTGACCCCCGTGAGCTTCTTCGCCCAGCCGGCAAGGTTCAGCTCCCGATCGATCTCGGGGAAAGCGGGCTGCCAGAACGTCGGCTGCGAGAGATGGAAGGCATCCGCTCCAGCGTCGACAAGGACGGAAAGCCACTGTTCCAGCGCCTTCGGCGTCGCGGCCAGCCGTGCATTGAAGTCTTTCGGCTTCCATTGTGAGAGGCGGAGAATCACCGGGAAGCCCGAGCTCACCACCGACCGGATTGCGTTCAGAATCTCGACCACGAAGCGAGAACGCTCGACGAGCGTCGAGCCACCGTATTCGTCGTCGCGCAAGTTGAGATGGTCGTAGAAGAACTGATTGATGAGGTAGCCGTGCGCCCCCATCAGCTCGATGCCGTCGAAGCCGAGCCGCTCGGCATCCATCGCAGCTTTCGCGAACGCGTCGATGATGTCGGCCACGTCGGCCTCGCTCATCGGTTGATTGGGGCGCTCGCCTGTCACTGAAAGCCCCGAGGGACTTTCATAGGGCGCCGGGGGTGTCCAGTCCGGCGCCGCATTCGAGCGCTTATGCCCCACATGAACCAGCTGCGGCACGATGCGCCCACCTGCTGCGTGAACCTCGTCCACCACTTTCTTCCAGCCGGCGAGCGCCGCCTCACCGTGGAAGTGGGGCATATTGGGCTCGTTGAGTGCGGCCGGACGACCGACCCCTGTTCCCTCCGTGATGATGAGGCCGACGCCATTCTCTGCGCGGCGGCGATAATAGCTGGCGACCTCGGCTGTGGGTACGCCGCCCGGAGACATCGATCGCGTCATCGGAGCCATCACGACGCGGTTCGGCAGGTTGAGAGCATTCAGGCGGTAGGGTCTGAACAGGACGTCAGGACTGGACATGGGATGTTTCCGGGGCGCGAGAGACAGGCGAGCAGAGTGCGCGGATGCGCTCACCGGCTCGCCCTTGGCCGGGTAGCTAGGGTCGCGGACTGCCGAACGGGACTACGCTCTGTTCGACAACGGCTGTGCATCGGCGCACCACTCCGATCAACCGCAGCATCGTTTGGCCGCTTCGCGGTCCCGAGGGGCTCGGCGGTCGTGTCCGGATCAGGTCCGGGCGCGAAGTCGTTGGATGTCGGAATTTGTTCCGCCGTTGCGGAGCAAGCGGACATCAGATGCGCCCGCTTCCCAAGCAGCCGAGGTTGCGCCCTAGGTGGTGTGGACTCTAAGGATTCCCTTTTAGGAGCAAATCAGATTCAAGGCTGCTTTTGGGGAGGCCGCCTTGGGTGTGATGGACCGTTTGGTATTGAGCGACGCGGCGTGGGAGCGGATGGCG
>NZ_VKHP01000008.1 GCF_010811875.1 Bradyrhizobium uaiense
ACCTTGCTTCGGCAGGAACCAATATCGCAACTTTACACGCTTGTGTTGTATCAACGTCGCAGTTCCCGGTTGCAAGTTACTGTTGATTGAACCACAGTTCTTGAAAGCGGACGCGGTCTGATGCGCTTGCGCGGGACAAGCCCGGTGCCTCTTCCGCACTGGTGCAGCCATGCAGCGATCCAGCGCCGTCTTCATCACGGGTATTATCTACGCCTTGATCGGCCTGGTCCTCGCGGGCGGTGGCATCTGGCTCGCCGCACTGGGTGGCTCCATCGTCTACATCGTCATCGGCATCGGCATTCTCGCCACGGCTGCGCTGTTGCTGGCGCAGCGCCGTCAGGCGCTCTGGCTGTTTGCGATCGTGCTGGTCGGCACGCTGGCATGGGCCGTCTACGAAGTGAAATTCGACTGGTGGCCGCTCGCGGCGCGTGGCGACGTCATCTTCCCGATGGCGCTCTGGCTGTTGACGCCGGTGATCGTTCGCGGCCTTGTGCGAGACGCGCCGGTATCCTACGCGCGCGCGACGGCGCCGCTTTGGATCGGCGTGGTGGCGGCCGCAGTCGTCCTCATGGCCGGTCTGCTGTCGAGCAATCACGACATCAATGGCACGATTGCCGGCACCGGCGCGGCCGTGCAGCAAAGCGAAGCCGACCCGCAGCCGGATGGCGATTGGCGCGCGTACGGTCGCACGCAGTTCGGGCAGCGCTATTCGCCGCTGAAACAGATCACGCCCGACAATGTCGGCAAGCTCAAGGTCGCCTGGACCTTCCGCACCGGCGACGTGAAGACACCGGAGGATTCCGGCGAGACCACGTTCGAGGTCACCCCGATCAAGGTGCGCGACACCCTCTATCTGTGTTCGCAGCATCAGGTGCTGTTTGCGCTCGACGCCAAGACCGGCACCGAGCGCTGGCGATACGACCCCAAGCTCGTGCACAACAAGACGTTCCAGCACATGACCTGCCGCGGGGTCTCCTATCACGAAACCGCAACTGGTGCCGTCGATAGCACCGGCAATCCGGCGCCGGCCGAATGCCCGCGGCGGATCTTCCTGCCGGTCAATGACGGCCGCATGATCGCGCTCGATGCCGACAGCGGCAAGCCGTGCGAGGGCTTTGCCGATCACGGCATCCTCGACCTGCAGCAAGGGATGGCGATCAAGACCGCGGGCTTCTTCGAGCCGACGTCGCCGCCGGTCGTCAGTGACAAGATCCTGGTCGTTGCTGCCGCGGTGATCGACAATTATGCGGTCGAGGTGCCGTCCGGCGTGATCCGCGGCTTCGATGTCTACACCGGCAAACTGGTCTGGGCCTGGGACTCCGCTGCTGCGGACGAGAACGCGCTGCCGTCACCGACACGGCACTACACCAACGGCTCACCGAACTCCTGGATCACCGCCTCGTTCGATCCGAAATTGAATCTGGTCTACATCCCGACCGGCAACAACGGACCGGACATCTGGGGCGGCAATCGCGATGCGCTGGTCGAGCGCTATTCCAGCTCGATCGTCGCGCTGGACGTCGACACCGGCAAGCGTGCCTGGTCGTACCAGACCGTGCATCATGATCTCTGGGACATGGACGTTCCCTCGCAGCCGAGCCTGGTCGATGTCACGACGGCCAAGGGCGTCATTCCCGCGATCATCCAGCCGACCAAGGTGGGCAACATCTTCGTGCTCGACCGCAGGACCGGCGAATTGATCGTGCCGGCGCCGGAACGTCCGGTGCCGCAAGGGCCCGCACCGGGCGACCGCAGCGCGCCGACGCAGCCGTTTTCCGAACTGACATTCCGGCCCGAGGCGAAGCTGACCGGCGCCGACATGTGGGGCGGCACGATCTTCGACCAGCTGCTGTGCCGGATCATGTTCCACCGCTTGCGCTACGAGGGCACGTTCACGCCGCCGTCGTTGCAGGGCACGCTGGTCTTCCCCGGCAATCTCGGCATGTTCGAATGGGGCGGCATCGCCATCGATCCGGTCAGGCAGATCGCAATCGCCAACCCGATGTCGCTGCCGTTTGCATCGAGGCTCATTCCGCGCGGCCCGCAAAATCCTCCGGCGCCGACCGCCGAGAAGCCGGTCGGCAGCGAGGTCGGAACCCAGCCGATGTACGGCACGCCGTTCGGGGTGGATATTTCGAGCTTCCTCTCGCCGCTCTCCGTGCCGTGCTACCGGCCGCCATGGGGCTCGATGGCCGCCATCGATCTCAGGACGATGAAGATCGTCTGGCAGCATCCCAACGGCACGATCCGGGACACCACGCCGCTTCCGCTGCCGTTCAAGATGGGCGTGCCGATGCTGGGCGGGCCGATCACCACCGCCGGCGGCGTCGCGTTCTACACCGGGACCTATGAGTACACGATCCGCGCCTACGACGTGCGCGACGGCAAGGTGCTCTGGGAAGACCGCCTGCCCACCGGCGCCCAATCGACACCGATGAGCTACGAGGTCGATGGCAAGCAATATGTCGTCACCGCGGCCGGCGGCCACGGCTCGTTCGGCACCAAACGCGGCGACTACGTCATCGCCTACGCACTAGAGGACTGAGCCGCTTCATCGGGCCGTAATCTTTCTTCTCCTTCCCCCTGAAAGGGGAAAGGCCGGGATCGGGGGGCAGCCGCAGACGATGCATTCTGCGGAGAGAGCGGATCCCCACCCGCTTTGCTCTGACGATCAAAGCGACCTCCCCCTTTCCAAGGGGAGGTGGAACCGGCCCAACTCGGATATCGTCCGGAAGGGTTGGCAAGCCCGGCCAAAGCCGCTAAAGGTCCGCCCCCTTTCACATCATATTCCGAGCATGACATGTCGAGCGCCCCGCCCGCCGTCTCGATTGGCGTCGATTTTGGCACCAGCAACACCGTTGTCGCGCTGTCCGATGGCGACGGCCGCGTCGAGGCGATCCGCTTCGACCATGGCGGCCGCACGCATAGCGTCTATGTGTCTGCGCTGTGCTTCTGGGAGGAACGGCCCGGCGCCGGCCTGCATCCGCACGCCGAGGGTGGTCCGTGGGCGATCGAGCAGTTCCTAGAAGGGCGGACGATCCATCGCTTCATCCAGTCGTTCAAGACGTTTGCAGCGAGTTCGGCCTTCAACACCACCCAGATCTTTCGGCAGCGCTACAAGTTCGAGGATCTGCTGGCGGCGTTCCTGCGCACGCTGACGCGCCATGCCGGCGAAGGCTTCGATTTGGGCGCACCGACCATCATGGTCGGTCGCCCCGTGAAGTTTGCCGGCGGCAATCCCAATGACGAGCTCGCGATGCAGCGCTACCGGGCCGCGTTCGAGCGGCTCGGCGCCGGCCATGCGCGCTATGTCTATGAGCCGGTCGGCGCGGCGTTCTCCTTTGCACGCAGCCTCGACCACGACGCCACGGTGCTGGTCGCCGATTTCGGCGGCGGCACCAGCGACTTCTCCGTGATGCGCTTCTCGCGCAAGGGCGGCGTGCTGCGCGCCGAGCCGCTGGGACATGCCGGCATCGGCATCGCCGGCGATACCTTCGATTACCGCATCGTCGACCACATCGTCTCGCCGCGGCTCGGGAAGGGCACCAATTACCGCTCGTTCGACAAGGTGCTGCCGATCCCCAATCACTATTATTCGAGCCTCGCCCGCTGGCATCAGCTCGCGATGATGCGGGGCAATGGCGATCTGCGCGAATTGCAGCAGCTCGCGCGCACCGCGATTGACCCGGCACCGCTGAACGATTTCATCACCATCGTCGACCATGATCTCGGCTTCGCGCTCTACCGCGCCGTGTCCGACACCAAGGTCGCGCTGTCGAGCAACGATCGCGTCGAGTTCCGCTTTGCCCGCCAAGGCATCGATATCGGCGCGACCGTGACGCGCGACGATTTCGAATCCTGGATCGCCGACGACATCGAGCGGCTGGGCGCGACCGTCGACGAGGCGCTGGCTAAGTCCGGCATCACCGCGAGCGACGTGGAGAAGGTGTTTTTGACCGGCGGCACCTCGTTCGTGCCGGCGGTGCAACGCCTGTTCGCCGAGCGCTTCGGCGAAGCGCGGCTGACCTCGGCGGATCAATTCGAATCGATCGCCTACGGCCTCGCTCTAATCGGCCACACGGCCGATCCCGACCGCTGGACCTTCGCCGAAGCGGCCTGACGTTTGGCTTCGCGCCTTGATCCCGGCGCATTAGGCGATTACATCGATTCAATCATCAACGCCTGAGGATGCCGACGACCATGGATTTCACCCTGACAGCAATGCCCATCAGCCTTGCCCACGGGGATATCCATGCCAGCATCGATCGCGCTCTCCAATCTGACCCTGTCTGCGCCTGACGGTCGGGTTCTCCTTTCCAATATCGACTTCAATTTCACACCCGAACGCACCGGCCTTGTCGGCCGCAACGGCGTCGGCAAGACGACGCTGCTCGACCTGATCGCAGGCCGGCGCACGCCGCAATCCGGTGCGGTCTCGGTGCAGGGACGGATCGGGATGCTGCATCAGACGGTTCAGATGGCGCCGGACGAATGCGTCATCGACCTGTTCGATGCGCGCCACACGTTGGCCGCGTTGCGCCGTGCCGAACAGGGCCTTGCGGCCACTGAGGAGCTTGCGGATGTCGACTGGACGCTCGATACGCGCATCGCGGCCGCGCTCGCGCGCGTCGGACTGAACGACGTGCTCGACGCGCCGCTGGCGATGCTGTCAGGCGGACAGGCCACCCGGGCGCGCCTTGCGGCCCTCACCTTCGCTCAGCCTGATTTTCTGCTGCTGGACGAGCCCACCAACAATCTCGACCGCGCCGGACGCAAGGCTGTGATCGAATTGCTCGCGGACTGGCGGCATGGCGCGATCATCGTCAGCCACGACCGCGAGATGCTCGAGACCATGGATGCGATCGTCGAACTGACCTCGCTGGAAGCCCGGCGCTATGGCGGCAATTGGAGCCAGTACCGTGCGCGCAAGGCCATCGAGCTTTCGGCGGCGCGCCACGATCTGGCCGATGCCGAGAAGCGCGTCGCCGAGATCGACCGCAAGGCAAGGCAAACGACCGAACGGCAGGCGCGCAAGGATGGCGCCGGCGCGAAGAAAAGCGCCAAGGGCGACATGCCGCGCATCGCCGCCGGGCTGCGCAGGGATCGCAGCGAGGACACCGGAGGCGAGAAGGCCCGGCTCGCCGAGCGGCGGCGGACCCAGGCGCTCGAATTGGCCACCGCAGCGCGCCAGCGCATCGAGGTGCTGCAACCATTCTCGGTGCAATTGCCGTCGATACATCTGCCGGCGAGCAGGATGGTGCTGCGGATCGAGGCCGCCGATGCCGGCTACACCGCGGACGCGCCGATCCTGCGTGATCTCACCTTCTCCATTTCGGGCCCGGAGCGTGTTGCGATCACAGGCCCCAACGGCGCCGGCAAGACGACGCTGCTCAAGCTCGTCAGCGGCGGCCTGACCGCGGTCCGCGGCAGCGTCGAGGTGATGACCCGCTTTGCGATGTTCGATCAGGCGGTCAGCCTGCTCGATGCGTCAGCCTCGATCCTGGATAATTTCCGCCGCATCAATCCGGATGCCGGCGAGAACGCCTGCCGCGCGGCGCTGGCGCGCTTCATGTTTCGCGCCGATGCCGCCCTGCAAACCGTCGCGAGCCTCAGCGGCGGCCAGTTGCTTCGCGCCGGCCTCGCCTGCGTTCTCGGTGGCGTGAGGCCGCCGCCCCTGCTGATCCTCGACGAGCCGACCAATCACCTCGACATCGAATCCATGGAAGTGGTCGAGGCCGGGTTGCGGGCCTATGACGGCGCGCTGCTGGTCGTCAGCCACGATGAGACCTTCCTCGAGGCCATCGCGATCACGCGCAGGTTCGAGCTCGCTTCGTGGAGGTGATGCGGAGGGCCGGAGGAATTGCCTTCACGATCGACGTCTCGAACGACGAAGGTCAGTCGGGGAATGAACAGCCGAGCACGCGTCGCCTTGGGGCAGGTTGTAAGGCGCGGTGCTCGGCTGTCAGGCCGCGCGGCGGTGCGGCCATCCCCCGCCGGCCTCGCTCGTCCCCCTGAGCAAGGCCGTCGGAGCTCAACCTCGCCTGTTGCTAAATCCGCGCCGTCGAATGGAGTGCATTTCGCCAAAGGGCAAATGCGACGAAGCTTGCCAGCAGCAAAAAGCCGCCGCCGACCGCGATCAAGAAATACGCGAACGTCATCTTGGAACATCCCAATTGAGAAGCATCATGCGGCGCGATATGCGCCGCAACCTGGCAATCCAATGCATTTCAAAATTGATTTGCCCCGCCGGCCGCCGCCGGACAGCCCGAAAGGTGGCTGGCACTGCGCTCTGCGCACCCTTCGATTTCAGAGAGGTTGTGCAGCCACTCGGCTGTTGCCTCTCATCGTGCGGTTCGTCACGCCGCTCAATGACCATCAGGATAATCGATAAAACTTTACCGACAATCGAAAGGAAAAATTAAGGTTACCGGCGCAAGGCCGGCGCGCTGCCTGTCGCGGTCATCCTTCGGCAAGGGTCGAACGCGCCCGGCGGCCGCGGCTCCCGCCAAAATATCGAAAACAACCCCATGCACAGTAGCCCGCGGCGCCCGATCCGGCCTGAGCGGCGCTCATTGGAACAACATCCTCCGGACGAAAGTACGCAAACCATGTCACGTTTCGACGCGCTGCCTTGTCTTAGCTTCTGCAATCGCAGCAGCAGAGGACACCATGCAGAATATCGGAACCGGCCGCGGTAACACCCTGATCGCGATCGTCTATCATAGCGCCTACGGCCATACGCGGCGTCAGGCGGAGGCCGTTCGCTCCGGCGTTGAGGATGTCGACGGCGCGGAGGCGCTGCTGGTGCCTGTCGAGAGCGTGGACCAGAACTGGGATCGGCTGACAGGTGCGGAAGCCTTGATCTTCGGCACGCCGACCTACATGGGCGCCGCGTCGGCGGCCTTCAAAGCCTTTCAGGAAGCAACGTCGGGTGCCGTGATGTCCAAGGGCTACCTGTGGAAGGACAAGCTCGCGGCCGGCTTCACCAATTCGGGGGCGCATGCCGGCGACAAGCTCTCCACCTTGATCCAGCTTGCGCTGTTCGCCGCGCAACACGGGATGCATTGGGTCAATCTCGACCTGCCGCCGGGCAACAACTCCGCATCGGGATCGGACGCCGATCCAAACCGGCTGGGATTCTGGCTTGGTGCCGGCGCGCAATCGAACACCGACGAGGGTCCGGACACCGCGCCGCCTGACTCAGATCTCGCAACCGCGCGTCATTTGGGGCAGCGGGTGGCGAAGACCGCGCTGCAGTTTGCGCGTGGCCGCGACGCGGCCTCGGCAGCAGTTCGGGCTGCATCATGACAAATGCAGCTGAACCATCGGCAGCCGAAATCTTCGCCGAGCTGCGGCCGCGCCTGGTGCGCCTCGCCTACCGGATGCTGGGCTCGGTCGCCGATGCAGAGGATGTCGTGCACAGCGCCTGGGTGCGCTGGCTCGCCGCCGATCGCGAACAGGTACGCGATTCCCGGGCTCTCCTGCACACCATCGTCACGCGGCTATCCCTGAACGAATTGAAATCGGCGCGGCGCCGGCGAGCGGCCTATGTCGGACCGTGGCTCCCCGAACCCTTCTTCGACCCCGAGGAGGCGGAAGCGGCCGACGATCTCACCCTGCCGTTGATGATCGCGCTGGAACGCCTGTCGCCGTTGGAACGCGCGGCCTTTCTGCTGCATGACGTGTTCGGACTGGGCTTCGATGCCGTCTCCGAGACGATCGGCCGCGAAGCTGCGACCTGCCGTAAGCTTGCCAGCCGTGCCCGCGCGCATATCCACGATGCCAGGCCGCGGTTCGTCGTCGGCAATGAAGAAGGGCTGCGGCTCGCAAACGCCTTCTTCACGGCCACACGCACCGGCGACCTCGCCGCGTTGCGCGCGATGCTGGCCGAAGATGTCGTGGTCTATGCCGATGGCGGTGGCCAGGTCCCCGCGCCGACGCGCCCCCTGATCGGGCTGGACGCCGCGATGGAGCGCTTCGCGGGGCTCGCGCGCCTGTTCGCCGCGCATCCCTCCCGCTTGATCCGCTACGCAATCATCAACGGATTGCCGGGCTTCATCACGATCGAGGACGACCTCGTTCAAACGACCGCCTTGCATATCGAAAACGAACGGGTCGTCGCAGTCTACGTGACCCGCAATCCCGACAAGCTGCACAACGTCCCCGATGCGACGGGATGGCGGAACTGAGCGCGCCTTGCGAGACCGCATTGACGCGCAGGGAGCTCAGGCTCTCCCGCTCAACAACCTGGTGCCGGCTACGCTATTCTCGACATGACGGATCCAGCCGATCATCGACTTCGATCGTCGCCACCGCACCGTCCGCCTCGAACAGCCCAACCGCTCCAGACGGTGAAGTCGCGACGTCGAAGTCGAGCGGCCCGCAGGTAATCATGCAATAGTCGTAAACCGAGCGCTGATCGTTTCCCATCAGAAACTGATAATGGATCTGCATGAAGTTGAAGCGATGACGCTTGAAGCGGGCTGGACTTACCATTGAATGTATTTGGACGCGCCGAATCCTCGGGTGGTCACCTGAATGGTCTCGACTGACACGTTTCAGAGTGACGGGGTCGAAGCGATAGAAGCTGATTGCGTCATCTCGTGCCTGGTATTCGACCCAGTCTATCGCCGGCGTTCCGGCCACGAGCTGCGCCGCTTCCCGTATTTGGCCGCCCATCGGATGCAGCGAGAATTTAGGAATAGTGGCACCCACCGTGAGAATGCATAGCTTGGGCCCGCTCGTTTCGAGCGGAGGACCCGATTTCAGGGCGCGCGCCACCGCCGCAATTGTGAGCGCCGCGCCAAGGGAGTGGCCAACAATCAGAACTTCATCAACTTCTGCGGCCCGAACCGTTCTTGATATCAGGTTCGCAAAAGCGTCGAGCCGCTTATCAAGTTCGCTTTTCTGCCCGTAAAGAAATTGGTGGGAGAAAATGGCATCATCGAGAATGTGATTTATCCTGCGCTTTGGTCCGATCCAGAGCATCGCGCCGACGAAGACGGCAAGCGACAAGAAAAGTCCCAGCAGTAATTCCATCCAAAATGGAGCGTGTATGAGCCTGATCAACAGGTATGACAGCCCAACGCTGCAAAATGCGATCAATAGCAAACAGCAATATGGAAAGATGAAAAAGAGAGCGTACTTCCAGCTTGCGATCGCATACCTGAATATCGTTCCCGTTACGATGAAATCGAATAACGCTTTCAGGGATTGAGCGAGACGATGCACGAAGCCGACTTTCGAATCGCACCGGATGAGATCATCCCAGCGGAGCATTTCGAAGGTGACGTGAGTTTTCCAGTTCGGCCCCCATGCTTCCAGGCTGCACGAAGCACTGATTGCAGACGTGCTCGATATTTCCGACAGCCGTGAAGAAGCGCCCCAAATCTTTTGGAAGCTCGAGAGCGAGCGCCGCAAGCGTTCGACCTGCGCTTCGGGGGTGATTGGATCGTAACCACCAATGTGGAAAACGTGCCGCCGTCGAATCATCCAGCAACTCGAATTCTGGAAGGATATTGATCGGCGCTCATTCTGTAAAACGGAAATACTTGGACACTTTGGCGGCGCTCCTCGTTGACCGCAGTCCCTGATGAACCTGACATGGATGATGCGGATCTCGGCCTGTAAAATTACCACTTCGTCCGCGGGGTGACACTCGTTGAGTTTGGCTTTGAGCAAAAAAGTGCAGGGTGCCGGGAGTCATTGGCCGTGGAGGACCCTGACGGTCGCGACACGATCGCTTTCTTCGTGTGGCAAATCCGCGACAGTGAGCCAATTGCGCGCCTCAACGCGGTTTTCGAAGCCGTTCATGATTGTCACGATTCGTAAGTCTGATTTAATGCGGCTCGACTTAAGGTGGCGAAGGATTCCAACAATGAAGAGATTGCGTTACAGCATGGCGCTGATTTGCGCCGGCTTGACGATTTTTTTTGCAAGCAGTTTGCTTTTGAACAATGGGGCTCAGGCGAAGCCCGGAACGGCGGTGGCGCTTAGATCGACAAATTCGCCCGCTCGCCTGCATTCTTCTGCGGCGCATGCTTATCTATTCCGCGGACTGTTGAACGTCTTTTCGTTGGGCATGGACAGCCTTGCCGCCCAGCTGCAAGCGGCTGGCGTTGCCGCGGTTGTGGCAAATCACACCCAATGGCGAAGCGTCGCCGACGACATCATCGTGAGATATAGGGCAGGCCAACGCGGGCCTATCATCCTGGTGGGGCACTCTCTTGGCGCAGATGCCGTGATGTCGATGGCAGAGTACCTTGGCCAAATGGGCGTGCCCGTTGCGCTGGTTGTTCCATTCGACGGAACATCGTCGCATGTGGCATCGGCCAATGTCGGGCGCGTTCTGAATCTGTACAAGAGTGAAAGCGTTCGAATCGGTCGCGGACCCGGCTTCCGCGGTGAGCTGACCAACTATTATGTTCGTGATGTGAACGTCACCCACTTCAACATCGATAAAGACGCTGCGTTGCATAGCATGGTCATACGAAAGATCAGGGCAATCGGATCGGCTGTCGCGCGCCCACGAAAAAATCAGGGTCCTTCGAACCTCGTTTCACCTGCAGCCCAACCTTCGACCAACTCTTAGCATACCGCCCAAAAGACAGTTTGAAGTTGGTGTTGACGCAAGATGTGAGGCTTTAGGTCAGACCCCTGCAGGAGCCCGGTGTCGGTGTTGTTTGCTTTAGCACTTCAAGCCGGGAGAGGCAGTCGGTGACGCCATTTAGAAAACTCTCGATCGCGATCGCCATGTGTTGCGCGGCAACCGTGTGCGCAGCCTTCCCCAAGCCGATTCACATCGTGGCAGTCGGCGCAAGCAACACCCAAGGCTGGTACGTTGGGAAGCAAGGCGCTTACCCGGCCAAGCTGGAAGCCCTGCTGAGAGACAAGGGCGTCAATGCGACCGTCGCCAATGCCGGAGTTCCCTTTGACACCACCGCCGGCATGCTCAAGCGCATTGACAGCGATGTGCCGAAGGGAACCGACATCGTGATCTTGCAGCCTGGAGGCAACGATAGGCGCTTCCTTGTCACGAAGGAGCAGCGGGCGGCCAACATCGCGGCGATGGAGCGGCGGCTCCGTGAGCGCGCCATCAAGGTTATTTTGTACGACGAAGAGATACCTGCGCAGTACTATGCTTTCGACCTCATTCACCTCACGGACGCCGGGCATGCTTTCATTGCCGCGCAGTTGCTCCCGCGAGTGTTGGAGATAGACCGGAGAGCCACCGCGGCTTCGCCGCGCGCGCGATAGAAAAAGCCTTGCCATGCCGACTGGTCTGGCGTTGGCAATCCCGTCGGCCGGCTGGACACGGGAACGCGGAAGAATGTCTTCGTAGATGCCTTTCTCAACGGCCGCCATTTGAGACAGCTGAATGCGATCATAACGCTCGACCGCGTTGTGCTATCCGTCTCGAAAGGGCGAACCCGACAACGCATCCGCCCTGGATCCACCTGTCGGGCTGCCAACTAATCGGTGGAAACGACCCGCAAGCCCTGTATGATTACTTCATGCCGGTCTGTGGACCTGTTTTTGTCAGATCTCAGACGCTCGCCAAGGATGGTCCCTTTCGATGATCGGCAAAGATGGCGCGCCAGCGAAACAAGCGCGTGGTCCACGATGACGCCCGGTATTGCCAAGTTCGTGTTCGTGATGATGGCGGTCGGTTGGTATCTCATCCGCTACAGATACGCGCGTCGTTCTCGCCGTGAAAAGGTCGCAAGGAGCGCCCGAGGTACGCGCGAAAACACCCTGCTGCTGATATCGCTCACGGGTCTTGGCATTGTGCCGCTCGTCTACATCGCAACGACCATGCCTCATTTCGCCTCATACGCCTTCCGGCCGGCTCAAGCCTGGCTCGGTGTTTTCGTCGCGGTTGCGGCGCTGGTCATGTTCCGGCTGACCCATCGAGCTCTTGGTCGGAATTGGTCCGTCAGTCTTGACGTGCGGGAAAATCATCGCCTGATCACCGGCGGTATTTATCGGAGTGTTCGCCATCCGATGTATACCGCGTTCTGGCTTTGGGCTGTTGCCCAGGCATTGCTCCTGCCGAACTGGGTAGCTGGATTCGCTGGCCTGATCGGATTTGGAACCTTGTTTTTCGGGCGGATCGCCAAGGAAGAGCAGATGATGCTGGAAACCTTCGGCGACGAATATCGCGAGTATATGGCCCGGACCGGACGCATTTTACCGAGGCTGTTCTGAGCCGGTTACCGGCCACAAGACTACGCTCGCCGCCGATCTCGCATCCGGACACTCACGCAAGCAACAATCCCGTGCCGTTTTTGCCACACTCGGCAAGGAAACGACCGCGCAACCGCCAGTTTCGCTACAGCGTTAATTACGCCATCGCCGTTAGAGGGTAGGCTGTTCATGTTCACGCTATCCATCTCGGAGATCACGATGTTGAAGTTCCTGGTTGCTGGAGTTGCGACGTTCGGTTTTGTGGCTGCCGCCAGCGCGGCAGACCTTCCCCATCCGCAGCCGGTTACTGCTACGGCTCCGGTTGGCAAGATGCCGATCGGCAAGTACCCCGTCGGCAAGTACCCGGTCGGAAAAGCCCCTGCCCCGATCGTAACGAAGGGTTAGATCGAGGATCGCTCAGGCAGCGCACCCTTCAGTTTTGCTGAAGGGTCCTGCCTGGGGTTGGCTACCCTTGTGAGGGCTTGACCGTGCCAGAATCCAATCGGAAACGGAGCAGCTTGCGGCTGCTTGCAGGAATTGGTGTCGTCTTCGCTTCCGTGACTTTGGAAGCGGGCATCAGTCATGCGCAGCAACTGGCTGCGCAAACGGATCAAGCGCCACTGCAGCAGGACAAGCCGCGTAAGCCGTCGTCGAGGCAGGCTGTGGCAGCGGCCGTGGCTGGTCCAAACGGTCCCGCTTCCGAAGCAGCCGCGAAGCCGGCTCGAAGGTCTTCGGTCAAAGGGCCGTATTACGTCGACTTTCGTGCCCGCACGGCGGCGTCTTATGGGCATGCGTTTATCTGGTACGGCAAGACAAGCGAGAAGCAGGTCGAGGTCGCGGGGCTCCACCCGGCAGGCGATGTGCTGCCTTATGTGCTTGGACATCTTACCTGGGTGCCCTCCGAAACCGGAGCAAGCTACGGTGACCTTGACGAGCAGTATTTGACGGCCAGCTATCGCGTGTACTTGAGCGAGGCCGACGCGAAGAAGGTTTTCGCGTACATCAAGCACCTCCAGGCGACCTCACCTCTTTGGAATGCGGAAACGACCAATTGCACGGCCTTTATTGGTCGCATCGCCAACTTCATGGGTTTGAAGGCTCCATTCCACTTGTTGAAGCCTGAGGAATACGTGAACCAGTTGAGAGAGATCAACGGCGGCCGCCAAACGGCGCAGCTGGCCGCTTCGGATCAATAGTTTTCTCGCCAAGACTGTTCGAAACACCGAGACCCTGAGGCCGCGGCTGATCGCGGCTGCTTCAGAGGCCGCTGACGCCGAGCGCCAAGTCGAAAGGGCGCTTCGTTAAGCAGGCCTTTGGCTCGACGCGCCATCGCGATTGTCGCAAGCTTCTGCACGTCCGAGATTCGGGTTGCTGATTTCGTCGCTCGGTGGCTCCACGCTTGCCGTCACGTCGCGGCGTGGAAGGCTGACGCGCGGACACCTTGCGAACCCGGGCTACCGGTCGGATTGGAGCAGGGTCCGGATACCACAGCGAAGGATGGCGGAGAGGGGGGGATTCGAACCCCCGATAGGCTTGCACCTATGCCGCATTTCGAGTGCGGTACAATCAACCACTCTGCCACCTCTCCAGCGGCCCAGGTGATTTGCACCACCCGCGGTCGAGCGTGTTCTAGGCGAGGATGGCGGGCCAGACAAGGCGCTGCAATAATATTTCCATCACCGGCACCGCGCGCCACCGAAGCACCGGGACGGCGCAAGAAAGCGCGCGGAAACAAAGCGCTAGCGGGAAGGCTCTGGTTCGATCGGCGCGCGGGCGATCCAGAGACAGCAGGAGCGGACCATGGAGCATGTGACGATTCGAGCCAACGGTGCGGCGTTCCACGTCGCCCGGACCGGGAGCGGCAGGCCGCTGCTGCTGTTGCATGGCTGGCCGGAATTCTGGCTGACCTGGGAGCCGGTGATGGCGCGGCTGGCCGACCGCTACACCCTGATCGCGCCCGACCTGCGCGGCTTCGGCGACAGCGACAAGCCGCAAGGCGCATTTGGGCCCGACCAGCATACCGACGACATGCTCGCGCTACTGGACGCACTCGGCATCGACAAGGCCGGCGTGGTCGGCCACGACGTCGGCGGCGCGGTGATGCAGCCGCTCGCCCGCAAGGCGCCTGAGCGGATCGCCGGACTGTTTTTCTTCGATTTCGTCTATCCCGGCATCGGGGCGCGGATGGCCGCGCCGGACCGGCTCAACCACATCTGGTACCAGTCGTTCCACCAGATGGAGATGGCGCCCGCACTGGTCGGCGCCAACCGCGACAGCTGCCGCACCTACATCGGCCATTTCCTGCACAACTGGACCCACCGCAAGGCTGCGTTCGACGACGTGATCGAGGACTTCGCCGACAATTTCTTCAAGCCCGGCAACCTCGCCGGCGGCTTCGCGCATTACCGCGCGTCACACGCGGGGCGCGTGAAGATGATGCAGAACGAGGCGCCTGCGCTGCCGCCAATCGATGTGCCGACCTGCATCCGCTGGGCCGAGCACGACCCGTTGTTTCCTTACTCATGGACCGACCGGCTGGGCGAGACCTTCTCCAATCTGGACCTGAAGATGTTTCCCGATGTCGGGCATTTCGCGCATCGCGAGGACCCCGACCGCGCAGCCGCCGAGATCGGAGGTTTCTTCGAGCGAATCAATTGGAAGTAGAAAGTGGTGGGACCGCCAGGACGCGACAAAAACTGGCGGTCCCGTGCCGCTTTTCAGTATTGCTGGCCGGGAAGTGCGGCTTCGCCGGTCGGCGGGAGCGACACGGCTCACGGTAGCGGCCGGTGCCGAAACGGCAACGCGAAGCCGATCTTAACCTAACCGATCAACCTTACCGCGCGATCGGTCTGCGACATTCCAACCTCCCCTTGAAGGGGAGGTCGCTTTGCTCGCCAGAGCAAAGCGGGTGGGGATCAGCTCTCTCCGTAAACAGCATCGCCTGCGGCAGACCCCCATCCCGACCTTCCCCCTTTCAGGGGGAAGGAGAAGGCAGACCGTAGCCCGGATGGAGCGCGCGCGATCGCCGAATCCCGACCGCTCAGGCGTCGGCTTTCCTGGCTTTCCTGGCCTTTTTCCCGTTCTTGTCGCCGTCGTCGTCCCTGTCCTTCTTCTCGGCCTTCTCGTCCTTGCCGTTGTCTTTCTTGCGATTGGTGTAGCGGGCATTGCCGAGCCCGGTTCCGATGGTCAGCACGCCCCAGCGCGCGACGTCCTGCATGAACGGGACCTCGGCCAGCCCCTGCGCCACGCCGTCATTGTGCATCACGATCGCCGTGTCATGATCGCCGATCTGCGGGATCGCCTCGACCAGGCTCGCCGGCAGGTTGAATTTGCTGCTCTCCCAATTGCCGGGCAGGTTCTGCGCGCCCTTTTCAATCCCGCCGTCCTCCTTGATGACGCCGGGACAGGCGATGCCGATGAACGGCGCAAGCTTGAGGTTCTCCTTCTCGGCAGCAGCGATCAGATCCTTCAGCATCTTCACCAGCCGCTTCACCGCGCCCTCGCGAGTCGGCTCGTCGTCGGCATGGCGCCACAGCTCCGATTTCCAGACCGTCGCCTTGGAAAGATCGGGCGCCTTCTTCCAGCGCGTCTCGACGACGCCGCAGCGGATATTGGTGCCGCCGATGTCGACCGCGAGCACGCCGTCATGAGCCTCGAAGATCCACGACGGCGCCAGATGCAGTGTGCCGATCAGCCCGGCATCATCGGGATGAAATCGGATCGGCACCATGTCGACCTTGAAATCCTCCGACTTCAGGATGATGTCGGTGCGCGCGATCGCGAGCTCGCCGAGCCTGGAGTCGCGAAAGCCGCCGCCGACGACGATGCGCTCGGTTTTGGCCCAGGCCTTGGTGTTGAGGAAGCGCCGCGTCACATAGGCGAGCTCCTGGGCGAACTCCTCGATCGCGCTGTGCACCACCGCGGAGGCCTCGGTGTCGTCGCCGACCAGCATCTCATCGAGCTTCTTCTTGCTGATCTTGTCGGACGGCTCGTCGCCGAACGGGTCCTCGCCGGATTTGCGCAGCGGCTTGCGCCAGCGGTCGAAGATCTTGCGGAACGCGCCCTTGGAGGCGCGATCGCCGAGAAAGCCCTCGTCGTCCTTCAGCTCGATGTTGAAGCTGTCGATATCGACCGACGGCAGCCGCGCGGCACCGTGGTGCGCGATGCCCGTGGTCAGTGCAGTGTCTTCAGCCATTCGCCCGTGCCTGCCCGCTTGAGGTTCCCAGCATTAACGAAGCGGAACTCAAATGGTTGCGTCCCGCGCTGCGGCGCTTCGGCCGGCACGGGACGCAATTTCGCAAAGACCTCAGAATGGTCAGGCGGCCTTCACCCCGTAACGCGCCGCAGGCGCACTGCGCGACAGGTTCGGCATCAGCTTCTGGCGGGCCGCCTCATAGGCCTGCCAATCGGCGGCCTCCGGCAGCGACGGCACGGTGAAGATTTCGCCCTGGTCGAAGCCGGCGAGCGCCGCATCGACCATGTCCTCGGCCTTCATCACGATCTCGCCCGGAAGATGCTCGACCGGCGTACCCGCGATGCCCCAGAACTCGGTGGCGGTGGCGCCGGGCAACACGGCCTGGACCCGGATGTTCTTGTCCTTCAGCTCGTGCTGCAGCGAGTGGGTCAACGCCAGCACGAAAGCCTTGCTGCCGCCATAGACACCGTTGAGCAGCTCCGGCTGGACGCCGACGACCGAGGCGATGTTGATGATGGCGCCGCCGCCGCGCGCGACCAATCCCGGCACCGCCGCATAGGTCAGGCGCATCAGCGCGTCGACATTGAGCGCAATCATGTCGCTCATCTTGTCGACATCGGATGCGAGCAGCGGTGCCGTCGCACCGACGCCGGCGTTGTTCACCAGCACGTTGATATTGGCATTGCTGCGCAGAATGGACTCGATCCGCGAAACGTCGGCGCGCTTGGTGAGGTCGGCGGCGACGATCTCGATCGATCGACCCGTCTCCGTCGACAGACGCTTGGCGAGCCCATCGAGGCGCTCACGGTTGCGTGCGACGAGGATCAGATCGTAGCCACGCCGTGCGAGCCGGTCCGCATAGATGGCACCGATTCCGGATGACGCACCGGTCACGAGCGCCGTTCCTTTGGCTGACTTGGTCATGTTGGTCTCCTGTTTGACCCAAACGGCCGGTTTTGGCCGCTGCTCAGGTTTTACCGACCCCCTTGTATGTCTCAAATGTCATATATACACCTTTTTAGGACACAGATTGCCGCCGGAGGGTTCCATGAAGGAGATCGGCTT
Organism: Bradyrhizobium uaiense; assembly: GCF_010811875.1. Taxonomy (GTDB): domain Bacteria; phylum Pseudomonadota; class Alphaproteobacteria; order Rhizobiales; family Xanthobacteraceae; genus Bradyrhizobium; species Bradyrhizobium uaiense. The sequence continues at coordinate 17,447 of NZ_VKHP01000008.1, forward strand.
CGTCATTTTCCCGGATTTCCAGGTGATGGGCTTCACCGCCATCACCGCCTTCGAGGTCGCCAATCTGATTGCGGGCGCGCCCTTCTATGAGGTCACGCTGCTGTCGGAGAATGGCGGTCCGGTGCGGTCATCCGCCGGCTTCAATGTCGAAACCGAAGCCTTCGGCGAGCGCAGCTTCGACACGCTGTTCATCGGCGCCGGCCACGAGCTGCATCCGGCGTCGCCGAAGTTGATCGGCTATATCCGCCGCGCCATGACGGCATCGCAGCGGATCGCTGCGCCCTGCATCGGTGCCTTCTCGCTGGCCGAAGCCGGCCTGCTCGATGGCCGCCGCGTGTCGACGCACTGGCAATTCGCCGCCGAATTGCAGGCCCGATTTCCCGGGCTCAAGGTCGAGCAGGACCGCATCTACATCATCGACGGACCGATCTGGACCTCGGCCGGCATGACCGCGACGATCGACCTTGCGCTGGCGATGGTCGAGCATGATCTCGGCGTCGAGGTCGCACGGTCGGTGGCGCGCAAGCTCGTGGTCTATCACCGCCGCACCGGCGGCCAGTCGCAGTTTTCCGCGCTGCTCGAACTCGCTCCGAAATCCGACCGCGTCCAGAACGCGCTCAACTACGCCAAGGCGCATCTGCGCAACGAGCTGTCGGTGGAGGAATTGGCCGAGGTGGCACGGCTCAGCCCGCGCCAGTTCAGCCGCGCCTTCCGCGCCGAGACCGGCCAGTCGCCCGCCAAGGCGATCGAGCAGCTCCGGGTCGAGGCCGCCCGCGAACTGATCGGCGACGGCCGCCATTCGATGGACGAAATTGCCGGCGAGACCGGCTTTGCCGACCGCGAACGGATGCGGCGGGCGTTCCTGCGGGTGCTGGGGCAGCCGCCGCAGGCCATCCGCCGCCACGCCCGGGCCGCGGCGCAGACCGCGGCCTGAACCGTCAATCCGGGCCAAAATCGCGCCAAACCCTTCATCTTTGGCCGGTTTTTGCCCTGCTTTACCTTGACTCCCCGTCGATTGCGGCTATAAGTCCGCCCATCCGGCGCGGGGATTTCTCGCGCCGATTGTTTTTGTGCGAACCATTTGGGAATTCATTCCCTTCGCGCGAAACACATAACCCATAGCGACTGAACAAAAAGCCGACCCGGACCATCGGTCCGAGGCCGGAACCGAACACGAAGGAATCAAACGATGTTCGCAGTCATCAAAACCGGCGGCCGGCAATACCGTGTCGTTCCGAATGATGTACTCGAGATAGGCAAGATCGCCGGCGATGTCGGCACGATCGTGCAGCTTGGCGAAGTTCTGGTGCTCGGCGGTGACACGCCGGTGCTGGGGACGCCTACCGTCGCAGGCGCGACCGTTGCAGCCGAAGTGCTGCAGCACAAGCGCGGCGCCAAGGTGATCGCGTTCAAGAAGCGTCGCCGCAAGAATTCACGCCGCAAGCGCGGTTATCGCGACGAGCTCACGGTGCTTCGCATCACCGAGATCCTCGCCGATAACGCCAAGCCGACCATCGGCCCGCGGCCGAAGAAGGAAAAGGTCGCAGCGCCCGCCGAGGATGGCGAGGACGCAGCACCGAAGGCGGCCAAGAAGAAGGCGCCCGCAAAGGCGCCGACCGCGAAAAAGGCTCCGGCCAAGAAGGCCGCGGCCAAGGCTTAAGAAGAAGTGATCGTCGCGCTTTCAGATTTGAAGCGTGACAAAACGTGAAATGATTCCGTCAAGGAATTGATCTAGAGATCAAAGCGAAGTCGGAGACGAGCTATGGCTCATAAAAAAGCAGGCGGTTCATCGCGCAACGGACGTGATTCCAAGGGCAAGCGCCTTGGCATCAAGGCGTTCGGTGGCGAGCGCGTGATCCCCGGAAACATCATTGCGCGTCAGCGCGGCACCACCTGGCATCCTGGCCTTAATGTCGGCATGGGCACCGATCATACTCTCTTCGCCAAGGTCGAGGGTCATGTCGAGTTCCGTGCCAAAGCCAATGGCCGCACATTCGTATCGGTTATTCCGATGGCGCAGGCGGCCGAATAGACGGTGGACACACATGAGTCCGCCGGGTCCTGTTGAACCGGCGGAGTCGCAAAGGGCTCCGAGGGGAGGCGGGATAACCGGCCTCCCCTTTTTGTTGCGCGCGATCCGGTTCGACCGCGCGTGACGTTCCAAGCGTTGCGTACCGATTGTCGCATCACAGGAGCTCGACATGTTGCAGGACATCCCGACGCCGACCTTGCGCGAGGCAAGAGCTTGCGTCCTCGAGACCGAACGGCTGACATTGCGCAAGCCGACGCTCGCGGACGTAAAAGCAATCGCACGCCTCGCCAATGACCGCCGCATCGCGGAGAACACCCGCCGCCTGCCGCATCCCTATACCCAGGACGACGCCATCGACTTCGTGCGCGCGCTCGGCGCCGGCGGACGCGAGACCGTTTTCCTGATCGAGAACAACCACACGCCGATCGGCATGGTCGGCATCGACTGGCGCGAGGAGACATCGGCCGAGCTCGGCTACTGGCTCGGCGTCGACCATTGGGGCCAGGGCTTCGGCACCGAGGCCGCACGCGCGGTGATCGATTATTTCTTCGAGGAATTCGATCTCGACCAGCTGATCTCGGGCGCCCGCGTGGTCAATCCGTCGTCGCGCAACATCCTCGAGAAGTGCGGCTTCCAGTGGGGCGGCGTCGAGCTGCACCGCTTCGAGGCGCTGGGCTCCTCGAGCCCGGTCGACTGCTTCCGGCTGTCGCGCAGCGTCTGGACCTCGCTGAAGAGCTGGAACAACTCGGTCCGGCGGGAGAGCTAGCTGGTCTAACGGTGTCGTCCCGGCGAAGGCCGGGACCCATACGCCGTGGCATCTCAATAAGGCAATCTGGCAGACACCTCGCTAGAACAACTACCAGCTGGGGTAATGGGTCCCGGCCTGCGCCGGGACGACAGCGATGGTCACGCCGGTGGATTCACCGCGGAGTCCGTGAGCCCGAGCTGCTGCTCGCGCACGAAGATGTAGAGGCCGGCCGCGATGATGATCGCGGCGCCGATGATCGTGGCCCAGGACGGCACGTCGCCGAACACCACGAAGCCGAAGATCACCGCCCAGACGATCATCGAATATTGATACGGCACCACCACGCTCGCCGGCGCGAGCTTCAGCGAACGGTTCACGCAGAGCAGCGCCGCGACCGAGATGATGCCGGCGGTGAAGAACAGCACGAGGCTGCCCGGGGTTGGCGTCACCCAGCCGATCGGCGAGAGCACGAGACCCAGGATGAACGTGCCGCCGAATTGCGACGTCGCCAGCACGATATCGGGCGTCGCGCGCAGCGATCGGGTGATCAGCATCAGCACGGCAAACGACAGGCTGCCGCCGAGCGCGATCATCGCCGGCCAGCTGATGGTCTGCGCGGATGGCCTGAGCGCGATCAGCACCCCGCAGAAGCCGACCAGGATCGCGGTCCAGCGCCGCCAGCCGATATGCTCGCCGAGCACGAGGCCCGACATCGCGGTGACGAAGATCGGCCCCGCGAGATAGTAGGTGATGACGTCGGCGAGCGGTAGATAGACGGTCGCGAGGAAGAAGGCCGCAACCTCCAGCGTCGAGAGCGTGACGCGCAGCAATTGCATCCACGGACGCTCCAGATGCAGGAAATCCGCACGCCGCTTCCACACGATCGGCAGCAGCACGAGCAGCGCCGCGCAGGCGCGCAGCCACAGCAATTGCCCGACCGAATAGGTGGCGACGATGAATTTGCCCATCGCGTCGCCGAATGAGAACATGAAGATCGACAGCAGCATCAAGCCGATGCCGGCGAGCCGCGCCGATCGATCGTCGTAGGAGGACAGTTTTGCGAACAGGCTCATCGTTGTCTTGTTGTCGCCGCCTCTGAGTCGGGCAGGTCCGAACGCCGGTTTTACCGAGGTGGCCGAGCAGGACAACCCCGGCGCGGGCATATCGAACCAATTGCCGCAGTGCCGCAGCTGCGCTACGGCTGGGCCACTTCAAAAAACAGAGCAGGAAACGCCGCATGAGCGACTTCGACCCCACCCAGCATCGCATGGTCACCGCGCAGCGCTGGTTCGAGGATTTCGTGCTCGGCGAGCGCTTCGTAATTCCGAGCCGGACCCAGACCTCGGCGGTTTTCGCGGCGTTCCAGACCGCTAGCGGCGACACCCATCCGATCCATTACGACGTCGAATATTGCCGCACCCGCGGCATGCCTGACCTCCTTGCGCACGGCTTCCAGACCCTGGTGCATACCGCGCCCGGGGCGGGGCTGTTTCCCTATGTCGTCGAGGAGTCGCTGGTCGGCTTCCTGGAACAATCGAGCAAGTTCCTGAAGCCGGTCTATGCCGGCGATACCATCTACCCCGCGCTGGAGGTGATCGAGCTGTCGCCGGGCAAGACCACCGGCGTCGTGACCTTGCGCTCCACCGTGCACAACCAGCGCCGCGAGCTGGTGCTGGAGGGGTTGCAGAAATTCCTGGTCCGGAGGCGGCCTGCGTAGCCGCGAGGGCCGTAAAAAGGCCCGAAAATTAAGGCTTTTCGCTGAAGTCAGGGCCTTTCCGGGTTGCCGCCGCGGCCCCCCTGCCCTAACTAGTGAAAATCATGAAATTCCTCGATGAAGCCAAGGTCTATATTCGCTCGGGCGACGGCGGCAACGGCTGCGTCGCGTTCCGGCGCGAGAAGTTCATCGAGTTCGGCGGTCCGTCCGGCGGCAATGGCGGCCGCGGCGGCGACGTCATCATCGAGTCCGTCGACGGACTGAACACGCTGATCGACTACCGCTACCAGCAGCACTTCAAGGCGCAGAAGGGCACCAATGGCATGGGCAAGGACCGCCATGGCGCCAACGGCAAGCCGATCGTGCTGAAGGTGCCGGTCGGCACCCAGGTGTTCGACGAGGACCGCGAGACCCTGCTGCACGATTTCACCGAGCTCGGCGAGAAATTCGTGCTGGCTGAAGGCGGCAATGGCGGCTTCGGCAACGCGCATTTCAAATCCTCCACCAACCGCGCGCCGCGCAACGCCAATCCCGGCGCGCCGGGCGAAGAGCGCTGGATCTGGCTGCGGCTGAAGCTGATCGCCGACGCCGGCCTCGTCGGCCTGCCCAATGCCGGCAAATCGACCTTCCTCTCGGTGGTCAGCGCGGCGCGGCCGAAGATCGCCGACTATCCGTTCACCACGCTGCATCCGCAGCTCGGCGTCGTGAATTACGGCGGCCGCGAATTCGTACTCGCCGACATTCCGGGCCTGATCGAAGGCGCGCATGAAGGCGCCGGCCTCGGCGACCGCTTCCTCGGCCATGTCGAGCGCTGCCGCGTGCTGCTGCATCTGGTCGACGCGACCTGCGAGCATGCCGGCAAGGCCTACAAGACGGTGCGCACCGAGCTTGAAGCCTATGAAGGCCAGCTTGCCGACAAGATCGAGATCGTCGCGCTCAACAAGATCGACGCCGTCGCACCCGACGAGCTGAAGAAGCAGAAGGACCGCCTCAAGCGGGCGGCGAAGAAGACGCCGCTGCTGCTCTCAGGCGCGACCGGCGAAGGCGTGCAGGATGCGCTGCGTGCACTGGTCGAGGTGATCGGCGAGGCACCGGTGTCCAACAAGGCCAAGGGCGGCCAGGCCGAGCCGTGGGCGACGCCGCTGCCGCAGGGTTGAGCGGCAACCAGACTTCCCATGCCACCTCGTGGCGCCTCTTGCTTCCACCTTCCTGCCAGACCGAACCCATGAAACGCCCCGCGCTCAAGAACTTTCGCCGCATCGTCGTCAAGGTCGGCTCATCACTGCTGGTCGACTCGCAGGCCGGCGAGGTGCGCGCATCGTGGCTGGCCGCATTGGTCGAGGACATCGCGAAGCTCCACAAGCGAGGCTGCGAGGTCATGGTGGTGTCGTCGGGCTCGATCGCGCTCGGCCGCAGCCGCCTGAAGCTGCCGCGCGGTCCGCTGAAGCTCGAGGAGAGCCAGGCTGCCGCAGCCGTGGGCCAGATCGCGCTGGCGCGGATCTGGTCGGAGGTGCTCGGCCATCACGGCATCGGCGCCGGGCAGATCCTGGTGACGCTGCAGGACACCGAGGAGCGCCGCCGCTATCTCAATGCGCGCTCGACCATCGCAAAGCTGCTCGAATGGGGCGCGGTGCCCGTGATCAACGAGAACGACACGGTGGCCACGACAGAGATCCGCTACGGCGATAATGATCGCCTGGCCGCCCGCGTCGCCACCATGGCGAGCGCGGACCTGCTGATCCTGCTCTCCGATATCGACGGCCTCTACACCGCGCCGCCCGCGGTCGATCCCGACGCCAAGCTGATCCCGGTGGTCGAAAGCATCACCTCGGAAATCGAGGGGATGGCAGGCTCGGCCGGCTCCGAGCTGTCGCGCGGCGGCATGACCACCAAGATCGAGGCCGCGAAGATCGCGACCACCGCCGGCACCCACATGCTGATCGCCTCCGGCAAGATCGAGCACCCCTTGCAGGCGATCGCCGACGGCGGCCGCTGCACCTGGTTCCTGACCCCAGCCAATCCCGTCACCGCGCGAAAGCGCTGGATCGCGGGCTCGCTCGAGCCCAAGGGCACGCTGACCATCGATGCCGGTGCGGTGGCGGCGCTGCGTGCCGGCAAGAGCCTGCTGCCGGCCGGCGTGATCCGGGTCGACGGCCAGTTCGCCCGCGGCGACGCCGTGGTGGTGCGCGGCCCCGACACCCATGAAATCGGCCGCGGCCTCGTCGCCTACGACGCCGAGAACGCCGAGAAGATCAAGGGCCGCTCCTCGCCAGACGTGATGGCCATTCTGGGTATCAGCGGCCGGTCCGAGATGATCCATCGCGACGACCTCGTGATCGGCCCGGCCGGGGCGATCCCGGCCAAATAGGCCCAAATCGCCCACTGGGCCGACAGCCGGCCTGCCGCCCACCTGCCATGCCGGTTCCGCGCCTCGCCACCCCGCAATTGCCATGCTAGAACATGGCCTTAGAGCATGATCCGGAAAAGTGGACACCGGTTTTCCGAAGAGATCATGCTCAAACAAGGACTGGGACTTCCATGAGTGCCCCCCTGAAGGCGATCGACGGCAACGCCGATCTCGCCGCCCTGATGACCGACCTCGCCGCCAAGGCGCGCGCTGCCGCGCGCGTGCTGGCACTGGCGCCGCCGGAGCAGAAGAACCGGGCGCTCGCGGCAATCGAACGCGCGATCCGCGCTAATGCGCCGGCGATCCTCGCTGCCAATGCCGAGGACGTTGCCGAGGCGCGCGCGGGCGGCATGACCTCCGCCTTCGTTGACCGCCTGACATTGACGCAGGGGCGCATCGACGGGATGGCCGGCGGTGTTGCGACCGTGCGCGAGATTGTCGATCCGGTCGGCGCCGTCACCGAGAGCTGGCAGCGTCCGAACGGCATGACCATCGAGCGCGTGCGGGTGCCGCTCGGCGTCATCGGTGTGATCTTCGAGAGCCGGCCCAATGTCGCCGCCGATGCCGGCGTGCTGTGCCTGAAGGCCGGCAACGCGGTGATCCTGCGCGGCGGCTCCGACAGTTTCCGCTCCTGCCGCGCGATCCATGAATGCCTGGTGCAGGGCCTGCGCGAAGCCGGCCTGCCCGAGGCCGCCATCACTTTGGTGCCGACCCGTGATCGCGCGGCCGTCGGCCTGATGCTGACCGGATTGAACGGCGGCATCGATGTGATCGTGCCGCGTGGCGGCAAGAGCCTGGTCGCGCGCGTCGAGGCGGAGGCACGCGTTCCGGTGTTCGCGCATCTCGAGGGCGTCAACCACATCTATGTCGATGCCAGTGCAAAGCTCGATATGGCGAAGTCGGTCGTGCTCAACGCCAAGATGCGCCGTCCCGGCGTCTGTGGTGCCGTCGAGACGCTGCTGATTGATCGCGACGCTGCTGCGACGAAGCTGAAACCGCTGGTCGCGTTGTTGATCGACGCCGGTTGCGAGGTGCGCGGTGACGACACCGTGCAAGGCGCCGATGCCAGGGTGAAGCCTGCGTCCGACGAGGACTGGAACACCGAATACGAGGACGCGATCATCTCCGCGAAAATCGTCGACGGCCTCGATGAAGCGATTGCGCATATTCAAAATCACGGCTCGCATCACACCGATGCGATCGTGACGGAAGACACGACTGCCGCGCAAAGATTCCTCAACGAGGTCGATTCGGCGATCGTGCTGCACAACGCCTCGACCCAGTTCGCCGACGGCGGCGAGTTCGGCTTTGGCGCGGAGATCGGAATTGCCACCGGCAAATTCCACGCCCGCGGGCCGGTCGGCGCCGAGCAGCTGACGAGCTTCAAGTATCGTGTCCACGGCACCGGGCAGACACGGCCGTGATCACGATCGCACGCGCACGGTAGACCATTGCAGCAGGCCTCACGCGTGTCGTTGTCCGCAGCCCAGGCCCTGCCGTTCTACACCAACGGCATGCGTATCGGGCTGCTCGGCGGCTCGTTCAATCCGCCGCACGCCGCGCATCGCGCCATCAGCCAGTTCGCGCTCAAGCGATTGCAACTCGATCGCGTGTGGTGGCTGCTGACGCCGGGCAATCCACTGAAGAACCATGACGGCCTGCATGCGCTCAACGAGCGCGCCGCCGCCGCGCGCCGCGTTGCCGACGATCCGCGCATCGACATCAGCTGTCTCGAAGCTGTCATTGGCACGCACTATACAGTGGACACGATCATCCACTTGCGCCGCCGTGTCTCCGGCGTGCACTTCGTCTGGATCATGGGCGCTGACAATCTCGCGCAATTTCATCGCTGGAAAGATTGGCGGCGCATCGCGTCCGATGTGCCGATTGCCGTGATCGACCGACCGCCCCAAAGCTTCCGCGCCCTTGCCGCACCGGCGGCGCAGGCGCTCTCGCGCTATCGCATGCCCGAAAATCAGGCGACACGGCTGGCCGACCAGCAGGCGCCCGCCTGGGTCTTCCTGACAGGAATGAAATCCAATCTGTCTTCGACCGGACTCCGGAACCCTGACGGGAGCTGGAGAACGGGATGAAGCGCAAAAGGGTTACTGGAATATTGAAACCATTAACCCCACATGCGTAGTATGGCGCGTGGGGCCGAGGATTCGGCGCCCGCGATACAGTGAAAGGAATGGTCCCTGGCCACATCTGTATTGTCAAAGTCTGTTTTACCCAAGGTTCCAAAGACTGCGCGTAAAACATCGACGAAAACCGCGGCCTTGCAGGCGCAACCGGACGCCGACAAACCGGATGCCAACAAGACGCTGAGCCTGATCCTCTCCCGCCTCGAGGATATGAAGGCGGAAGAAACGGTCACCATCGACCTTCGCGGCAAATCCGCATATTCCGACTACATGATCGTCACCACCGGCCGGGTGAACCGGCACGTTGGCGCGATCGCGGAAAATGTGACGAAAAGCCTCAAGGAAAACGGGGTCAAGAACATCCACGTCGAGGGCTTGCCCAATTGCGACTGGGTGCTGATCGATTCCGGCGAGGTGATCGTGCACGTGTTCAGGCCCGAGGTACGCGAGTTCTACAATCTCGAGCGGTTGTGGACTCAGAACCCGGCGGTCGCGGCGGTCTAAGGGGGTATCGAGGCCGATGCGAATCGGCAGCAGCGCAGCTAGTCTGCGTTGATGCGTCTCGTCGTCATCTGCATCGGCCGCCTGAAACAGGGCCCTGAACGGGAGCTCGCCGAGCGTTACCGCGAGCGCTTCGAAGATATCGGCCGCAAGCTCGGGTTTCGCGGCCTCGAGATTCATGAGATTGCGGAAAGTCGCGCGCGCGACACAGCCGCACGCATTGCCGAAGAAGCCGCGGCGATCTCGGCGCTGCTGCCCGACAAATACGCGCTCGTGGCCCTCGACGAACGCGGCAAGAGCGTCGACAGCGTAAGCTTTGCGCAGCAGCTCGGCCGCTGGCGCGACGAGGGTTTGGCGCATACGGCCTTCGTGATCGGCGGCGCGGACGGACTTTCGCCGGAATTGCAGCGCAAGGCTTCGTTGCGTATTGCATTCGGCTCCGCGACCTGGCCGCACCAAATGGTCCGCGTCATGCTTCTGGAACAGATTTATCGGGCCGCAACCATTTTGGCCGGCCATCCCTATCACCGCGCTTGAGCGGCGGTGACGGACAGTCGAAAGCACTGAACGTACGCGAATGCAGCACAAGCGGGACACAGCTTCGTATTTCGGCACCGCGCGCCGCCGCGGGCTGCTGGCGTCGCTGCCCTTGTCGATCGCCGTGCTCGCCGCACAGCCACAGCCCGCGGCGCATGCGCAAGCGGCACCATCAACGCAACAATCCGCTCCGCCGGCACAGCAGGCTGCAACCGCGGAGACATCGCCCGACGCCATCAAGCAGCGTGAGCAGGAGCTCGAGGCCGCACGCGAGCAGCAGCGCAAGGCGACCGAGCTGCAGGAGAAGCTGAAGGCCGACATCGCCGCGATGGGCCAGGACCGCAGCAAGCTCAATCAGCAGCTGATCGACATTGCCGGTCAGGTACGCGGCGTCGAGACAAGGATCGCGGATGCCGAGGCGCGCTTGCTGCCGCTCGATGGCCGCGAGCGCGAGATCCGCAGCTCGCTCGATTCACGCCGCTCCGAAGTGATCGAGGTGCTGGCCGCGCTGCAGCGCGCCGGGCGGCGGACGCCGCCGGCGCTGCTGGTGCGGCCAGAGGACGCGCTGCAATCGCTGCGCACCGCGATGCTGCTCGGCGCCGTGGTGCCGGAGTTGCGCGTCCGCGCCGAAAAGCTTGCGGCCGATCTCGGCGAGCTTGTCGCGCTGCGCAAGACCATCTCGACCGAGCGCGATGCCATGGCGGCTGATCGTGACAAGCTGAGGGAAGACCAGACCCGCCTTGCGGCGCTGGTCGACGAGCGGCAGCGGCAGCAGAGCACGGCCGAGAAGGACATGGAGGCAGAAGGCGCCCGCGCCATTGCGCTGTCCAAGCAGGCCGCCGACCTGCAGAGCCTGATCGCCAAGATGGAGCAGGACCTCAAGAGCGCGGCCAAGGCGGCCGCCACGGCCAGCCTCCAGGGGGCCCCGGCGACGGTTAACGGCAAGCCGAATCTGGGCGCCTTGAAGGACCCGGCCCGCATGAGCCCGGCGGTCGCCTTCGCTTCGGCCAAAGGCCTGTTCTCCTATCCCGTAAACGGCACCAAGATTCGCGAATTTGGCGGTTCCGACGGCGCGGGAGGCGTACAAAAAGGCATTTCTTTGGCAGCCAAGCCGGGCGCCCAGGTCACAACCCCGTGTGACGGCTGGGTTGTTTACGCTGGTCCTTTCCGCAGCTATGGACAACTCTTGATCCTCAATGCCGGGGGCGGGTATCATGTCCTGATCGCCGGGATGGAGCGAATTTCGGTAAACATCGGCCAGTTTGTACTTACGGGGGAGCCGGTCGCGACCATGGGGTCGACATCCCAAGTCGCATCCATTCTCGCGACCAATGCGAGCCAGCCAGTGCTTTATGTCGAGTTCCGGAAAGACGGCACTCCAATCGATCCAGGTCCATGGTGGGCCGCAAATGAAGGCGAAAAGGTTCGCGGATGATGCGCAAGACTTCGGTAATTCTCCTTAGCGCCGCCACCGGCGCGGCCCTGACGCTTTTCGTCACACAGCCCCGCGCTGTGCTGATGGGATCGAGCGCGCGTGCCGCGACGTCGGACACCTACCGCCAGCTCAACCTTTTCGGCGACGTGTTCGAGCGCGTGCGCAGCGACTATGTCGAGAAGCCCGATGACAGCAAGCTGGTCGAATCCGCAATTTCCGGCATGCTGTCCGGTCTCGACCCGCACTCGAGCTACATGGATGCCAAGAGCTTCCGCGACATGCAGGTGCAGACCCGCGGCGAGTTCGGCGGCCTCGGCATCGAAGTCACAATGGAAGACGGGCTGATCAAGGTCGTCTCGCCGATCGACGACACCCCGGCCTCGAAGGCCGGCATCATGGCCAACGACATCATCACCAACCTCGACGACGAGGCCGTGCAGGGCCTGACCTTGAACCAGGCCGTCGAGAAGATGCGCGGTCCGGTCAACACCAAGATCAAGCTCAAGATCATCCGCAAGGGCCAGGACAATCCGATCGACGTCACGCTGGTGCGCGACAACATCCGCGTCCGCTCGGTGCGCGCGCGGGTCGAGGCCGACGACATCGCCTATATCCGCATCACCACCTTCAACGAGCAGACCACCGAAGGCCTGAAAAAGGAGGTCGCCAACCTGCAGAGCCAGATCGGCGACAAGCTGAAGGGCTACATCATCGACCTCAGAAACAACCCCGGCGGCCTGCTTGAAGAAGCGGTCACGGTGTCCGACTCCTTCCTGGAGCGTGGCGAGATCGTCTCGACCCGCGGACGCAATGCCGAGGAAACCCAGCGCCGCGCCGCCCATCCGGGCGACCTGACCAAGGGCAAGCCGGTCATCGTGCTGATCAACGGCGGCTCGGCGTCGGCCTCCGAAATCGTCGCCGGCGCGCTGCAGGACCACAAGCGTGCGACGCTGGTCGGCACCCGTTCGTTCGGCAAGGGTTCGGTGCAGACCATCATCCCGCTCGGCTCGGGCAACGGCGCGCTCCGCCTGACCACCGCGCGCTATTACACGCCGTCGGGCAAGTCGATCCAGGCCAAGGGTATCGTGCCCGATATCGAGGTGCTGCAGGACGTGCCGGACGAGCTGAAGGCGCGCACCGACACCAAGGGCGAAGCCTCGCTGCGCGGCCATCTGAAGAACGATGGCGACGAGAAGACCGGCTCGCAGTCCTACGTCCCGCCGGATGCCAAGGACGACAAGGCACTGAAGATGGCCGACGACCTGCTGCACGGCATCAAGTCGACCTCGAACGCCACGCCGGCACCGGCCACCCCGTCCAGTGACAAGGCGCCCGGCGACAAGGCCGCCGTCGACAAGCCGGCCAACAAGTCCGCGAACTAAATCCAATCCAATCGATTCGGCGAAAGGGCGGCCCTCAGGCCGCCCTTTCTGTTTTCGGATGTCCACCCGTAACCGTGCTTTGACGGGGCGGCCGGTGCGCGTGAATGCACCGCATCGTGCTATCGTTCGCGCTGTTGATTCGGGGAGGGGCATGGCAGAAGCGGCCGACGAACTGAGCACGCCGCTTGGGCAGAACACGGTGGGCAGGACGCGCCGTTTCCGCCTGCCATTCACGGCGATGCAGGCGCTCGCCGTGCTGCTGGGCCTCGTGCTGGTCGGCTTCGCCGGCGTCGCGCTGTTCAACGACAACCCACTCGGCGGCGAGCCGATGGCCCGCGTCACACTCCGCAATCCCCCGCCCGCAGCCACCGACGACAAGCATGCCCCTGCCGGCCAGACGGCCGAGCCGGCGGTCAAATCCGTCGCCAAGGCGCCGGCCGCAGCCAGCGACGCCAAAACCGTCACCATCATCGACGGCTCCAGCGGCAAGCGCCAGGACGTCGTGATCGGCGCCGGCGATCCCCGTGAAAAGGCGGATGTCGATTCGCCACCGGTCGCGACGACCGGGATCGACCCGCGCCTCCTGGAAAAATCGCGCTACGGCATGATCCCCATGGTTGCCGATGGCCTGAAGCCGTTCACCGTCTATGCGGCCGAGGCCGACCGCGCCAAGGCCGCCCGGATGCCGGTGGTCGCCATCGTGGTCGCCGGCCTCGGCGTCGGCGCCGCCAAGACCACCGACGCCATCATGAAGCTGCCGCCGGCCGTAACGCTGGCCTTCACGCCCTATGGCGCCGACCCCGGCAAGCTTGCAGAACGCGCCCGGACGCAGCGCCACGAGATCCTGCTGCAGATCCCGATGGAGCCGTTCGACTATCCCGACAACGATCCCGGCCCGCAGACGCTGCTGACCACATTGAGCAGCGAGCAGAATCTCGACCGCCTCTACTGGCACCTCAGCCGCCTGCAGGGCTATGCCGGGATCGCCAACTTCATGGGCGCCCGGTTCGTCGCGACCGATCCAGTGATGCAGCCCATCGTGCGCGAAGCGGCCAAGCGCGGCCTGAGCTTTTTCGACGATGGTTCCACCCCGCGCAGCGTCGCGCAGACGCTCTCGGCGGGCCAGTCACTGCCGTTCGCCAAGGCCGATTTCGCCATCGACGCGGTGCCGACGTCGGCGGAAATCGACCGTGCGTTGGTCAAGCTGGAAACCATCGCCAAGGAACGCGGCACCGCCGTGGGTGTCGCCTCGGCGCTGCCGGTCTCGATCGAGCGGCTCGGCGCCTGGCTCAAGACCCTGGACTCCAAGGGCATTATGCTTGTGCCATTGACAACGGCGATGCTGAAATCAAAATCGGGCTAGAGATCAATCTGTTGGTGCAGTCCGAGACCTTGCCGGGGGGCCGGGTCCGGCAGCACCGGGAACTGCGAGGTAGCGGCAGCATGGCACGTTATGAAGACCTGCCCTATCGAACCTGCGTCGGCATCATGCTGCTGAATGCAGCCGGACTGGTCTTCATCGGCCGTCGCGCGGGCGGCATCGAGCATGTCGACGATGCGCATGTCTGGCAGATGCCCCAAGGCGGCGTCGATCCCGGCGAGGATACGTTTCAGGCCGCGCGGCGCGAGCTCTACGAAGAAACCAGCATCAAGTCGGTGGAGAAGCTCGGCGAGGTCTCGGACTGGCTGATCTACGATATCCCGCGCACCGTCGCCGGCCGCGCCTGGAAGGGACGCTATCGCGGCCAGCGGCAGAAATGGTTCGCGTTGCGCTTCACCGGCAACGAGAACGAGATCAACGTCGCCAACCCCGGCGGCGGCCACAAGGCCGAGTTCATCACCTGGCGCTGGGAGCCGATGCAGAATCTGCCGGAGCTGATTGTGCCGTTCAAGCGCCCGGTCTATGAGCGCGTCGTGAAGGAATTCGCCGGTCTGGCGGACAAATAGACCCACGACGCACACGTATCGAGATGTCATCAGATAAGCCCTATCGCCCCAATGTGGGCATCGCGCTGTTCAACGGCGACGGACACGTGCTGATCGGTCACCGGATCAAGGACGACGGTCCGGAGATCGTGCTGCCCGGCCTTGAATGGCAGATGCCGCAGGGCGGCATCGATGCGGGCGAGGATCCGCGGCAGGCCGTGATGCGCGAATTGTGGGAAGAGACCGGGGCGGTCAGCGCCGACTATCTCGGCGAGACCGACTGGATGACTTACGAATTCCCTGCCTATGACGGACCGGCGTCGCACCGGCTGGCCAAATTCCGCGGGCAGCGCCAGAAATGGTTTGCGCTGCGCTTCACCGGACGCGACGAGGAGATCGATCCGTTGACGCCGCGCAACGGCCAGCCCGCCGAGTTCGATCAATGGCGCTGGGAGCGCCTCGACCGCGTCGCCGATCTCGTGGTGCCGTTCCGCCGCGACGTCTATCGCACGGTCGCGACCCGGTTCGCGGAATTCGCCGGCTGATCTGGAGCATGATCCGGAAAAGTGTGTAGCGGTTTTCCCTCGCGACAAACGCGAATGCGTTTGCGCGGAGGGCATGCTCGAACTAAAGAGCCAGGGCGGGATGGCGATTCGAAGAAACGTCATCCCGATCTGGCGGCGGAACGCGCCGCGCATCGCCCGGCGTCATGCCGTAGGCCGCGCGGAAGACGCGATAGAAAGTCGCGATGCTGTCGAAGCCGCACGCGAACGCGATCTCGTCGATCCCGCGCTCCTGCTTGGCGTAGAGCAGCCGCCTCGCCTCCTGCAACCTCGTCGCCGTCAGCGTCCGCGCGAACGACAGCCCGGTCGGCTCGAACAGCGCATGCAATTGCCGCAGCGAAATGCCGAGTTCGGTGGCGACTGCGGCCGGCGTGAGCGAGGCGCGATGCAGATCGCGCAGCAGGATTTCGTGCGCGGCATGGAGATAGCCCGCATGCAGTGCGGCACGGATCTCATCCAGGCGTGGCCGCAGGCGTCCGCGCGCAAGCAGCGCCAGGCGCACCATATGCGTGACCTCGCCGGCAAACTGCCCGGCTTGCGCCGGATCGCGTGTCATGGAGCGGAACATGGCGCCGACAAGGCGCGTCAGGTGCGCATCACGCGCCAGCATGACCGGCGGGACGTCCTCGATCCGCGCACCAAGCACGAGGTCGCTGGTGACGGGAATCTTGAGGCTGAAGAAGTGGAAGCCATCGGTCCGGTCGGGCGTTGACGCAAACGGAAGATTGGAGTGGCCGAACACCAGATCCCCGTTGCCCACCCACTGAACGCGGTCGCGGCCGATATTCATGTGGCCTGGGCCGCGCACCTGCCAGGCGAGATGCAGGCTGTTGCTCGGAACGCGGGCGATGTCGGACGAGGTCCGGCTGACGCGATAGGAGGACGCCGACATTTCCGCCAGCATGGCATCGCCAACCGGTGTCGCGGAAAAGCGCCCGCGGAAATCGGGCCGCCTGTCGCGTTCGAGCTCGATGGTGACCCCGAATAGGCTTTTGCCGCGCACGTCGCACCAATGCTCAAATCGGTCCTGCGGGCGGAGAGCCTCGGTGGAGAAAGTCAGCACAGCATCGTGTCCGTCATGTCGGTGGTAAAATCGCGATGCGACCAGGTCGATTCGTCATCGCGCCGCAGCTTGTCATCTGTGCACGATCCACGCTGTAAGCTGCTTCACATTCTCCGGATCGCGCTTTAGTTCGGGCCGACCGCGAACGGACCGATCGCGATGACATGACAATCGCTGTCGCGCCTGGCGCAGTCACCGAGCGCAGCATTGACGGCGCTCTGCTCGTTCTCCGCCTTCAATCCCAATCCCGGCCGACCCTGCGTGCCGACTGCGACCGCATTCCAGCCTACCGTCGCGTCGGCAAGCTTTCGTGCGACGTCGCTGCGCTCGCCCGGCGTGATGACTGAGCTGTCCGCCGCCTTGAAGAAGCCGATCACGCGCAACGTGGCCGGAATCGGCACCACGAAGACGTCGTCGACCGCGACGATCGTGCAGGGCACGCCCGCGACCGCGCCGCAGGCCTGCAGGTTGCGCCGCGCCGATTCCTCCAGCGAATCGATGCCCGCGTTGAAGAAGTAGTGACCGCCCGGACCGAGCGCGATGGTTCGCGTCTTGCGTCCCGGCACGAACAGGCTGTCGAGCCGGGCCCTGGCCGCCTCGCGCAGCAGCGGAACGTCCTTGGTGGCGTAGGGCTTCTCGACCAGCGCATCACGCTTGACCCATGGCAGAGGCGGCACCGGCGGCAGGCCATGGGCGTACACGATCGTATTGCCGACGGCGTACAGTTCGCATTTGCGCGGTGAGCCCGCATTGTCGGCGCGCTTCTGGCACTGCTCGAGGGCTGACGTCTTCGCCGCGTCCTCGCTCGGCTGCGCCACGCTCGATCCGACGAAGCCGTTGATGTTGAGGGCAATCGCCTTGAAATCGTTCGCGGGCGCATATTCGGTCGCGAGCACATTTCGGGTGCGGTCGCTGACGAACGGAATGATGTCGGTGGCGAGCTTGTCACCCGATGCGATCGAAGGCGCCGGCGGGGATGCCGGCGCGGCCAGCGCCGGCGTCGGCGCGGGCTTCGCAGACGGCACCGTCGAAGCCGGCGGCGCCGGTGCGACCAACGGTGCGGGTGAAGCAGATACCAGGGGCGCGGATGCCGGAGCGGAACTGGCCACGGCTGCAGGCTTCGTCGCCGAGGTTTCCAGCTTGGTGTAGGCGAGAAAGCCGCCGACGCCGATCGCAGCCAACAGCACCAGGGTAATACCAGCGGGCCACATCCATGCCGGCGCGCCCGGCGGTGGGACCTTGATCGGCTTCTTGACCTGCGGCGTCGCGTAGCTGCCGTCCTCGCGCCGCATCGCCACCATGTAGGCGTGCACGGGGGTCGGGATGTTCTTCACTTCCTGCGCGCCGATATCGGCGAATTGCACCGACAGCTTGTTGGCGACCTGCTCATGCACGGCGCGCGACACGCAGATGCCGCCGACCTCGGCGAGGCCCTCGAGCCGCGCGGCGATATTGACACCGTCGCCAAGCAGATCGCCGTCGCGCTCGACGACGTCGCCGATGGTGATACCGATCCGAAACGCCATCTGCCGGCTCGGCGGATAGGCCATGTTACGCGTGCGCAGGCTTTCCTGGATGTCGATCGCGCAACGCACGGCTTCGACGGCGCTGGGGAATTCCGCAAGCACCGCGTCGCCCGCGGTGTTGAAGATGCGGCCACCGCCCTTTGCAATGAAGTCGTCGGTGACCTGCCGATAGGAGGCGAGCCGCCGCAGCGTCTCTTCCTCATCCTCGGCAACCAATCGACTATAGCCTGCAATATCGGCCGCAAAGATCGCAGCGATCTTGCGCTTCATGAGTGCCAGCCCCGGAACCCAGAAAATATGCCGAGAGAATGCCGCCAGACACTCGCAGGCGCAACAAGCATTCAGCGCCCGCAAGGTGCGGCGGGCGTTGAATCGTTCAAGCCTCTGCAGGCGATGACTGGAAAAGTGTGAGCGATTTCAGAAAGGGGGCCGGCTCACTCGACGCAAAGGCGCGATCGCTGGTCAGCAACCGCGCCCTAGTGCATAGCCGTCGCGTTGAGCTCGTGCTGGATGCTCTTGAAGTGATCGAGCCGCTCGATCGCGTGGTCGAGCTCGGTGCCCTCGTGCTCCGCGAGCTTTTCCTGCATCTCAGCGATGGTCTCGGCAAACTTCGCACGATCGAGATCCGCAATCGCGGTCGCGACGTCCGCGAGCACGGTGAGCCCCTTGTCCGACACCTCGGCAAGACCGCCGAGCACGATCACCTTTTCACGCTTGCCGGCGGTCGTGATCGTCAGGATACCCGGACGAACCGTGGCGACGACCGGAGCGTGTCCGGCGAGCACACCGAAATCACCCTCCACACCGGGAACGTCAACCTGATCGACCTCGCCGGAGAAGGCGAGCTTTTCGGGAGAGACGAGATCGAAGTGGAAGGTGGCCATGGTCTTTCCGTTCTTTGCGCGGTCACCCGCGGGCTCGGCCCGCGGGTCCATCAGTCAAAATGCTTCTGGTGCGATGGATCGCCGGACCAGGTCTGGCGATGACGACATCCCAAAGCTTAAGCCGCTTCGGCGGCGAGCTTCTTGCCCTTCTCGACGGCTTCTTCGATGGTGCCGACCATGTAGAACGCCGCTTCCGGCAGATGGTCGTACTTGCCCTGGCAGAGATCGCGGAAGCCCTTGATGGTGTCGGCGAGGTCGACGAACTTGCCCGGCGAACCGGTGAAGATTTCGGCGACGTGGAACGGCTGCGACAGGAAGCGCTCGACCTTGCGGGCGCGGGCGACCGTCAACTTGTCCTCTTCCGACAGTTCGTCCATGCCGAGAATGGCGATGATGTCTTGCAGCGACTTGTAGCGCTGAAGGATCTGCTGGACGAGACGCGCGGTGTTGTAGTGCTCTTCACCGACGACCAGCGCCGAGAGCATGCGCGAGGTCGAGTCGAGCGGGTCCACCGCCGGATAGATGCCCTTTTCCGAGATCGCGCGCGACAGCACCGTGGTGGCGTCCAAGTGCGCGAACGAGGTGGCGGGCGCCGGGTCGGTCAAGTCGTCGGCCGGCACGTAGATCGCCTGCACCGAGGTGATCGAGCCCTTCTGGGTGGTGGTGATGCGCTCCTGCAGCGCGCCCATGTCGGTCGCGAGCGTCGGCTGATAACCCACGGCCGAAGGAATACGGCCGAGCAGCGCCGACACTTCCGAACCCGCCTGGGTGAAGCGGAAGATGTTGTCGACGAAGAACAGCACGTCCTGGCCCTGGTCGCGGAAGTGCTCGGCGACGGTCAGGCCGGTCAGACCGACGCGGGCGCGGGCGCCCGGCGGCTCGTTCATCTGGCCGAACACCAGCGCGCACTTCGACTTCACGCTCGGATCCGGATTGTGCGGATCGGCGTTGACCTTGGATTCGATGAACTCGTGATAGAGGTCGTTGCCTTCACGGGTACGCTCGCCGACGCCGGCGAACACCGAGTAACCGCCGTGCGCCTTCGCGACGTTGTTGATCAGTTCCTGAATCAGCACGGTCTTGCCGACGCCGGCGCCGCCGAACAGGCCGATCTTGCCGCCCTTCGCGTACGGAGCAAGAAGGTCGACGACCTTGATGCCGGTGACGAGGATTTCGGCTTCGGTCGACTGATCGGTGTAGCTCGGCGCTTCCTGGTGGATGGCGCGCAGGCCTTCGGACTTGATCGGACCGGCTTCGTCGATCGGCTCGCCGATGACGTTGATGATGCGGCCGAGCGTGCCTTCGCCGACCGGCACCCGGATCGGTTCGCCGGTGTCGGTCACTTCCTGGCCGCGCACCAGACCTTCGGTGATGTCCATCGCGATGGTGCGGACGGTCGATTCACCGAGATGCTGCGCGACTTCGAGCACCAGGCGGTTACCGCCGTTCTTGGTCTCGAGCGCATTCAGAATCGCCGGAAGATGGCCTTCGAACTGCACGTCGACCACGGCGCCCGTGACCTGGGTAACGCGACCGATCTGGTTGGCTGCTGTAGCCATGGACTGTTCTCCTTCGAAAATCTGCCTTAGACCGCCTCAGCGCCGGAGATGATCTCGATCAGCTCCTTCGTGATCTGGGCCTGACGGGTTCGGTTGTAAATCAGGGTTTGCTTGCGAATCATCTCGCCGGCATTGCGGGTCGCGCTGTCCATCGCGCTCATCTGCGCGCCATAGAACGAGGCGTTGTTCTCAAGCAGTGCGCGGAAGACCTGCACCGCGAGGTTGCGCGGCAGCAGGGTGCCGAGGATCTGGTCCTCTTCCGGCTCATATTCATAAGACGTGGCAGGAGCCGTGCCCGCGGCGGGCGCGGCGACCTCGAGCGGGATGATCTGCTGCGCGGTCGGGATCTGTGCGATCACCGACTGGAAGCGCGAATAGAACAGCGTGCAGACATCGAACTCGCCGGCCTCGAACCGCGCCAGCACCTTGTTGGCAATGTCCTCGGCGTTGACGAAGCCGATCTGCCGCACCGAGCGCAGGTCGAGATGCTCGACGATCCGCTTCTCGAACGTCCGCCGCAGCTGCTCGTAGCCCTTGCGGCCGACGCAGAAGAATTTGACTTCCTTGCCCTGTGCGAGCAGCGCGTTCGCCCGCTCGCGCGCCAAGCGCACGATGGCGGAGTTGAAAGCGCCGGACAGGCCGCGCTCGCCGGTGCAGACCAGCAGCAGGTGAACCTGGTCGTTGCCGGTGCCCGCGAGCAGCGCCGGCGCGCCGGGCGAGCCATTGGCTGCGGCAGCGATGTTGGAAATCACCGCGTCCATCTTGGTGGCATAGGGCCGCGCCGCTTCGGCGGCGTTCTGCGCGCGGCGCAGCTTGGAGGCTGCGACCATCTGCATGGCCTTGGTGATCTTCTGCGTCGCCTTGGTCGAGGCGATGCGGACCCGCATGTCTTTTAGTGACGCCATTCTTCGTTCACCCCGGCGATCCGACCACAATGGTCAGATCGCAAGCCTCTGTTCGTCACGCCCGGCAGCGAGCCGGGCGACGCCCCATTCGTTATGCAAACGTCTTGGCGAAGCCGTCGACCGCCGCCTTCAGCTTGGCGGCGCTGTCGTCGGACAGATCGCGGCTGTCGCGAATCGCGTTCAGGATTTCGACGTGCTTGCCGCGCAGCAGCGACAACAAGCCATCCTCGAAAGCCTTCACCTTGTTGAGCGGAAGCGCATCGAGATAGCCGTTGGTGCCGGCCCAGATCACGCAGACCTGCTCTTCCATCTTCAGCGGCGAGAACTGCGGCTGCTTCAAGAGCTCGGTCAGGCGCGAACCGCGGTTGAGCAGGCGCTGGGTCGACGCGTCGAGGTCGGAGCCGAACTGCGCGAACGCCGCCATTTCGCGGTACTGCGCGAGCTCACCCTTGATCTTGCCGGCGACCTTCTTGGTCGCCTTGGTCTGCGCCGACGAACCGACGCGCGACACCGACAGACCGACGTTCACAGCGGGACGGATGCCCTGGAAGAACAGGTCGGTTTCCAGGAAGATCTGACCGTCGGTGATCGAAATCACGTTGGTCGGGATGTAAGCCGACACGTCGTTGGCCTGGGTTTCGATGACCGGCAGCGCCGTCAGCGAGCCCAACCCATGATCCTTGCCGAGCTTGGCGGCGCGCTCGAGCAGGCGGGAATGCAGATAGAACACGTCGCCCGGGTAGGCTTCGCGGCCCGGCGGGCGGCGCAGCAGCAGCGACATCTGGCGATAGGCGACGGCCTGCTTGGACAGATCGTCATAGATGATCACGGCGTGCATGCCGTTGTCGCGGAAGTATTCGCCCATCGTGCAGCCGGTGAACGGCGCGATGTACTGCATCGGCGCCGGATCGGACGCGGTGGCCGCAACAACGATCGAGTATTCCAGCGCGCCCTGCTCTTCGAGCACCTTGACGAACTGCGCAACCGTGGAGCGCTTCTGACCGACCGCGACGTAGACGCAGTACAGCTTCTGGCTCTCGTCCGGCTGGGCGTTGAGCGGCTTCTGGTTCAGGATGGTGTCGAGCGCGATCGCGGTCTTGCCGGTCTGACGGTCGCCGATGATCAGCTCGCGTTGGCCGCGGCCGATCGGGATCAGCGCATCGATCGCCTTGAGGCCGGTGGCCATCGGCTCGTTCACCGACTTGCGCGGAATGATGCCGGGCGCCTTGACGTCGACGCGCTTGCGTTCGGTGGCCTGGATCGGGCCCTTGCCGTCGATCGGGTTACCCAGCGCGTCGACGACGCGGCCGAGCAGGCCCTTGCCGACCGGCGCGTCCACGATGGCGCGGGTGCGCTTGACGGTCTGGCCTTCCTTGATCTCGCGGTCGGCGCCGAAAATCACGATACCGACGTTGTCGGTTTCGAGGTTGAGCGCCATGCCGCGCGTGCCGTTCTCGAACTCGACCATTTCACCGGCCTGGACGTTGTCGAGACCGTAGACGCGGGCGATACCGTCACCGACCGACAGCACCTGGCCAACTTCGGTGACCTCGGCTTCCTGGCCGAAATTCTTGATCTGGTCCTTGAGGATCGCAGAAATTTCTGCGGCGCGGATGTCCATCAGCCTGCCTCTTTCATCGCGTTCTTGATCGAATTGAGTTTGGTGCGAAGCGAACTATCCACCATGCGGCTGCCGAGCTTGACCACCAGGCCACCAATAATGGAGGGATCGACCTTCACGTTGAGCGCGACGTCCTTGCCCGTCACTGACTTCAGTGCGGTCTTCAGGGCGTCGAGATTCTTGTCACTGAGCTGCTCGGCGACGGTGACTTCCGCAGTCGCCTCGCCCTTGAACTTCGCCACCAGCGCGCGATAGGCGCGGATCACATCGGCAATTGCGAACAGCCGGCGATTGGCGGTGAGCACCTTGAGGAATTTGGCCGACGTGCCGGAGATACCGGCCTTGTCGAGCACCACGGTCAGCGCCTTCAGCTGGGCATCCGCGGAAAACACCGGGCTGCGCACCAGGCGCTTGAGATCGGCGCTCTCGTTGAGCATGGCCTCGAACTTGTCGAGGTCGGCCCTGACTTGATCGACGGTTTGCTCGTCGCGCGCCAACTCGAACAGGGCCGTTGCGTAACGACCGGACACTCCCGAAACGGACGGATCTTCAGCAGCCACGAGCTCGCTCTTTTTTGCTGTCAAATTCGCAAGGGAAAAACCGTCGCCACCAAAGCAGCGCCTAGCGATCCAAGCCCTTGGAATTCAAGCGGGACTTCGATTTTCGACCGGCACAGGACGTGCCGGGATCGTTAAAATCGCGGCTTTGCTAACATAGCCATCGCGCAGGTGCAACATGACGGCATCGTGAGAGCCGCCTTGTCGCACGTGGTTTTTGGCGATCGTGGCCGGCGACCGAATCATGAAATTCGGCGCGCGGAAATTCAGCGCGACGGGCACCGATTCGCACCGTCGCGATTTTGTTCCATCGAAATTTGCATGGGCCTATGGCCGAGCGCGCAAGGAACCCGACGCGCGCCGCCGTTTCATTTGGCGATTACTTACTTAAAACTTACCGCCGCCTAATTAACCAGTATTAGTAAGTATTAATTTGGTTAAAAATCAGTTAACGAGCAAGGTTACGGAACCTGGCTTGAATACCCTAAAGCGGTAACAAGATATTTCAGCCCGAGACAATCGAGATTTACTGCCCAATTCGTGCCTCATTGCGAAACCAAACGGCCTTGGTCAACGAAGGGACGGGGGTTCCACTTGCTGCGTTAGCGGCAATACTGTCTGAGGGTCTTATCAATGGTGAATATCAAGAAGGCGACACTGGGCAATGTCACCCGGTCGCGTACGGCGCTTGCGTTTGTCGCCGCAACTATCCTGGTCGGGGGCAGCGTGACCGAGGCGTCCGCGAAGTCCAGGCATCATCGTCACCACCATCATCACGCTCGCGCCGAAGGCTCGTCCTGGCGCGACGCCAATGCATCGATCCAGCCGTCCGGCGGCCACACATTCTCGGGGATGGCCTCGTTCTACGGCAATGAGTCGGGCAGCCGCACCGCTTCCGGCCAGCGCTTCAACCAGAACGCCATGACCGCGGCCCACCGCTCGCTGCCGTTCGGCACCAAGGTCCGCGTCACTCATGGCGGCCGGAGCGTCGTCGTCACCATCAACGATCGTGGCCCGTTCATCCGCGGCCGCGTGCTCGACCTCTCCACCGGCGCAGCCCGCGCCATCGGCCTGACCGGTGCCGGCGTCGGCCGCGTCACTGCCGAGGTCGTTTCCTAAGCTCTTCAGTAAGCGTTGCGTTGCGTAACGGCCGCGAGGCCTGCCTCGCGCCAAAAGGCCTGCCGTCGCGAATGACGGCAGGCTTTTTCTTGGCCGCGCCGATAGCCGCCGCCGTCATTGCGAGCGGAGCGAAGCAATCCATTTCACCGCATTTGCGGACGCATGGATTGCTTCGTCGCTTCGCTCCTCGCAATGACAGAGGACAGAGCCCTCTACAGAAAGCTCTGCGGATCGACGTCGACTTCGAGCTTCAGATTGCCCGTGGTCTTCGGAGCTGCTGCCAGCCATTCGCGCAGATATTGCGACAGGTCGACATTGCGCAGCGACTTCACCAGCAGGCGGAACCGGTAACGACCCTTGATGACCGCAAGCGGCGCCTCGGCGGGGCCGAGCACCTGGATCCGCTCATCGAGCGGCGCCAATGCGGCGAGCTTGCGTGCAAACCCTTCCGCCGTCGGACGGTCACCGGCGGAGATGATGAGGCTCGCCAGCCGGCCGAACGGCGGGTAGCCGGTGCGCTCCCGGATGTCGATCTCGCTGGCGTAGAACGCCTCGCGGTCGTTGGCGATCAACGCCTTGATGACGGGGTGTTCCGGCTGGTGGGTCTGCAGGTAGCCGACGCCGCGGCCCTGCTCGCGGCCGGCACGGCCGACCACCTGGTTCAACAGCTGGAACGTGCGCTCGGACGCACGCGGATCGCCGTTGCTCAGCCCGAGATCGGCGTCGATGACGCCAACCAGATTGAGCCGCGGGAAGTTGTGCCCTTTCGCCACCAGCTGCGTGCCGATGATGATGTCGACGCGGCCCTCCGCGATCTCGTTGAGCTCGCTGCGCATGGTCTCGATCGAGGTGATGAGATCGCTCGACAGCACCATGGTGCGTGCCTCGGGGAAGATGCTCGCGGCTTCTTCCTGTAGACGCTCGACGCCGGGGCCGACCGCGACCAGCGATTCCTCGGCCGCGCAATGCGGGCAGATGTTCGGGCGCGGCATCGAGAAACCGCAGTGATGACAGACCAGCCGCTGGCGGAAGCGATGGTCGACCAGCCACGCGTCGCAGATCGTGCAGGCGAAGCGATGGCCGCAGGCGCGGCATAATGTCAACGGCGCATAGCCGCGCCGATTGAGGAACAGCAGCGCCTGCTCGCGGCGCTCGATCGCATGGCGAATTTGCTCGGCCAGAACAGGCGAGATGAAGCGCCCGCGCGGCGGCGGCGCGCGTCGCATGTCGATCGCCTCGATGTGCGGCATGTGCTGGCCGCCGAAGCGCGACGGCAGCGCCACCCGCTGATAACGCCCCTTGCGCGCATTGACCTCGCTCTCGACCGACGGCGTGGCCGACGCCAGCACGATCGGGATTTTTGCGATATGGGCGCGGACCACCGCCATGTCGCGCGCGTGATAATGCGCGCCGTCGTCCTGCTTGTAGGCCTGGTCGTGTTCCTCATCGACGATGATGAGACCGAGATCGGCATAGGGCAGGAACAGCGCCGAGCGGGCGCCGACGACGACCGGCGCCTTGCCCTCGGAGATCGCGGCCCAGTTTCGCGCCCGCGTGCGCGGCGTCAGCTCCGAATGCCATTCCAGCGGCCGCACGCCGAAGCGTTGCGCGAAACGGTCGAGGAACTGGCCGGTCAGCGCGATCTCCGGCATCAGGATCAGGGTCTGCTTGCCGCGGCGGATATTCTCGGCGATCGCCTCGAAATAGACCTCGGTCTTGCCGGAACCAGTGACGCCGTCGAGCAGCGCGACATGAAAGCTGCCGCTCGCCGCCAGCGTCCGCATCACGTCGACCGCGCTGCGCTGCCCACGCGAGAAATCCGGCTGCGCATAGGAGGGATCCGGAACGGGCGGCGCGGCCGGCGGCGGCAGCGCCTCGACCGTCAGCGTGCCCTCGTCGACCAGGCCGTCGATCACGCCGGAACTGACGCCGGCCTCCCGCGCCGCCTCCGACTTGCTGTGCAGCAAGCCGTCAGACAGCACCTCGATCACCCTGCGGCGTGCCGGGGTCAGACGCCGCGGCGGCTCGCCGACCAGCCGCACCCCGAGCCGCATCCGCTCCGGCCCGAGGTTCTCGCCCATCCGCAGCGTCATCCGCAGCACCATGCCGCGTGCCGACAGCGTGTAGTTGGAGACCCAGTCGACCAGCTGGCGCAGCTCCGCTCGGAGCGGCGGAACATCGAGCTTCTCGCTGACGTCCTTGAGCCGGTTGTGCAGCCGCGGATCGGGCCTGGCATTCTCGGCCCACACCACGGCCACGACCTCGCGCGGCCCGAGCGGAACAGAGATCACGTCGCCGGGCGCAAGCTCCATGCCGCGCGGCACGCGGTAGGAATAGGTCTGGTTCAGCGCGACAGGCACCAGCACGTCGACGACACCCGTCGTCGATGCAGAGGCTGGGCTGGGGCGCGTGGTGTGGTCCATTGAATCAGAGCTTTGAGCCGGGCTAGCACCGCTGCGCCCTCTTAGCGAACGGTAAACGAAGGCAATGCGATATAATCAGGAGAATCGCAGCGCCAATAGCCCTTTACAGATGGCCCGGACCGATCAGCCCATGCAACCGCTCGAGCTCGACTGCGCCGACACATCAGTGACGCAGGAAATGACGCGCTGGCTCTCGCATCTGCGCGCCGAGCGGCGGCTGTCGCCGAAGACGCTCGAAGCCTACGCCCGCGATGTGCGGCAATGCCTGGCCTTCCTGGCCGAACACTGGGGCGCGCGCGTGACGCTTGCGGCCTTTTCCGCGCTCGAAGCGAGCGATGTGCGCGCCTTCATGGCGATGCGCCGCGCCGACGAGATCGGCGGGCGATCGCTGATGCGGGCGCTGGCGGGCCTGCGCTCGTTCGGACGTTTTCTGGAGCGCGAAGGCAAGGGCAAGGTCGGCGCACTGTCGGCGATCCGCGCGCCCAAGGTGGCGAAGAGCCTGCCGAAGCCGATCCATATGGAAGCGGCGAAGCGCTTTGCCGACGCCGACGAGCGCGCGGATGAGGACCGCGAGACCTGGATCCTGGTGCGCGACGCCGCCGTGATGGCGCTGCTCTATGGTTCGGGCCTGCGTATCTCCGAGGCGCTGGGGCTGAAGCGGCGCGACGTGCCGAAGCCGGGCGAAGGCGACGTGCTGGTCGTCACCGGCAAGGGCAACAAGACCCGCATGGTGCCGGTGCTGCAAAACGTGCTGCAATTGATCGCGGACTATGCGGCGATTTGCCCGCATCAACTGAATCCAATCGGGCCGATGTTCGTGGGCGCGCGCGGCGGCCCCTTGAGCCCGCGCATCATCCAGCTCACCATGGAGCGGCTGCGCGGCGCGCTCGGCCTGCCCGACAGCGCCACGCCGCATGCGTTGCGCCACTCCTTCGCCACGCACCTTCTGAGCCGCGGCGGCGACCTGCGCGCGATCCAGGAATTGCTCGGCCACGCATCGCTGTCGACCACGCAGATCTACACCGGCATCGACAGCGAGCGCCTGCTCGAAGTCTATCGCTCCGCGCACCCCCGCGGCTGAACGCTCCGCTGTCAGTTCGACGTCAGGCGCAGGCGTCACTTGCCGATCCACCGTTCATCTTTAGACCGTTCATTTTCATTCATACGGCTGCCACAAAACGCGGGGCACTTGCCTTGTGCGCCGCATTCGGCAATCGTGGCGCGGTCTCATCCGGAGGGGAATCATGAGCGCACAAGAAAGTATGGAGCACGCGGAGCATGCCGAGCATGCGTCGACCGAGAACAGGAAGATCGCGCTCCTGATCGCCGTGATCGCGCTGTGCCTGGCGCTGTCCGAAACGCTCGGCAAGGGTGCCCAGACCGAATCGATCAGCAAGAATGTCGAGGCGTCCAACCTCTGGGCCTTCTTCCAGGCCAAGAGCATCCGCCGCACCGCGGTGCAGACCGCCGCCGAGCAGGGCAAGCTGAACCTCGCCACCACCACCGACGAGGCGGCCAAGGCCGCGCTTCAGAAGCAGATCGACGACTGGCAGAAGACCGCGGCGCGCTACCGCTCGGAGCCGGAGACCGGCGAGGGTTCGGAGCAACTCTCCGAGCGCGCCAAGCACGCCGAGCATGAGCGCGACGAGGCGACCGCGAAATATCATCACTTCGAGCTTGCCTCCGCCGCCTTCCAGATCGCCATCGTGCTGGCATCCGCGACCATCATCACGGGGATCGCTGCGCTGGCCTGGGTGTCCGGCCTCGTGACACTCGCCGGCGTCGTGATGACGCTGCTCGGCCTGCTCCAGCCGCACCTGCTGCATCTGCATTGAGGGGGCTGGCTGGCACCAACTATCCCCGTCATCCTGAGGAGCGCGCACTTGCGCGCGTCTCAGGATGACGGGACGGAGTGTCCCAATCAAAGAACCTTGCTGGTCTGGTGCACGCTTTTACGGAAGCGTGCGATCAGGCGCAGCGTGCGCGCCGTCCAGCCGTCGCCATCGCCACTGATCATTTCGAGGATGCGCCGCTTGACCGGCTCGACCAGCTCGGTGGCCTTGGCGCGCAATCCCATCACGAAATTATAGAGCGCCTCGAACCAGGGCATCTCCAGCAGCTTCGACCGCGTCACGTCGAACAGGAAAGCCGTGACGCCGACGCCGACGAACTTGGCGAACAGGATCAGCGAGACTGCGCTGAACCAGTATTGGTTCGCGAGCAGCCAGAGCCCGAACAGCTTGAGCGGAAACAGCGGAATTAGCGGTACGACGAAGACGATCAGCGTCATCGCCGGCGACAGCGAATCGACCCGCTCGGCAAGCCACTGCTTGAGCGCGCGCAGCGGGATCCACGCGACCACCCGGGCCACGATCGGCTCGAGGTGATCCCATAGCCAAGCCTCGATCAGGAAGATGATCGCAAGCAGGACCCAGATCGGCTGAAGCAGGCGGCGCAACATCGCTTTGATCTCACCCCGGCTCGCGCCGGACGTATGATCACATATGGATGGCACGCTTGCCGACCGCAAGCGCGGCTTCCTTGATGGCCTCGGAGCGGGTCGGATGTGCGTGGCAGGTCCGCGCCAGATCCTCGGCCGAACCACCGAATTCCATCAGAACGCAGGCTTCGTGGATCATTTCGCCGGCCTCGACGCCGACAATGTGCACACCGAGCACCCGGTCCGTCTTCGCATCTGCGAGAACCTTCACGAAGCCGTCGGTGGTCTGGTTGACCTTGGAGCGGCCGTTCGCGGTGAACGGGAATTTGCCGACGGTATAGGCGACGCCGGCCTGCTTGAGGTCTTCCTCGGTCTTGCCGACCGACGACACTTCCGGCGTGGTATACACAACGCCTGGAATGACGTCGTAGTTCACATGGCCGGCCTGGCCCGCGATGATCTCCGCGCAGGCAACGCCTTCGTCTTCCGCCTTGTGTGCGAGCATCGGCCCGGCCACGACGTCGCCGATCGCGTAGATGCCCTTCACGTTGGTCGAGAAGTGCGAATCGATCTCGACGCGGCCGCGATTGTCGAGCGCAACGCCGGCTTCCTTCAGCCCGAGACCCTCGGTGTAGGGCACGCGGCCGATGCAGACGAGCACCACATCGGCTTCAATGGTCTCAGCAGCGCCGCCGGCGGCCGGCTCGATCTTGGCCTGGAGCGTCTTGCCCAAGGTGTCGACCGACGTGACCTTGGCGCCGAGCTTGAAGGCAAAACCCTGCTTCTCGAGGATGCGCTGGAATTGCTTCGCCACCTCGCCATCCATGCCGGGCAGGATGCGGTCGAGGAATTCCACCACGGTGACCTTGGCGCCGAGACGATGCCAGACCGATCCGAGCTCAAGCCCGATCACGCCGGCACCGACGATCAGCAGGCTGCCGGGGACCTTGTCCAGCGACAGCGCGCCGGTCGACGACACGATGCGCTTCTCGTCGATGTCGATGCCCTTCAGGCGCGCGATGTCGGAGCCGGTGGCGATCACGATGTTCTTGGTCTCGACGGTCTCGGTCTTGCCGTCGCCGGAGACCTCGACCTTGCCGGCGCCAAGGATCTTGCCGGTGCCCTTGAGCACGTCGATCTTGTTCTTCTTCATCAGGAACTCGACGCCCTTGACGTTGCCGTCGATGCCCTGCTGCTTGAAGTTCATCATCGCCGGCAGATCGAGCTTCGGCGCCGAGACGCTGACGCCCATCTTGGCGAAGGAGTGCCCGGCTTCCTCGAACATCTCGGAGGCGTGCAGCAGCGCCTTCGACGGCATGCAGCCGACATTGAGACAGGTGCCGCCCAGCGTCGCGTTCTTCTCGATGACGGCAACCTTCATGCCGAGCTGTGCCGCGCGGATCGCGCAGACGTAACCGCCGGGTCCGGTGCCGATGACGACGAGATCGTAAGAAGCCATGATGGAGGGTCCTGTAGCTAAGTTCTGTGACGATGACGCGGGCGCGATCTCGTTGGCAGACCGGCGCCCGCTTTTGAATGTGCCCTAGCGACCGCCCGACACGTCGAGGATCGCGCTGGTGACGTAGGAAGCTTCGTCCGAGATCAGCCAGACGATGGCGTTGGCGATCTCGTCCGCGGTGCCGACGCGCTTCATCGGCACCATGTGGGCGAGACGGTGCGCCCGATCGGGCTCGCCGCCCGCGGCGTGAATGTCGGTGTCGATCAGTCCCGGCCGGATGCCGGCGACGCGGATTCCTTCATTGGCGACTTCGTAGCCGAGGCCGACGGTGAAGGAATCGATCGCGCCCTTGGAGGCGGCATAGTCGACATAGGTGTTGGGCGCGCCGAGCTTTGCCGCGATCGAGGACAGGTTGACGATGACGCCGCCCTTGCCGCCATGCCTGGTCGACATCCGCTTCACCGCTTCGCGCGCGCACAGGATGCTGCCGGTGACATTGACCGCCATCATCTGCTGGATGCGCTCCGCCGACATCTCGTCGACGCGCACACCGCTCTTGCCGACGATGCCGGCATTGTTGACCAGCGCGCCGAGCGTGCCGAAGCCATCGGCCGCCTTGAACAGCGCCAGGATGTCCTGTTCGCTGCCGACATCGCATTTCACCGCGATGGCCTTGCCGTTCCTGGCCTCGATCGCGGCGACGACCTCGTTCGCCGCAGCCTGGTTGGACGCATACCCAACCACGATGCGATAGCCGCGTGCCGCCGCAGCGAGCGCCGCAGCACGGCCGATACCGCGGCTGCCGCCGGTGATGACAACGACCTTATCCGTCACGTTGATCCCCAAACCTAAGCACCCAACAGATCGTAACGCCCGAGCTGATCGGGCGTCACGCGCGAATGACCTTACAGGTCCAGCACCAGGCGGGCCGGATCTTCCAGGCTCTCCTTGACGCGCACCAGGAAGGTGACCGCTTCCTTGCCGTCGATGACGCGGTGATCGTAGGACAGCGCCAGATACATCATCGGCCGCACCTCGATCTTGCCGCCGACCACCATCGGCCGCTCCTGAATCTTGTGCATGCCGAGGATGCCGGACTGCGGCGCGTTGAGGATCGGCGTCGACATCAGCGAACCGTAGATGCCGCCATTGGTGATGGTGAAGGTACCGCCCTGCATCTCGTCGATCTTGAGCTGACCGTCGCGGGCGCGGCGGCCGTAATCGGCGATCGACTTCTCGATCTCGGCGATCGACTTGTGATCGCAGTCGCGCACCACGGGCACCACCAGGCCGCGGTCGGTGCCGACCGCAACGCCGATGTGATAGTAGTTCTTGTAGATCAGGTCGGAGCCGTCGATCTCGGCGTTGACGGCGGGAATGTCCTTCAGCCCCTGCACGACCGCCTTGGTGAAGAAGCCCATGAAGCCGAGCTTCGAGCCGTGCTTCTTCTCGAATGTATCCTTGTAGAGCGCGCGCAGCTTCATCACCTCGGTCATGTCGACCTCGTTGAAGGTCGTCAGCATCGCGGCGGTGTTCTGCACGTCCTTGAGGCGGCGCGCGATGGTCTGGCGCAGCCGCGTCATCTTTACGCGCTCTTCACGGGCGGCGTCATCCGCCGGCGACGGCGCACGAACCTGCACGGCGGCGGCGGGCTGGTTGACCGGGGTCGGCGCCGAGGCGGCCTTCTCGATCGCGGCCAGCATGTCGCCCTTGGTGACGCGGCCGTCCTTGCCCGAGCCCGGAACGGTGGAGGCGTCGACGCCGCTTTCGGCCGACAGCTTGCGTACCGACGGCGCCAGCGGCGCGTCCGACGGCGGGACTTTCGGCGCGGCAGGGGCAGGCGCTGCAGCAGGCGCTGCTGCCTTGGCGGGCGCCGCCGCAGCGGCAGCAGCCGGCTTGGCCGCAACAGCGCCGTCATTGATCTGGCCCAGCAGCGCGCCGACGGCGACGGTCTCGCCATCCTTGGCGATGATCTCGCCGAGCGTGCCGGCGACCGGCGCGGGCACCTCGATGGTGACCTTGTCGGTCTCCAGCTCCACCAACGGCTCGTCCACCGCGACGGCCTCACCGGCCTTCTTGAACCAGCGGCCGATGGTGGCCTCGGTTACGGATTCGCCGAGCGTTGGAACGCGAATTTCAGTCATGGTCTTTTCCTCGATAACCTTGCGGTCGAAAAATTTATCCGGCCACCACCCGCCAAAGCGGACGACCCGGTATTCCGTGACGACAGCCATTTCGCTGAGTGACGCGGGATACCGGATGCCCCGCTCTCGCGGGGCATGGCTTCAGTGAAGGTCGTTAGTTCAGTGCGTCGTCGAGCAGCGCCTTGAGCTGCGCGAGATGTTTCGACATCAAGCCGGTGGCGGTCGCCGCCGATGCCGGACGGCCGGCATAGCGTGGACGCTTGTTGGCCGCGTTGACCTGGTTCAGCACCCATTCCAGATAGGGCTCGATGAAGTGCCAGGAGCCCATGTTGCGGGGCTCTTCCTGGCACCAGACCATCTCCGCATTCTTGAAGCGGCCGAACTCCTGCACCAGCGCCTTCAGCGGCACCGGATAGAGCTGCTCGATGCGCATCAGATAGATGTCGTCGATGCCGCGCTTCTCGCGCTCCTCGTACAGGTCGTAATAGACCTTGCCGGAGCACAGCACGACGCGACGGATCTTGTCGTCCGGCACCAGCTTGATCTTCTCGTCCGGCAGCATCTGCGCGTCATCGTACAGGATGCGGTGGAAGGTGGCGTTCTTGCCGAGCTCGTCGAGCCGGGACACCGCGCGCTTGTGACGCAGCAGCGACTTCGGCGTCATCACGATCAGCGGCTTGCGGATCTCGCGATGCAGCTGGCGCCGCAGCACGTGGAAGTAGTTCGCCGGCGTGGTCGGATTGACCACCTGCATGTTGTCCTCGGCGCACATCTGCAGATAACGCTCGAGGCGCGCGGAGGAGTGCTCCGGTCCCTGGCCCTCATAGCCGTGCGGCAGCAGACAGACGAGGCCCGACATGCGCAGCCATTTGCGTTCGCCCGAGGAGATGAACTGGTCGAACACCACCTGCGCGCCGTTGGCGAAATCGCCGAACTGCGCCTCCCAGAGCGCCAGCGCATTCGGCTCGGCCAGCGAGTAGCCGTATTCGAAGCCGAGCACCGCCTCTTCCGAGAGCAGCGAGTTGATGACCTCGTAATGGCCGGTGTCTTCGCCACCGAGATGGTTGAACGGCGTGTAGCGGCTCTCGTCCTCCTGGTCGATCAGGACCGAATGGCGCTGCGAGAAGGTGCCGCGCTCGGAATCCTGGCCGGACAGGCGCACATGATGGCCTTCCTGCAGCAGCGTGCAGAACGCCAGTGCCTCGCCGGTCGCCCAATCGATCCCGACCCCGCTATCGATCGCCTTGGCGCGATTGTCGAGGAAGCGCTGGATGGTGCGGTGGACGCGGAAGCCGTCCGGGACATTGGTGATCTTGCGGCCGATCTCCTTGAGCACGGCGACATCGACGCCGGTGACGCCACGGCGCGCGTCTTCTTCCTGATCGGCCGACTTGAAGCCGGCCCATTTGCCGTCGAGCCAGTCGGCCTTGTTCGGCTTGTAGCCCGAGCCGGCTTCGAGCTCGGCATCGAGCCGGGCGCGCCAGTCGGCCTTGGCCTTCTCGACCTCGCCGTCGGTCAGCACGCCATCGGCGACCAGCCGCTTGGCGTAGATCTCCAGCGTGGTCGGATGCGCGGCGATCTTCTTGTACATCACCGGCTGGGTGAACGCGGGTTCGTCGCCCTCGTTGTGGCCGTGGCGCCGGTAGCAGAACATGTCGATGACGACCGGCTTGTGGAATTTCTGCCGGAACTCGATCGCGACCTTGGCCGCGAACACCACCGCCTCCGGATCGTCGCCGTTCACGTGGAAGATCGGCGCATCGATCATCTTCGCGACGTCCGACGGATAGGGCGACGAGCGCGAGTAGCGCGGATAGGTGGTGAAGCCGATCTGGTTGTTGACGATGAAGTGCAGCGAGCCGCCGGTGCGGTAGCCCTTCAGGTCGGACAGGCTGAAGCATTCTGCCACCACGCCCTGGCCGGCGAACGCCGCGTCGCCGTGCATCAGCAGCGGCAGCACCGAGATGCGCATATCAGGCGGATCGCCGTGCTGGTCCTGCTTGGCGCGCACCTTGCCCATCACGACCGGATCGACGATCTCGAGATGCGACGGATTTGCGGTCAGCGACAGATGGATGTTGTTGCCGTCGAACTCGCGGTCCGAGGACGCGCCGAGGTGATACTTGACGTCGCCGGAGCCTTCGACCGAGTCCGGATTGGCCGAACCGCCCTTGAATTCATGAAACAGCGCGCGATGCGGCTTGCCCATCACCTGGGTCAGCACGTTGAGGCGGCCGCGATGCGGCATGCCGAACACGATCTCCTTCACGCCGAGATTGCCGCCGCGCTTGATGATCTGCTCCAGCGCGGGGATCAGCGATTCGCCGCCGTCGAGGCCGAAGCGCTTGGTGCCGGTGAACTTGGTGTCGCAGAACTTCTCGAAGCCGTCGGCCTCGATCAGCTTGTTGAGGATCGCGCGGCGTCCCTCGGGCGTGAAGCTGATCTCCTTGTCCGGACCTTCGATGCGCTCCTGGATCCAGGCCTTCTGCGCGGCGTTGGAGATGTGCATGAACTCGACGCCGAGCGTCTGGCAGTAGGTGCGTTCGCAGATCTGCACGATCTCGCGCAGCGTGCCGTATTCGAGGCCGAGCACGTGGTCGAGAAAGATCTTGCGATCGAAGTCGGCCTCGGTGAAGCCG
Source organism: Bradyrhizobium uaiense (assembly GCF_010811875.1). Lineage (GTDB taxonomy): Bacteria > Pseudomonadota > Alphaproteobacteria > Rhizobiales > Xanthobacteraceae > Bradyrhizobium > Bradyrhizobium uaiense. The sequence continues at coordinate 53,175 of NZ_VKHP01000008.1, forward strand.
TAGGAGCGCGGATCGAGCTCCTCGCGGTCGCGCGGCGCCTCGATGCCGAGCGGATCGAGCTTGGCGTGGAAATGGCCGCGCATGCGATAGGCGCGGATCAGCATCAGCGCGCGGACCGAATCGCGGGTGGCCTGATGCACGTCGGCGTCCGAGAGCTCGGCGCCCTTGGCCTGCGCCTTGGCCGCGAGCTTGGTGCCGACCGCCTTCTCGACCTGGGCCCAATTGCCGTCGAGCGCCGAGGTCAGCTCATCGCGCGGCGTCAGCGGCCAGTTGACGCGGCCCCACGAGGCACCCTCGGCGTTCTTCTGGACGTCGGCCGGGGTGTCCTTCAGGCTCTTGAAGAAATCCTGCCATTCGGCGTCGACCGACGACGGATCCTGCTCGTAGCGGGCATAGAGGTCGTCGATATAGGCGGCGTTGGTGCCCTGCAGGAATGAAGAGAGTGCAAAAGCGGCGTTCGCGTCTTGGCGAGACATGGGGCAGTCCTGGTGATTTTTTCGGTTCGCGCGTAGGAGACGGCGCTGATGCCGGTCTGGAAGTGCGCCGGCTGGATAGATACCCTTTACCCTATCTGGGTCGGATATTCCTGCCTAAAAGAACTAAGAAATGAACATATTTTCATATTTTCTTGATCAGCATTCTGGCGGCAAAACGCAATAAAAGGCGGGTCCTCCGAAGGAGAACCCGCCCAAAATACGCCAGGCGCTCGAAAGGGAACTTCGCCTGACGGCGGTTACTTCAGCATCTCGGCGAGCGTGTGCCCGAGGCGGGCCGGGGACGGCGACACCTTGATGCCCGCAGCTTCCATCGCCGCAGTCTTGGAACCGGCATCGCCCTTGCCGCCGGAAATGATCGCGCCGGCATGGCCCATGCGGCGGCCGGGAGGTGCGGTAACACCGGCAATGAAGCCGACCATCGGCTTCTTGCGGCCGCGCTTGGCCTCGTCCTTGAGGAACTGGGCGGCGTCCTCTTCGGCCGATCCGCCGATTTCGCCGATCATGACGATCGACTTGGTCTTCTCGTCGGCCAGGAACATCTCCAGCACGTCGATGAACTCGGTGCCCTTGACCGGATCGCCGCCGATGCCGACCGCGGTGGTCTGGCCGAGGCCCTCTTGGGTGGTCTGGAACACCGCCTCATAGGTCAGGGTGCCGGAGCGGGAGACGATGCCGACCGAGCCGGGCTTGAAAATGTTGGCCGGCATGATGCCGATCTTGCACTCGCCGGCGGTCATGACGCCCGGGCAGTTCGGCCCGATCAGCCGCGACTTCGAGCCCGACAGCGAGCGCTTCACGCGCACCATGTCGAGCACCGGGATGCCTTCGGTGATGCAGACGATCAGCGGGATCTCCGCATCGATCGCCTCGCAGATCGCATCCGCGGCGCCCGGCGGCGGGACATAGACCACGCTGGCGTCAGCACCGGTCTTCGCGCGCGCTTCGGCGACGGTGTCGAACACCGGGAGGTTGAGGTGCGTCGAGCCGCCTTTGCCGGGCGCCACGCCGCCGACCATCTTGGTGCCGTAAGCGATCGCCGCTTCCGAATGGAACGTGCCGTTCTTGCCGGTGAAGCCCTGGCAGATGACCTTGGTGTTCTTGTCGATCAGAATGGACATGGTTCGAGATGCTTTCGCGAGACAGCGGTGAAGGGTTTAGTGGATACGCCGGTACACGCCGGTGAGCACGTCGGCCCACCCTTCCGCGTCAGGCGAGAACTGGATTTTCATGCTGTAGGTGTTGTCGTCGACGACCTCATAGACGTGACGGGCGTTGCCGCGCAGCGAGCCGCGCACCAGGATCAGCGACTTGCCCGCCCAGCCGCCGGACGCCGGCGACGGTGGGTAGTAGCCGAGTGAATCGTGCCAGAACAATCGGTAGGCCCGATCGTCGCGGTCGTAGGTGAAGACGCCGTGAGTGGCGAAGCTCTCCTTGCCGTCGCGGGTCTGCACGCTGTCCTGGATCAAATAGAAGCCGTTGAGCGCGATGCGCGCGACGACATGGGAGGTCGCCGGACCGCCCGCGGTCCAGCGCGACGGATAGACCATCTCTTCGCCGTTCCACTCGCCCGCGAAAACCGCGAGCTTGCGGTGTTCGTCCAGCGGTGTCGGGGCATCGAGATGATCGGCCATCGTTAGCCTCCCTTGACGGCTTTCACGATCTTCTGTGCGGCGTCATCGAGGTTGTCGGCGGGCAGAACGTTGAGACCGCTGTCGCGGATGATCTTCTTGCCCTGCTCGACATTGGTGCCTTCGAGACGCACCACCAGCGGCACCTTGAGCCCGACCTGCTTCACCGCGGCGACCACGCCCTCGGCGATCACGTCGCACTTCATGATGCCGCCGAAGATGTTGACCAGGATGCCCTTCACGCTCGGATCGGCGGTGATGATCTTGAACGCGGCCGCGACCTTCTCGACGCTGGCGCCGCCGCCGACGTCGAGGAAGTTCGCCGGCTCCATGCCGTAGAGCTTGATGATGTCCATCGTCGCCATCGCGAGGCCGGCGCCGTTGACCATGCAGCCGATCGTGCCGTCGAGCGCGACATAGTTGAGATCGTATTTCGAGGCCTCGATCTCCTTGGCGTCTTCCTCGGTCTCGTCGCGCAGCGCGACCACGTCCGGGTGACGGTAGAGCGCGTTGCTGTCGAACGACACCTTGGCGTCGAGCACGCGGAGCTGGCCCTGCTTGGTGACGACCAGCGGATTGATCTCGAGCATCGCCATATCCTTGGCGGCGAACGCCGTATAGAGCTGGGCCGTCAGCTTCTCGGCCTGCTTGGCGAGATCGCCCTTCAGCTTCAGCGCCTCGGCAACGGTGCGGCCGTGATGCGGCATGATGCCGGTGGCCGGATCGACCGAGAACGAGATGATCTTTTCCGGGGTCGAATGCGCGACGTCCTCGATGTTGACGCCGCCTTCGGTCGACACCACGAAGGAAATTTCCGAGGTCTCGCGATTGACCAGGATCGAAAGGTAGAACTCCTTGTCGATGTCGGAGCCTTCCTCGATGTAGAGGCGGTTGACCTGCTTGCCGTGCGGGCCGGTCTGCACCGTGACCAGCGTCGCGCCGAGCATCTGCTTGGCGAATTCGTCGACCTCGGCAACCGACTTGGCGATGCGGACGCCGCCCTTGTCGCCGGCCGACGCTTCCTTGAACTTGCCCTTGCCGCGACCGCCAGCATGGATCTGGCTCTTCACCACCCAGATCGGACCGGGGAGCTGCTTCGCTGCGGCGTCGGCTTCTTCCGGCTTCAGCACGGCAACGCCGCGCGAGATCGGCACGCCGAATTCATGCAGCAGAGCCTTGGCCTGGTATTCGTGGATATTCATGGAAAGACGCTCCCAAACCCTCGTGCGGCGAACCTACGTCAGCCTTGACGCTGGCATACCATATACCAAAGCTCGCGCAACTACAAAATCCGCCGGAATTTCATCATCTTGCACCCGACAGGCGATTGAGATCGCCTATCGGGTCATTGCCAATTGAGATTACTTGCCGAGCAGATCGGGCGCGATCTTCTTGCAGGCATCGACCAGGCCCTGCACCGCGCCGACCGACTTGTCGAAGGCCTCACGGTCCTTGCCGGCCAGCTCGATCTCCACGATGCGCTCGACACCCTTGGAGCCGATCACGGTGGGCACGCCGACATACATGTCCTTCACGCCGTACTCGCCGTTGAGATAGGCCGCGCAGGGCAGCACGCGCTTCTTGTCCTTCAGATAGCTCTCGGCCATCTGGATCGCCGACGCCGCCGGCGCATAGAAGGCGGAGCCGGTCTTGAGCAGATTGACGATCTCGGCGCCGCCGTTGCGGGTGCGATCGACGATCTCGTCGATGCGCGCCTGCGAGGTCCAGCCCATCTTGACGAGGTCGGGCAGCGGAATGCCGGCAACCGTCGAGTAGCGGGTCAGCGGCACCATGGTGTCGCCATGGCCGCCGAGCACGAAAGCGGTGACGTCCTCGACCGAGACGTTGAATTCGTCGGCCAGGAAATAGCGGAAGCGCGCGGAGTCGAGCACGCCGGCCATGCCGACCACCTTCTTGTGCGGCAGGCCCGAGGCCTTCTGCAGCGCCCACACCATCGCGTCGAGCGGGTTGGTGATGCAGATGACGAAGGCGTCGGGCGCGTACTTCTTGATGCCGGCGCCGACCTGCTCCATGACCTTGAGGTTGATCGACAGCAGATCGTCGCGGCTCATGCCGGGCTTGCGCGGCACGCCTGCGGTCACGATGCAGACCTTGGCGCCGTCGAGCGCTTCATAGGAGTTGGCGCCGACCAGGTTGGAGTCGAAGCCGTCGACCGGCGACGACTGCGCGATATCGAGCGCCTTGCCCTGCGGCACGCCCTCGGCGATGTCGAACAGCACAACGTCTCCGAGTTCCTTGAGGCCAACGAGGTGCGCCAGCGTGCCGCCGATCTGTCCGGAGCCAATGAGTGCAATCTTGTCGCGTGCCATGGGAAATCAGTCCTTTGAACTGGATGCAGGAGGGAGGGAAGTCGGTTGCAAGGGTGGTTATCCCTTTCGAATGATCCATTCAAGTCAGGGCCTGCAAGTCAGGGCCTGCAAGTCGCGCCTGCCCGATTGCAGGCCCTGCCTGGAATTCGGTCAGGCATGCCAGCAACATCCGCCCCGGAGACACGAAAAGTTGCTCCGAACCGGACCGCGCGCAAGAGTGAATTTCGAGCTGAACTTCAGGTCTCGACCAGGCCGGTCGACGCGCCGCTTGCGGAGGAGTCCTTCCGGCCGTGCGGCAGCGCCAAATAGGATTCCGAGCTCATTTCGATCAGGCGCGAAGACGTGCGCTTGAACTCCATCGCCTCGATGCCGTCCTCGGCAAGGTACAGCGACACCGGATCGGCCTCGGCCGACGCCATCAGCTTCACGGCATTGTCATAGAGCGTGTCGATCAGCGAGATGAAGCGCTTGGCGGCGTTGCGCTCGGCGTAATCCATCACCGGAATGTGGTCGATCAGGATCGTGTGGTAGTCGTGCGCGAGCCTGAGGTAGTCGGAGGCGGCAAGCGGCTTCTCGCAGATGTCCATGAAGCTGAAGCGCGCGACGCCGTGCGCTGAACACGGCACGTTCAGGATGCGTCCCTTGATCGGAATGAGGCGCGCCTTGCACGGCGCATTACCGGTCATCTTGCGCCAGGCCGCGTTGAGCGCGGCATCGGCCGTGTTATCCGCCGGCACCAGCCACATCTTGACGCCGACGAGCTTCTCCAGCCGGAAGTCGGTGCGCGCGTCGAGCCGCAGCACGTCCATATGGTCGGAGATCTGCGCGATGAACGGCAGGAACAGCGCGCGATTGAGACCGCCTTTGTAGAGATCATCAGGCGCAACGTTCGAGGTCGCAACCACGACGGTACCGAGATCGAACAGTTTTGCGAACAGCCGCCCGAGGATCATCGCATCCGCGATGTCGGTGACGTGGAATTCGTCGAAGCAGAGCAGCCAGGCTTCGTCGAAGATCGCCTGCGCGGTGAGCGCGATCACGTCGCCGTCCGCGATCTCGCCGCGCGCGATCTGCTGGCGGTAGCCATAGATGCGCTCGTGCGCCTCGGCCATGAATTCGTGGAAATGCGCGCGGCGCTTGTGCTCGACCGGGCTCTGCTGGAAGAACAGGTCCATCAGCATGGTCTTGCCGCGACCGACCTCGCCGTGGACGTAGAGCCCACGCGGCGGCTTGTCGTCCTTGTCGCCGCCGAACAGCCGTCCGAGCAGGCTCTGCTTGCGCTGCGGCTTGTAGCTGGCGAGCCGTTCCTCCAGTGCGCCGAACGCTTCAGCGGCGAGCGCCTGCGCGGGATCGGCCTCAATCGCGCCGGAGGCGACCAGGGACTTGTAGTGTTCGAGGAACGAATTGGGCGAGGTGGACAGCATCAGCCCACCTTACGGCCCTAGTGCGCGGCAAATTGCAAGCCGTGAATTGTGCCAGTGGGGTATGCAAGCGGGTTTGCAAACGCAAACCCTTGCATACCACGGCCGACCGCACGAGCAGCGCCGGGCGCCTCAAACCGCGATCTGCGAGACCCTACGCGCAGAGGTCGTAGGAATCCTCGACCACATAGGGGCCGCCGCCTGTCGACGCGCGCGACGAGAACAGCACGAAGCGGTCCGCCGTGAAGGTGCGGCTCGGGAAGTAGCCGCGCACGGACAGATAATCCGCGACGTCCTGGCTCGAAGCGTCGTGCAAACGCGCGAGCGTGACATGCGGCGTGAATTTTCTGCCCTCGGGATCGAGCCCCATCCGCTGCATCATCCGCTCGAGCTCGGCCTGCAGTTCGATCAGCGGCCTGCTCGGCTCGACGGCGGCAACCACCGCGCGCGGCTTGCGTCCGCCGAAGCTCGACAGGCCCTGCAATTTGACCTCGAACGGCTTGCGGTTCACCCGAAACAGCATCGTCGCGATCTCGTTGGCCCAGAGACCATCGATGTCGCCGATGAAGCGCAGAGTGACGTGATAATTTTCGGGATCGATCCAGCGTGCGCCTGGAAGGCCGCCACGCAAATTGGAAAGTGTCTGGCCGATCTCGGCCGGAATTTCCAGTCCAGTGAACAGACGCGGCATCGCTATAATCCTCGATGCTTGGCGCGGGTTTTGGGAGCCCGCACCCCTGTAACAGCCCGGCGACGAATCACCGATGCCTATTTGTACCCGAGATATGTGACTCTGCGAAGCATGAGGCGTTAACAGCTCGTAAACCTACGGACACATCGCGGCGCGCTGCCCGCGTTTCAACTGCGCTGCCCTGATAATGCGCCGAGAAATGCCTGCACCGTGGGCAGCATGTTGTTTACGACGATGTCCACACCCTCCGCCGTTGGATGCATGCCGTCGGCCTGATTGATCTTCGGATTAGCAGCAACGCCGTCGAGGAAGAACGGATAGAGCGGCACGCCGAGGGACTTCGAGAGATCCGGATAGATCGCGTTGAACTTCGCAGCATACTCGCTGCCATAGTTCGGTGGCGCGAGCATGCCGCACAAGAGCACCGCGATCTTGCGCGCCTGCAACTTTGTGATGATGTCGGAGAGCGCGGCACGCGTGACCGCGGGATCGATGCCGCGCAAGGCATCGTTGGCGCCGAGCTCGACGATCACGGCATCGGTTCCATCGGCCACCGACCAGTCGAGCCGCTCGCGGCCGCCCGAGGCGGTGTCGCCGGACACCCCGGCATTGGTCATCTCGACCCTTATCCCCTTGGCTTCCAAGGCTTTTTGCAGCCGGACCGGAAATGCCGCCGCGGCCGGAAGGCCGTACCCGGCGCTCAGGGAATCGCCCAGGACCACCATCTTGATCGGCTTTACTGAACCTTGCGCCGGGCCGTTCTCAGGTCCCTTGTCCACACTCGGCGTCTGCGCACTCGCCGCCGTCATCAAGCCCATAAGCAACACGAGTATGTGCACGAAGATTCTCAACCGGCCCTCGACCGCAACCGCGGAAGTGCCATATGACCGAACCATGGACAGTCTCATCGCATCCTCTTCACTGACCGACGTCGAGCCGGACACTATTGCCGTCAAGAACGTCAATCTCTCGCTCGGCACCGGCGCGGCACGGGTTCATATCCTCAAAGATATCAGCCTTCGTGTGGCAGCGGGCGAGGCCATCGGCCTGATCGGCCCGTCGGGCTCGGGCAAGTCGACCTTGCTGATGGTGATGGCGGGGCTTGAACGTCCTGACAGTGGAGAAGTGGTCGTCGACGGCACCTCGTTCAATGCCCTCGATGAAGATGCGCTGGCGCGCTTCCGCGGCCGCCAGGTCGGCATCGTCTTCCAGTCGTTCCATCTGATCCCGACCATGACGGCGCTGGAGAATGTCGCAGTGCCGCTCGAGCTCGCCGGCAATCCCGATGCTGCCGCGCGCGCCGCGCAGGAGCTGCAATCGGTCGGGCTCGGCGAACGGCTGCATCATTATCCGACGCAACTCTCCGGCGGCGAGCAGCAGCGCGTCGCGATCGCACGCGCGCTGGCGCCCGATCCCGCGATCCTGGTTGCCGACGAGCCGACCGGAAATCTCGACGAGACGACGGGCAAGCAGATCGTCGATCTGCTGTTCACCAAGCACGCCGAGCGCGGCATGACGCTGGTGCTGGTGACGCATGATCTCGCGCTGGCGCAGCGCTGCGACCGCGTCGTACGGCTGCGCTCCGGCCGCATCGACGGACAATCCCCCACATGAGCATTGCGTCCGAAGTCGCGGTGCAGGGCCGCGCGTCGTCGCTTGCCTTCCGCTACGCGCTGCGCGAACTGCGCGGCGGCCTGCGCGGCTTCTACGTGTTCATCGCCTGCATCGCGCTCGGCGTGATGGCGATTGCCGGCGTCGGCTCGGTCGCCGCAAGCCTTGGCGACGGTCTGTCGCGCGAAGGGCGCACGCTGCTCGGCGGCGACGTCGCGTTCTCGCTGATCTCGCGCGAGGCCAAGCCCGACGAGGTCGCCTATCTGCGCACCCGTGGCGAGGTCTCGGTCGCGGCCACGCTCCGTGCGATGGCGCGCAGCGGTGACGGTAAGCTGGCGCTGGTCGAGCTCAAGGCGGTCGACGGCAAATATCCGATGCTCGGCGAGCTGACGCTCGAGCCGAACATGCCGGTCGCCGACCTGCTCGCCGAACGCGACGGCGTTTTTGGCGCGGCTGCCGATTCGACCCTGCTGGCGCGGCTCGACCTCAAGCTCGGCGACCACGTCACCATCGGCAGCGCGACCTACCAGATCCGCAGCGTCGTGGCGGCAGAGCCCGACAAACTCGCCGGCGGCGTCGGCCTCGGCCCGCGCTTCCTGATCAGTGAAGCCAGCCTGCGCGCCACCGATCTTTTGCAGCCCGGCAGCCTGGTGCGCTGGATCTACCGGGTGAAGCTGCCCGACGGCGCCAGCGACGACCGCGCCACCACCGCCCTGATCGACGGCGCGCGGGCTGCTGCGCCCGAAGCGGGCTGGGAGGTCCGCAGCCGCAGCAACGCCTCGCCGCAGCTTGAGCGCACCATCAGCCGCTTCACCCAGTTCCTGACCCTTGTCGGCCTCGCCGCGCTGCTGGTCGGCGGCGTCGGCGTCGCCAACGCGGTGAAGAGCCATATCGACCGGCGCCGCGACGTCATCGCCTCGTTCAAGGCGCTCGGCGCCACCGGCCGCGACGTCTTCACGATCTACTGCACGCAAGTGGTAGTGCTGGCGGGGATCGGTTCGGTGATCGGGCTCGCGCTCGGCGCCGCACTGCCCTTCGTCATTGTCGGTCTGTTCGGCAAGCTGCTGCCGCTGCCGGTGGTGCCTGCCCTGCATCCCGGCGAGCTCGCGCTCTCCTTCCTCTACGGGCAGCTCACCGCGCTGGCGTTCGGGCTGTGGCCGCTCGGTCGGGTCCATGACGTGCCGGTGGCGGCGCTGTTCCGCGAGACCGTCACCAGCGAGTGGCACCGCCCGCGCTGGAGCTATCTCGCGCTGATGGCCGTGGTGATCGCGCTCCTGATCGGTGTCGCGATCGGGCTTGCCTACGACAAGCGCGTGGCTGCCGTATTCGTCGTCTCATCGATCGCGGTATTTCTGCTGCTGCGCGGAATCGCCGAGATCCTGATGGCGGTGGCGCGCCGGCTGCCGCGCAGCCGCATCACAATGCTGCGGCTCGCCATCGCCAACATCCACCGGCCGGGCGCGCTGACGCCGTCGGTCGTGTTGTCGCTGGGGCTCGGGCTCGCAGTGCTGGTCACCATCACCCAGATCGACGGCAATCTGCGCCGGCAATTTTTGGCCGCGCTGCCGGATCGGGCGCCGTCGTTCTTCTTCATCGACATCCCCTCAACCGAGGCCGACCGCTTTGCGGCCTTCCTGGGCCAGATCGCAGCCGGCTCGACCGTCGAGGACGTGCCGATGCTGCGCGGGCGCATCGTTGCCGCGCGCGGCGTCAAGGCCGACCAGCTCAAGCCCAATGTCGATTCGGAATGGGTGCTGCAGAGCGACCGCGGCCTGACCTACACCGGCGAAATCCCCAAGGGCTCGAAGATCGTCGAGGGCGAATGGTGGGGGCCGGACTACAGCGGACCGCCGCTGGTCTCGATGGAGAAGAAGATCGCCGACGGACTCGGCCTGAAGATCGGCGACGAGATCGTAGTCAATGTGCTCGGCCGCGACGTGCCGGCGAAGATCGCCAATCTGCGCAACATCGACTGGCAGGGCCTCGGCATCAACTTCGTGCTGGTGTTCTCGCCGAACGCCTTCAAGGGCGCACCGCACAGCCATGTCGCGACCCTAACGGAACCGCATGCTAGCTCGACCCAGGCGGGCTCCGGCGACGACGCGCGCATCATCAAGCAGGTCGCCGACGCGTTTCCGATGGTGACCAGCGTGCGGGTCCGCGAGGCGCTGGAGACCATCGGCAGCGTCGTCAGCAACCTCGTGCTGGCGATCCGCGGTGCCAGCGCCGTGACCCTGATCTCGGCGATCCTGGTGCTGGGCGGCGCACTTGCGGCCGGACACCGCCACCGCGTCTACGATGCCGTGATCCTCAAGACGCTCGGCGCCACGCGGGCACGACTGCTCGGCGCCTACGCGCTGGAGTATCTGATGATCGGTTTTGCAACCGCCATATTCGGGGTGATCGCCGGTTCGGTCGCGGCCTGGCTGATCGTGACGCGGCTGATGACGCTGAGTTTCATCTGGCAGGCCGGCAGCGCCGCGCTCGTCGTGGTCGCCGCGCTGATCGTCACGGTTGGACTTGGGCTGGCCGGTACGCTGCTGGCGCTGAACCAGAAACCAGCCTCGGTACTGCGGAATTTGTGACAATTTGTAGCGGCGAAAGCGCCGTTTTCGCCTATCATGCTAGGCCAGAGCGACATTCGGCCGCGCGTGGAAGCTTGCGTCGGATGTGTTAATTTCCCACATACCAATCAGGTCGGATGGACGGCCGAATGACACGGAATTAATGTTCCGCAAACCGAGCCATCTGAGATAGATTTACGACCGGCGCCGCAAATCCCTTGCGCTCCACCGGGACCAACCACGGGAATTCGACCATGTCGGACCTAGACCGCAATTACGCTTCTCCTTTCGGCCGGGCCGCCGGGCGCATTGACGCTGCGGCCGTCGACGCCGGTCTGCGCGCCTACATGCTGCGCATCTACAACTACATGAGCATCGGCCTCGCCATCACCGGCCTGGCCGCGCTCGGCGTCTACATGGCGGCCGTGGCCGATCCGGCTACTGCCGTCGCTCACTTCGGCAAGGTGCCCCTGACGCAGTTCGGCGTCGCGATGTTCGTGAGCCCGCTGAAGTGGCTGTTCATCCTCGCGCCCCTGGCGATGGTGTTCGTCATCTCGGCCGGCATCAACCGCCTGCAGCCCGCGACCGCCCAGATGTTGTTCTGGGTGTTCTCCGCGCTGATGGGTGTGTCACTGTCGTCGATCTTCCTGGTGTACACGCACACCTCGATCGTGCGCGTGTTCTTCATCACCGCGGCGACGTTCGGTGCGCTGAGCCTCTACGGCTACACCACCAAGCGTGACATGAGCGGCATGGGCTCGTTCCTGTTCATGGGCCTGATCGGCATCATCATCGCGAGCCTGGTCAACCTGTTCCTGGCGAGCTCGGCGCTGCAGTTCATCGTATCGGTGGTCGGCGTGCTGGTGTTCGCGGGCCTCACCGCCTGGGACACCCAGCGGCTGAAGAACGACTACATCTACGGCTACGCCTCGCAGGGCGGCGTGATGGCAGAGCGTGCGGCGATCACTGGTGCGCTGTCGCTCTACCTGAACTTCATCAACCTGTTCACGCTGCTCCTGCAGCTGCTCGGCCAGCGCGACTAAGCGCCTCGAGCGAGAACAGATCAATCCGAGCCCCGGCCATGCGGCCGGGGCTTTTGTTTTGGGTAAGACTGGCGAATGAGGCCAGAAACGAACCCGTAGCCCGGATGGAGCGCAGCGAAATCCGGGATAGATCCATCCTCGGTTACAGAGACCCGGATTACGCGGAGCCTGTCATCGGGCGCGCGTTCGCGCGACCCGTTGGCTCCTCCGGGCTACGAAGGCGCCCCTACACCACCGACAGCTTGCGATCAATCGCGAACAGCACGCGTTCGAGTTCGTGGCCGCGGCGCAGGATCAGGCCGGTCGCCGAAATCACGCTGTACATGCCCTGCTTGCGCGCCAGCCGGGGATCCTTCTCGATCCGGTAGATCGGCACTTCGGACGCGCGCCGGAACACCGAGAACACGGCGCGGTCCTTCAGGAAATCGATCGCATAGTCCCGCCATTCGCCATCGGCGACCATGCGGCCATAGAGATTGAGAATGCGGTTGAGCTCAAGTCGATTGAATGTCACGCAGTTGGACTGTGGGGTCGCGGCGACGGGACGCGCCGCGGCACGGTTCCCGCTCGGATCAGTGTCCTCCGAGATCAAACTCATCGAGCGCCTCCTGTCATCTCGGCGACGATCGGGTTCCGAAGGCCCCACTTCGGCATCGTCACGAGAGTGACATGATTGCGCTAAGCGAAAGGGCCTGCAAGGGGCCATTCGCAACGCAAACAACCCTTAACCAAGGTCAGCCGCGGCGGATTGTCCGGAAAACCGCAGAGTCACGGGAACGTTAGCGGAATCATATTGCTGCCCCACTTCCGCCCATCGCCTGCCCCGCTGCCCTGCGAAAAGACAATCCTGCGTTGGCCCGGTCCTTTCGGTTCCGGATTCCTCAGCCCCCAGCCCCCCGGGGCCGTCGGGATCGGGCCTGTTCGCAGGGGAGTTAAATCCCAACACTGGGCCAACGAAAGTTGGTCCTTTTTGTTTTGGGGACCCTGCTCGATCCCGCGCGATCGAGATGCCCACACCCAGCCCCGGCGCGTTCCTTTCAGCACATCACTGGATGCACGTTTGTTGTCGGTCCAGGCGGCTGCACGACATGCGCGCGGCCCAACGACGCGACTGATGCAGGCTAGCGCAGCAACGCGCTAGCGAAGCGAGGTGAAGGCCGCGCCGAGCATCGGGCCCGGCTTGTCGCGATTGCCGTCCTGGACGTACACCGCCGCGGCATCGACGCCATCGCGCGTAATGTTCTCCAGCGGTACGGTCCAGCTTCCGGACGAACCGTTCCAGTCACCGACCTTGAGCAGATTGCGCACCACGTTGTGGTAGGTGATCTCGTGGCCGCGGTTCTCGCCGCGCGCGATCGAGATCGGCACCGACTTCGAGATCGAGCAGATCCAGACTTCGCCGCGCGACACTGCGGGCGATTTCGATGCGGCGACCGACACGTTGATCTGCTTGCCGGTCAGCGTCATCGTCACCGGCACCGACATCACGCTGCCGCCCTTCTCAGTGTCCTTGATCGCGCTCTCGATACTGGCGCGGTCGCTGCCGATCACATGCGCGGAGCCGTTGATGACGGCCTGCGGCGTGTAGACGTCGCGATCGCCGCGCATATGCGAATAGGCTTTCTGACGCGCGCTGAAGCGGGAATCAGCCAGCGTGTCCTTCCAGCCGAGATAATCCCAATAGTCGATCGGCATGCTCAGCGCGATGACGTTGGGGTCCTTCGCGAGCTCACCGATGATCTTGTCCGCAGGCGGACAGGACGAGCATCCCTGCGAGGTGAAGAGTTCGACGACAGCACGCGGATCGGCGTGAGCGGGGCGGATGATTGCGACGATCGCGCAGATACCGAGGGCGCTGGACCATCGCGAGATAGAATTATAGGCCATCATCGCTGTCATACTGCGAACCAGTCGTGATGATTTCTATCCGTAATTGTACGGAGCATGAAGTTTGTCCCTGAACTTGCGTGCCCCAAAACGCGAGAAAGCGGCCTTTTCATAGGCCGCCTTCTTTTTAGCCGCTACTCACTAAGCGGTGAGGCACCGATCACAAATCCGCGTTAGAGCGCGGTCCCTCGCGACAAACGCGAGGTGTTTGCGCGGAGACCATGCTCAAACAAAGGGCCTTAGGCCGCGAGTTTGCGCAGCACATAATGCAGGATGCCGCCGTTGCGATAGTAATCGAGTTCGTCCAGCGTATCGATGCGGCAGAGCAGCGGGACGTCCCGCTTGCCGCCGTCGGCGGAGACGATCTCGGCGGTCAGCGTCTGGCGCGGCTTCAAATCGCCCTGCAGCCCGCGGATCGTGACCTTCTCGTCGCCCTTGAGGCCGAGCGAGGACCACGAGGTGCCGTCCTGGAAGGTGAGCGGAAGCACACCCATGCCGACCAGGTTGGAGCGGTGGATGCGCTCGAAGCTCTGGCAGATCACCGCGCGCACGCCGAGCAGGCGGGTGCCCTTCGCAGCCCAGTCGCGCGACGAGCCGTTGCCGTATTCGGCGCCGGCGAACACCACCAGCGGCACGCCCTCGGCCTGATATTTCATCGCGGCGTCGTAGATTGACATCTGTTCGCCGTCAGGCCAGTGCTTGGTCAGACCGCCCTCCGGAATATTGCCGTCGGCGCCCTTCAGCATGAAGTTCTTGATGCGGATGTTGGCGAAGGTACCGCGCATCATGACTTCATGGTTGCCGCGCCGCGTGCCGTACTGGTTGAAGTCGGCGGGGCGCACCTGGTGCTCGCTGAGGAACTTGCCGGCGGGCGAGGTCAGCTTGATCGAACCGGCCGGCGAGATGTGGTCGGTGGTGATCTTGTCGCCGAACATCGCGAGGATCCGCGCGTCGATCACATCGGTGACAGGATCCGGCTGCTTCTTCATGCCTTCGAAGTAGGGCGGGTTCTGCACATAGGTCGAGCTCATGTTCCAGCGATAGGTCTCGCTTTCCGTCGTCTTGATCTTGCGCCAGTTGGTATCGCCCTTGAACACGTCGGCGTACTTCTTCTTGAAGATCGTCGCTGTGACGTACTTCTTCATGAAGGCGTTGATCTCCTTGGTGGTCGGCCAGATGTCCTTGAGGAACACCGGCTTGCCGTCCTTGCCGATGCCGATCGGCTCGACTGCGAGATCCTTGGTCACGGTGCCGGCAAGCGCATGCGCGACCACCAGCGGCGGCGAGGCGAGGTAGTTCGCCTGCACGTCCGGCGAGACGCGGCCTTCGAAGTTGCGGTTGCCCGACAGCACGGCGGCGGCAACGATGCCGTTCTCGTTGATCGACTTCGAGATGTCTTCCGGCAGCGGGCCGGAGTTGCCGATGCAGGTCGTGCAGCCGAAGCCGACCAGGTTGAAGCCGACCTTGTCGAGATCAGCCTGCAGGCCGGAATTGGCGAGATACTCCGCCACCACCTGGCTGCCCGGCGCGAGCGAGGTCTTCACCCACGGCCTTGCCTTCAGGCCCTTGGCGGCCGCCTTGCGCGCCAGCAGGCCGGCGCCGATCAGCACGCTGGGATTCGAGGTGTTGGTGCAGGAGGTGATCGCGGCGATCACGACGTCGCCATGGCCGAGATCGAAGTTGCGGCCTTCGACCGCGAAGCGCTTCGATTCACCCTCCGGCTTCTTGTACTCGCCGACCAGCGCGGTCGCGAAACCGGTCGAGACCGCCGGCAGCGCGATGCGGCCTTCGGGGCGCTTCGGTCCGGCCATCGACGGCACGACGTCGCCGAGGTCGAGCGTCAGCGTGGTGGTGAACACCGGATCGGCCGACTTGGCGGTGCGGAACAGGCCCTGCGCCTTGGCATAGGCCTGCACCAGCTTGACGCGATCGGCCTTGCGGCCCGAGGTCTTCAGGTAATCGATGGTCGCAGCATCGACCGGGAAGAAGCCGCAGGTCGCGCCATATTCGGGCGCCATGTTGCCGATGGTCGCCTTGTCCGCGACCGACAGGAAGTCGAGGCCTGGGCCAAAGAACTCGACGAACTTGCCGACCACGCCGAGCTTGCGCAGCATCTGGGTGACTGTCAGCACGAGGTCGGTCGCGGTGACGCCCTCCTTGAGCTGGCCCTTCAACTTGAAGCCGACCACCTCAGGCAGCAGCATCGACAGCGGCTGGCCGAGCATGCAGGCTTCCGCCTCGATGCCGCCGACGCCCCAGCCGAGCACGGCGAGGCCGTTGACCATCGTGGTGTGCGAGTCGGTGCCGACCAGCGAGTCCGGATAGGCGACCTCGAAGGTGCCGGTCTTCTTGCCGACCGTCATCTTCTCCTTCTTGGTCCAGACCGTCTGCGCGAGATATTCGAGATTGACCTGGTGGCAGATGCCGGTGCCGGGCGGCACCACCGAGAAGTTCGAGAACGCCTTCTGGCCCCATTTCAGGAACTCGTAGCGCTCCTGGTTCTGCTTGTATTCCTCGGTGACGTTCTTGCCGAACGCCTTGTTGTCACCGAAGAAGTTGACGATGACCGAGTGGTCTATGACGAGATCGACCGGCACCAGCGGATTGATCTTCTCGGCATCGCCGCCGAGGTTCTGCATCGCGTTGCGCATCGCGGCGAGATCGACCACCGCCGGAACGCCGGTGAAGTCCTGCATCAGGACGCGCGCCGGGCGGAACGCGATTTCGTGCTCGAGCTGGCGCTTCTTCAGCCACTTCGACACCGCAACGATGTCTTCCTTCTTGACGGTGCGGCCGTCCTCGTTGCGGAGCAGGTTCTCGAGCAGAACCTTCATCGAATACGGCAGCTTCGAAATGCCCTTCAGTCCGTTCTTCTCTGCCAGGGGCAGGCTGTAATAGACGTAGGACTTGGCGCCGACCTTCATGGTCTTGCGGCATTTGAAGCTGTCGAGCGAGGTCATGCGAGGGATCCCAATTTCAGTTATACCCGGCAAGGGTAACTAAACACCGGCGACCGATACGGGCCGAGGGGATGGCCTGGATGGCTTGCGGCCGCCGATTGTGTGTGCTGCATCAAGTTCCGGGCTTATAGAACCTTTCTAGAAGCACCGCCACACCGACAAGCGTGCGACAGCGTTGCGCGACCCAAAAATTCTCACGCGGTAGCGAAAGGTTTCAGAGGGCTGTGACAAGACGAACCATGCGGCTCTCGGGACGAAATCTGAAATGCGTGCGCGGTGGGCGCGAGGTGTTTTCCGACCTCGATCTGTCGGCCACGTCAGGCGAGGCGCTCGCCGTCACCGGCCCCAACGGCGCGGGCAAGACCTCGCTGCTGCGCGTCCTCGCCGGGCTGCTGGTTCCAGCCGAGGGCTCGATCGCACTGGAAGCCGGCGACGCCGAGCTCAGTCTGGCCGAACAGGCCCACTATCTCGGCCACCGCGACGCTCTGAAGCCGGCGCTAAGCGTTATGGAAAATCTTTCCTTCTGGCGGGAATTCCTCGGTGGCGAGACCAAGGATGCCGGCCACTGTCTTGCCGCCGTGGCACTCGACCACGCCGCGCATCTGCCGGCGGCCTACCTGTCTGCCGGCCAGCGCCGCCGCCTGTCGATCGCGCGTTTGCTTTCAGTGCGGCGGCCGGTCTGGCTGCTGGACGAGCCGACCTCGGCACTCGATGCGGCCGGACAGGCGATGTTCATCGGCCTGATGCGCGACCATCTCGCCAGCGGCGGCCTGATCATAGCGGCGACGCATCTGCCGCTCGGCATCGATGCACGTGACCTGCGGATGGGGGGTGCGGCATGAACGCGCTCTCAACACGGAGCTTAGGTCTCTCCGTCCCCTCCCCCCTTGCGGGGTCCGAGGCGAGCGAAGCTCGCTCTCGAGGTCAGGGAGGGGGGTGCCACACGACGGACTCTGTCCATTTGTCTCTTCACGATCAGCTGACGAGATTGCGAGAGCGACGTCCCTGCCGACGATCTCGCCCGGGGTCACCCCTCTCCCCAACCCTCCCCCGCAAGGGGGGAGGGAGCACACCAGTCGCGCGGTACGATATCAGGTCACATGGCCATCAACGCAGGGGTGCGGCATGAGCGCCCTTGCCGCGTTGATCCGCCGCGACATCCGGATCGCGCTGCGCGTCGGCGGCGGCGCGCTGATCGGTGTGCTGTTCTTCCTCACCGTCACGGTGCTGATGCCGTTCGCGGTGGGTCCGGATCTGGCGCTGCTGTCGCGGCTCGGCCCCGCCATTCTCTGGCTCGGCGCGCTGCTGGCGAGCCTGCTCACCCTCGACCGCCTGTTCACCGCCGACCACGAGGACGGCTCGCTCGACCTCATCGTGATGAGCCGAACGCCGCTGGAACTCGCCTGCGCCGCCAAGGCGCTGGCGCATTGGCTCGCCGCCGGCCTGCCGCTGATCATCGCCACACCCGTCCTCGGCCTGCTGCTCAATCTCGACGGCACGGCGACGCTTGCCGTCGCCGCAACCCTGCTGGCGGGAACACCGGCGCTGACCTTCACCGGCATGATCGGAGCGGCATTGGCGGTGACGCTGCATCGCGGCGGGCTGCTGCTGGCGGTGCTGGTGCTGCCGCTGTCGATCCCGGTGCTGATCTTCGGGGTTGCGGCCTCGCAGGCGGCGATCTCGGGCCCGCTGCCCTTTGGAACACCGTTCTCGATCCTCTGCGCGCTGTCGCTGGCAAGCCTCGTGATCGGCCCGTTTGCCGCCGCCGCGAGCCTGCGGCACGGGCTGGACTGAGACGGGCCCGATCAAATCTCGCCGAGGGGAATTCGGCCGATTGCCTCGCTCACACCGGACGACTATCAGGGTGCCATGAAGCTGACCGAGACGCTGACCGACCTCGCCAACCCGACCAGGTTTCTGGCGCTGACCGCGCGCATCCTGCCCTGGCTCGCCGGCGCGACCGCGATCCTGCTCGCGATCGGGCTCTATCAGTCGGCCATGGCGCCCGACGACTACCAGCAGGGCGCCACGGTCAAGATCATGTTCATCCACGTGCCGAATGCGTGGCTGTCGATGTTCGTCTGGAGCGTCATGAGCGTGGCCGCGCTCGGCACTCTGGTGTGGCGGCATCCGCTGGCCGATGTCGCCGCGAAAGCCGCCGCGCCGATCGGCGCCGCCTTCACCTTCCTTGCGCTCGTCACCGGTTCGCTGTGGGGCCGGCCGATGTGGGGCACCTACTGGGAATGGGATGCGCGGCTGACCTCGGTCTTGATCCTGTTCCTGATGTATCTCGGCCTGATGGCTTTGTGGCGCGCGGTGGAGGACCCGTCGCGCGCGGCAAGGGCTGCTGCGGTCCTCACCCTTGTGGGTGCGATCAACATCCCGATCATCAAGTTCTCGGTCGACTGGTGGAACACGCTGCATCAGCCGGCATCCGTGATCCGGATGGGCGGATCGACGCTCGACAAGGCGTTCCTGTGGCCGCTGCTGGTGATGGCGATCGCGTTTTCGCTGCTGTTCGTCACGCTGCATCTGGCGGCGATGCGCAACGAGATCCTGCGCCGGCGCGTGCGCAACCTGCAGATGATGCAGGCCAATCAACAGGCCGCCTGACACCATGTCGCTCGGTCCCTACGCCTCCTTCATCGTGACGTCCTATGCGCTGGTCGCCGCCGTCGTGCTGCTGTTGATCGTCTGGATCATCGCCGACTATCGCCGGCAGCAGGCGCGCCTCAGGGAGATCGAGGCCAGCGGCGTCACGCGCCGCTCCGGCCGCAGCGCGGTGGATATTCGATGAGCGACCAGGCGACAAACAGCCCGCCGCAAACCCGCCGCCTGCTGGTGGTGCTGCCGCTTGTGGTTTTTCTCGCCCTCGCCGGGCTGTTCCTGCTGCGGCTCTATGGCGGCGATCCCTCGAAAATCCCGTCGGCACTGATCGGCCGGCCGGCACCGCAGACCGCGCTGCCTGCGCTCGACGGCCTGGTGAAGGACGGCGCGCCCGTCCCGGGTCTCGATCCCGCCGCGTTCAAGGGCAAGGTCTCGGTCGTCAACGTCTGGGCGTCGTGGTGCGTGCCCTGCCATGACGAAGCGCCGCTGCTGACCGAGCTCGGCCGCGACAAGCGCTTCCAGATCATCGGCATCAACTACAAGGACTCGCCCGAGAATGCGCGGCGCTTCCTCGGCCGCTACGGCAACCCGTTCGGCATCGTCGGCGTCGATGGCAACGGCCGCGCCTCGATCGAATGGGGCGTCTACGGCGTGCCCGAGACCTTCCTGGTCGGGCGCGAGGGCAAGATCGTCTACAAGCTGGTCGGCCCGGTGACGCCTGACAACGTCAACAGCGTGCTGAAGGCCGAGATCGAGAAGGCGCTGCGCGCCGGACCGTAAGCACATCGTCATTCAGCGATGCTGTGAACCGCTGCTGAATGACGAGAGAAATGCCTGCGACAAAATACTGCGTCGCATTTATCTGCGGTTCATTTCGCGGCCACGGCAACGCCACGAACGCAACCCCAACTCAGCAGCGTTGACATCAACGTTCCTCTGGAGGGGACATATGCGCAAGACCACACTCGCTTCACTTCTCGCCACCGCGCTCACGCTCGGCATGCTGACGGCCACGCCGTCGATGGCCCAAGGCGTTCAGCCGGCCACGCCCGCCACCAAATCGGAAGTCAACAAGATGGCTCCCGCGCCGAAGGCTGTGACACCCGACGCGAAGACGACGGGGATGGCCAAGGATGACCTGCTCGACGTCAACAGCGCCACAGCCGACCAGCTCGACGCGCTGCCCGGTGTCGGCAAGGCCTATTCGGCCGCGATCATCAAGGGCCGGCCCTACAAGGGCAAGGATGAGCTGGTGCAGAAGAACATCCTGCCTCAGGCGACCTACGACAAGATCAAGGACAAGATCATCGCCAAGCAGAAGAGCTGAACACTGAAGAATTGATCTCTGAGACCTCGGACGCAGCGCGGCGCAATCGCCCGCGCTGCGTCCGATCTACTTCCGCAGGTCGCCGGCGTCCGCCTCGCTGGTCTCCAGCGAGACCGGCTCGAGGTGATAGCGCTTGGTCAGCGGCATCTGGGCGATGGCGAAGATCATGGTCAGCGGCGTCACGCCGAACACCTTGAAGTTCACCCAGAAGTCCGTGGTCTGCGTACGCCAGACGATTTCGTTGAGGATGGCCATGCCGGCGAAGAACAGCGCCCAGCGCATGGTCAGGATGCGCCAGCCCTGCGGCGTCAGATTGAACATCTGGTCGAACATGACCGCGATGAAGGAGCGGCCGAACAGCAGGCCGCCGCCGAGCACGGCCGCGAACAGGCCATAGATGATGGTCGGCTTGACCTTGATGAAGGTCTCGTCGTGCAGCACCAGCGTCAGGGTGCCGAAAACAAGCACGATCACGCCGGTCACGATCGCCATGATCGGCACGTGCCTGGTCACCACATAGGACGCGATCATCGCCGCGACGATCGCCACCATGAACGCGCCAGTGGCGACGAACAGATGGTACTTGGCGTTCGCGACAAAGAACACGAGCAGCGGCCCGAGTTCGGTTGCAAGCTTGAACAGCGGATGCGGCTGGGTCTTGTCCATCAATCAGTCCATTGAACTCGTGTCTTGTGAACTCGTGTCTTGGCCATCCTTCGAGACGGCGCTTCGCACCTCCTCAGGATGACGACCTTTCGTATCCCACCGTCATCCCTGCACAACGGCTTTGCCGTTGTTGCTGGAGGAGCGCGCACCTGCGCGCGTCTCGAAGGATGAATTACTCGATCCCGGCAATCGCCTTGGCAAAATCCTTCGCCGTGAAGGGTGCGAGATCCTCGACGCCTTCGCCGACGCCGATGAAATGCACCGGCAGCTTGTGCTTCTCCGACAGCGCGACAAGGATGCCGCCCCGTGCCGTGCCGTCAAGCTTGGTCATCACGAGACCGGTGACCCCTGCCGTACGATGAAACGCCTCGACCTGCGACAGCGCATTTTGTCCCACGGTGGCATCGAGCACCAGCAGCACCGCGTGCGGCGCAGACGCGTCGACCTTCTTGATGACGCGCACGACCTTTTCAAGCTCGTTCATCAGCTTGGACTTGTTTTGCAGGCGCCCCGCTGTGTCGATCAGTAGCACGTCGCGCCCCTGCTCCTTGGCCGCGGTCAGGGCGCTGAAGGCGAGGCTTGCCGAATCCGAGCCCTGGGCGCCCGCGATCACCGGCGACTTGGTACGCTCGCCCCAGACCTTGAGCTGCTCGATCGCCGCGGCGCGGAAGGTGTCGCCGGCGGCCAGCATGACCTTGCGGCCTTCGGCGGCAAATTTCGCCGACAGCTTGCCGATCGTCGTGGTCTTGCCGGAGCCGTTGACGCCGACCACCAGGATGACGAAGGGCTGCTTCGAGCCATCGATCTCGAGCGGCTTCGCCACAGGCGCCAGCACCTTCTCGACCTCGGTCGCAACGACGTCCTTGACCTCGTCGGCGGAGATCGCCTTGTCGTAACGGCCCTTGCCGACCGCCTCCGCGATGCGGACCGCGACATCGGTGCCGAGATCGGCGCGCAGCAGCACATCCTCGATGTCATCGAGCATGGCTGAATCGAGCTTGCGCTTGGTGACGAGGTCGGCGACCGCGGTCCCGATCGAACTCGAGGTCCGCTTCAGGCCGCCTTTCAGCCGCTGCCACCAGCTCTGTTTGGGAGTTCCCGCAGTGGTATCGTTCATGGCGCGGGTGTGTTAGCCGTTTCGGCTCACAAACGAAAGTCTCGACGAATTGATCGATGTTCACCAATTGACCGCGGAAGAAATCCTTGCGCGGGTGCTCCACCGCGACGGGCTGATGCTGGTCATCGACAAGCCGGCCGGTCTGCCGGTGCATCGCGGCCCCAAGGGCGGCCCCAATCTGGAGGCTTCCTTCGACGCGTTGCGGTTCGGCCTGCCGCGGCCGCCGGTGCTGGCACATCGGCTGGACAAGGACACCTCCGGCTGCCTCGTCCTGGGACGCCACCGCAAGGCGACCGCCTCGCTCGGGCTGTTGTTCAAGCACAGCAAGATCGCGAAGACCTATTGGACCGTGGTCGAGGGCGGCCCCACCGAGGATGAAGGCACCATCGACATGGCGCTCGGCCGGCTCAACGCCGAGCGCGGCTGGTGGCAGAAGCCGGACCCGGATGGCCAGAAGGCCATCACCAACTGGAAGGTGCTGGGACGCGGCAACGGCCTCGCTTGGCTCGCGATGGAGCCGGTCACCGGCCGCACCCATCAGCTGCGGGTGCATTCGTCGGCGATGGGCTGGCCGATCGTCGGCGACAATATCTATGGCAATGGTCCGCGGTTCGGCGAGCCGACCCTGCACCTGCATTCCCGCGAAATCGGCATCCCGATCTCCCGCAACAAGGAGCCGGTGCATGTCGTCGCGCCGGCGCCCCCGCACATGCAGGAGCGGCTGAAGGCCTGCGGCTGGAACGGCGAGTAGCCTAGGGGATTCTACGGAGCATTATCCTTACGAAACGTTCAGGTAAGCCCGATAGAGCTGCAAGCTGGCTTAGAACAAGCAATCGGGACGGGCTCAGGACGAGCAATGCTGAATGACGGGCAAGCAATTGCCGACGAGGTCGAAGCCGCGATACGCGCCGGCTCCGCCGAAAAATGCCTGGCCACGGCGAAGCGCGTCACCAGCCTCTTCCTCGCATCCGCCGGCAGCTTCAACAGCGAGCAGGTCGAGCTGTTCGACAACGTGCTCGAGCGCCTGGTGAAGACCATCGAATTGCGGGCGCTTGCCGACATCAGCGCCCGGATGGCGCTCACCGACATCAGCGAGCAGCTCGCACCGGTCGCCCAGGCACCGCCCGCGATCATTCGCCGCCTCGCCGGCAATGACGAGATCAGGATCGCTCGGCCGATCCTTCAGGAATCGTCGCGGCTTAGCGCGGACGACCTGGTCGAGATCGCGCAGACCAAGAGCGAGCAGCATCTGCTCGCCGTCGCCGGCCGCTGGTGGCTGAAGGAAATCGTCACCGACGCGCTATTGGCCCGCAGCTTTCCGAGCGGAAGCCACCGCCTGGTCAGCAATCCCGGCGCCAAGCTGTCGCCGGGTGGATTTGCCGTCATCCTCGCACAGGCCGAGCACGATCCAGCCCTCGCAGTCCAGACCGGCATCCGCGCGGATCTGCCCTCGGAGCTCCGCCTTCAGCTCCTGCGCGACGCAACGGAAGAAGTTCGCGGCCGTTTGCTGGAGCGCGCCCCGCCATATCTGTTCGAGGAGATCCGGCACGCGATCGCCGCGGTCGCCGCAGGCGTCGAGCGCGACATGTCGCAGGTCCGCGATTTCACCGCAGCCCGGCGCCTGGTCGCAAAGCTGAAGGACAGCGGCGAACTCAACGAGGCCGCCCTACTCGGCTTCGCCAGGCAGCGAAAATATGAAGAGACCATTGTTGCGCTGGCGGACCTTGCGCCGTCGAGCATCGAGGTGATCCGCTCCCTGATGCAAAGCCTGCGCAGTGAAGGCCTGCTGGTGCCGTGCCGGGCGGCAGGCCTGAGCTGGGAGACCACCGCCGCCGTGATGGAATGCCGTTACACGACCGGCTCCATGGGACCCGTCGAGCTCGCCAATGCGAAGAGCCAGTTCACGAAAATGACCCGCGAAAACGCCGATCGCCTGCTGCGGTTCTGGCAGGTTCGTGCGACACAGCCTGCAAAGCCGGGCGGACGCGCGCACTGAGCGCGTCATGCGCGATGACGCGACTGGCCTTGATTCGATCTGTCAAATAGCCTGCTCAGTGTCGTCACCCGCGGAGGCGGCTCAATCGGTGATCTGCTCCAGCAGCGACCCGGCTTCTTTCAGAACCGGCGTATCCAATCCTTCGGTGAACCAATGATAGACCGGCGCGAGCAGATCGCGCGCCTGCTCCCGATTGCCCTGGTCACGCCAAAGACGGGCGAGGCAGGTGGCGGCTCTCAGCTCCCACAATTTTGCGCTTTGGCGGATTCCAATTTCGATCGCCCGACGGAAGCTTGCTTCCGCTCCCGCAAGGTCGCCAACTGCAAGCAGGAGTTCGCCCCGAATGCGGTGCAGATTTGATTCAGCCCAACGTTCTTCAGTGATCTCGATTTCACTTGCCGCCGTTTCGAGCTCTTTCAGTCCTTCCTTCGGGCGACCAGACTTACCAAGCGCTTCCGCAAGCGACATGAGCCGCGTCGGTTTGTGAAGATAGCTCCCCGTGGTGCGCAGTTCTGCACCGGCAGCGGCTTGCAGTTCGGCTGCTTCCGCCGTGCGGCCGAGAGCCATCAGGCAACATGCGCGCTGCCATTTTGCCGAGTTTTCCCAATGCGCAAAGCCGTGCTGCGCACAGAAGGTCTCCAATTCCCGGACATGGTCCAACCGGATGGCGGGATCGGTTTCAGTGTGCGCTTCGCAACCTGCAATGCACGACAGGATGAAGCCCATCGAGCCCGCATGTTTGATTTGATGCGCGCGCTCGATCGCCTCATCACGTCGCCGACGCGCTTGATCAAGGTGTCCAAGATAGGTCAGCGACTCGATGCCGACCGACAGTGGAACAATTTGAACGTCATTGGTCCAATGCCTGACGGAGACGACATCCATGCCGGCGGGATAAAGTCGAAGCGCCTCTTCGGCGCCATCGCGAGCGGCAGCCAACTCCCCCAGCCAAAGCCGACTTTGGGCCCTCGAGAAACGCCCCAGCCATGTGAGTGCTTCAGGGGTCCATCGCCAGGCGGGCGAGGGAGCCCGGTTATGCTGCCAAGTGTTACCCAAATTCAGAAGCTCGTCACAAAGCTGATAGGCTGACCTCAGCTTGGCGCGATACAAGCGATGGGCAAATTGGCCCATGATTATGGTCGGGAGCCAATCGGTTTGATCCATAGCTGTGCAGAGTTCACGGGCTCGGTCGAAGGCCTCACCTGCTGATGGCGCGCCCCAGCCCAGAGCGGCACACAGGGCCACGCCAAGCTCCGCCTGCAAGCGGAACTCCTTGTGGTGGCGCTCTGGGCCTTCGGGCAGGTTGGCGAGCAGGCCCAGACCTTTGCGGAATTGGACCTCCGCCTCCACCGTTGCCGAGCGCGCGAGCGCCAGCTCTCCGGCTTTCCGTCGATAACTGATCGCCTTTCCGATCAATCCCGCCTGTTCGCAGTGGTAAGCAAGCAACGCGGGCTGGGCCGTCACGGTATCCGGAAATTGCTCCTCCAGCGTCTTGATAATCCGCTCGTGCAGCAGTTGCCGCTGGGTGCGCGACAGGGTGCCGTACGCGACGTCCTGGACCAGCGCGTGCTTGAAGGCATATGTTGCGTCGGGTGGAGCGCCCCGGCGGAAGATCAGTTCCGCGCTCCCGAGGCGTGCGAGCGCATCATCGACTTGTTGCTGCGGCATCTGCGCCACCGCGGAGATCAGTTCATGAGAGAACGAGCGACCAAGCGCCGCCCCGATCTGCACCACCTCCCGTGTCTCAGGAAGACGATCAAGTCGCGCGAGCAGTGAACCTTGCAACGTCGACGGGATCGACAGCGCCGCCGCCGGCCCCGTTAGCGCGTAACGATCACTGGCTTCAACCAGGAAGCCGCTCTCCACCACCGTCTTGGTAAGCTCTTCGATGAACAGCGGCACTCCGTCGGCGCGATCGATGATCTGGTCGGCGATCTCCAGCGGCAGCGCCTTGCCGCCGGCCACCGCCGCGATCATCTCGGCACGCTGGGCAAGCGACAAGCGGTTGAGCGCAAGCAAAGTCACCGGCGGACGACCGATCCACGAGGGCGTGAACTCGGGCCGACAGGTGATGATCACGAGGGCCGGTATCGTCGACGCCCGGTCGACGATCAGGTCCAACAATTCCAGTGACGTGGGATCAATCCAGTGGACGTCCTCGAACACGACAAGTACCGGCTGCCGGGCAGCCAGCCCTTCGAGCCAAGCCAGCAGCACCCGAAGCGTCTTCTCCTTGCGCTTCTGGGGGGCAGGGTCGAAGTGCGCATAACGGCCGTCGGTCGGCACGGACAGCAGATGCGCGATGAGCGGGGCAGCTTCGCTGAAATCGTCGATCGACTGGGCCAGTACGGCCTCGAGCCTGTCAAGTCGTTGCGCATCGGTGTCATCGCGTCGGAATCCGGCCGCCCCTTGCAGCTGGTGGCTGATCGGATAAAGCGTGCTGTCCTGGTGGTGGGGTGAGCAGAAATAGCGCAGGCAGCTGTGCGGCTCCTCCCGAACTCGTTTTTCCAGCTCCACCGTTAACCGCGACTTGCCGATTCCGGGCTCGCCCGACAGCAGCACCACGCGCCCCTCGCTGGCCGCCTGCCGCCAGCGGCGCAACAGCAATTCGAGCTCCTCGTCCCGGCCAATCAGCGGTGTGGTGGGCGCGCGCAGTGCTTCGAAACGGCTATCGATGCTGCTGGTCCCCTGCACCCGCCATGCCGGGACCGGCTCCGAGAATCCGTTGAGTGCCATCGACCCAAGGTCGTCGCAGTCGAACAGATTGCCGACCAACCGGCGGGTACTCGCCGCGATCAGAACAGTGTTCGGCCCGGCGATCTTCTCCAGAGCCCCGGCGAGTTGGACGGCCTCGCCGATGATCATCTGGTGATCCGCACCACTGCCGAGAAGATCGCCGACCACGACCGGACCGGTGGCGATGCCTGCGCGCAACTGAAGTGAGCCGGCGCTGCCGCCATCAAGCCGCGCGATCGTATCGACCAGGGTCAGCCCGGCGCGAATCGCGCATTCGATGTCATGCTCGTGCGCCTGTGGGTGGCCGAAGTAGGCCAGCACCCCGGTCCCGGAGAGCCTGCCCACCGTGCCGCCGGACCGAACGATGATCGGGATACAGCAGCGCTGATAGGTAGCGATCAGTGCCTGCAGCTCCTCCGGATCGAGTCGAGCCGCAAGCGCGCTCGTGCCGACAAGGTCACAGCTGAGAACCGTAACCTGGCGACGCTCCGGCGAGCGCGGCATCGTCGGCGCTTCGGTCTCGTCGACCTCATCGAGAGATATCGCTGCGGCATCACCCCCCAGGGTCACACCTTTCCGTTGATTCCACTCGCGAAGGATCTCGCGACGCAATGCCTTGGTCGTGGCATCCGGATCGATCCCCAACTCCCTTGCGAGCACATCGGCGCAGCTACGGTATTGGCGAAGCGCCGCGCCGTGCCGTCCCTGTCGGCAATAGAGCTCCATCAGGCTGCGATGGACGCGCTCCTGCAAGGGGTCGGCTGCCAGCAGCCGCGCCGCGATGTGAATGCCGCCCTCGATCGCGCCGTTGGACAAATGATGGTCCAGCAGCCTCGTCATGGCTTCGAGCGCGATTTCGCGAAATCGCTCACGTTCCGCCGTCAACCAGCCCTCGAATTCCGGCGCGGCAACCTCGAAGCCGTCCAGAAGTTCGCCGCCATAGAGCGCGATGGCCTGCTCGAGACTCTCGATCTCTTCGCGCACAGCAAGAGTCCCGAACACGATGGCATCGACGGTCAGCGCCGTCGGCGCAAAGCTGATTGTGTCCTCGTGAGCGATCAATGCGCCCGGGTCGAGACGCGACAACGCCTTGCGCACCAGGCTCAGCGCCTGTCGCAGGCTGTCGCGCGCCTGCACCTCGCTGTGGTCGCCCCACAGCAGGCTCGCCAGTTTTGCGCGCGGCTGAGCCTGGCCGGGGTGGGGCGCCAGATAGGTCAGCAGCGCTCCTGCCTTCTTGGTCGACAACGGGACCGGCTCTCCGGGCTCCGTCTGGAGTCGGAAACCACCGAGAAGTGCGAGATTGACCTTCGCCATATCGGTCGCACTTGGGTTTCAGGGGCAAGAAACACGCCCCGGGCCGAAGATTTTGCGAATTTATCACGCTCGGAGCCAC
Source organism: Bradyrhizobium uaiense (assembly GCF_010811875.1). Lineage (GTDB taxonomy): Bacteria > Pseudomonadota > Alphaproteobacteria > Rhizobiales > Xanthobacteraceae > Bradyrhizobium > Bradyrhizobium uaiense. Next base: position 81,649 of record NZ_VKHP01000008.1, read on the forward strand.
AGGTCGATTGCGACACAGCGGTAGTTCATTTTCGCAAGGCGGCGCGACGATGCGCGCGCCCGGCCGAGTTGACCATCCGGAGATTGCGCAATGAGCACGATCTATATCGCAACGGGGTGGGACAGACCGCTCGCATCTGCGCGGCGCGTCGTCAGCTTCCTGGAAGGACATTGGGAGACGTTTCAAGAGCGGCGCAAGCGCGCGAGGCTGCGCACCGCTTTGTCCGACCTGAGTGACGGTGAGCTGGCGGACATCGGCATTTCGCGCGGCGAGATCGATTACGTCGCGTCGAACCGCGCGATCGACCCGCGAAGCGCCGTCTGCCCTCCATGACAGAGATGTTCGACCTCAAGAATCGTGAGCGACAAGCAGCACTCCGTCGGCTCAAGGGAGTTGCGTCATGAGGCCCAAAAACCTTCCTCAGGATTTCGAGCAGTCGATCAAAGCGTTTTGGGTTCGGCCTGATTGGTATGAGGAATACTGGTTGGAGCCGAAGAAGACCTCCCAACCCGCTGCAACAAAATGGCGACGCTCGATGTCGCGATTTCAATTCCATCTATACGCAGCGACAGTTTCGGGTTTGGCCGCCTTCATTCGCTGCCGAGCGGAGGAAGCCATTCGAAGCCTCGCTCATTTGCAGCGATGACCGAGGTCACGGTCGAGCGGGTGGCGCTTGGTGGCGATAGTCGAGGGTTGGCAGTCATTGAGCAATCAGCATGATTAGACCATTTGACGCGGCGGTGATCGGAGCCGGCTGGGCAGGGCTCGGGGTCAGCTACATGCTGACCAAGGCTGGCCTCTCGCACCGCGTGCTGGAGCGCGGTCGGATCGGCGAGACCTGGCTTACCCAACGCTGGGACTCCTTCCATTTGAACACGCCGAAGTCTCTGACCTTGATGCCGGGTGACTGTTACAGGGGATCAGACCCCGATGGGTTTTATACGCGCGATGAATTCGTCGATCTCCTGGAGGAATATGCGAGGCTCCGCCGCCTTCCGGTGGCGATCAACACAGCAGTGACGGCGCTGACGCGCGACGGGAACGCCGGCATCTACCGCCTCGTCACGTCAGCCGGCGCACTCACGGCCCGAGCCGTGATCATCGCCAGCGGCAGTCTGAACTGCGCACGGCGACCGGAGGCGGCGCGAGCGCTTCCACCGCAGCTGCTGCAGATCGACTCATCCGTCTACCGCAATCCGCAGGCGCTCCCCGCAGGAGCAATTCTGGTGGTTGGAAGCGCTCAATCCGGGGGCCAGATTGCCGAAGACCTTGTCATGGCGGGGCGGGCCGTCTTCCTGTCGACTGGACGGACCGGGCGGAAACCGCGACGCTATCGGGGCCGCGATATCGGGTTCTGGGAGCGGGAAAGCGGTCTATTTGACGTCCCACGCAAGGATTTCGTGGGTCCCGATGGTCGCCTTGCGGGACGACCGCTGCTCGGTGCGCTCCACACGATAAGCCTGCAATCGCTGAGTGCGCAGGGTGTTGTGCTGGTCGGCCGCTTCACAGGGATCGCCGACGGCCGGCTTACTTTCGCGGACGATGTGCATGAGAGTTTGCGGCTCGGCGATGAGGTCGCCGCCAAGACGAGACGGCATATCGACGATTACATCGACCGCAACTGCCTCGATGCGCCGCCGGCCACTGACGATCCAGCCGAGACTGTCGCGCCGCGATTGCCTGATCCGCCGATTCTGTCCCTTGACCCGAGCGAGCACCACCTTGCGACGGTGATCTGGTGCACTGGTTTGGAGGGTGATTACCGGTTTGTGCAGGTGCCCGGCGTGCTCAATGCACGCGGCCAGCCGCTGGAGCGCGAGGGGTTGACCGACGCACCCGGGATCTATTTCGCAGGTGTCGATTTTTCCTCAACCCGCAAATCAGGCACCATCTTTGGGATCGCCGAGGAGGCGCAACGTCTCGTCGCCCACATTGTCGCACGACGCCGGGATCATCCCCAGTTCGATCGAGACGGCGACTCCGCTGATTGCAATGTCGCCTGTTGTCCCCAAAGCTGACTGCATTCACGCCCGCTTTAGAGCCACGTCCGTTCCGGAACGGGGCTCTAGATGATTGCTTTGACGCCGGGCGACCCGACGAGGCGCTCACCGTCATGACCCGTCATGGTTAGCTGCAGCACCATGCCCGGCTCATCGCCCGCGATCGCCACAGGCAGGAAATGCTCGGTGCGGCCCTGCTTGTCGCTCTCGATCAGCACCTCGCGTGTCGCGCCGACTTCGGCCGCAAGCCGCCGCGCCAGCGCGGCTTCGCCTGCCGCGCGCAGCCGCCTGGCCCGTTCCCGGATCGCTCCGCCTGCGACCTGCGGCATCCGCGCGGCCGGCGTGCCGGGGCGCTTCGAATAGGGAAACACATGCAGGAAGGTGAGATCGCATTCGTCGACCAGATCGAGCGAACGCGCGAACATCTCTTCAGACTCGGTCGGGAAGCCCGCGATGATGTCGGCGCCGAACGCGATGTCCGGCCGCAACCGGCGCACCTGCGCGCAGAAATCGATCGCGTCCTGGCGTGAGTGCCTGCGCTTCATCCGCTTGAGGATCATGTCGTCGCCGGACTGCAAGGACAGATGCAGATGCGGCATCAGCCGCGCGTCGTCGGAGATGACATCGAGTAGATCACGATCGGCCTCGATCGAATCGATCGATGAGATGCGCAGCCGCTTCAGCTCGGGCACGTGGCGAAGGATCTGCCGGGTCAACTGGCCGAGCTTCGGTGCGCCAGGCAGATCGGCGCCATAGCTCGTGAGATCGACGCCGGTCAGCACGATCTCGGCATGGCCCCGCTCGACCAGCGCGCGGACCTGATCGACCACCGCGCCCATCGGCACCGAGCGCGAATTGCCGCGGCCGTAGGGGATGATGCAGAAGGTGCAGCGATGGTCGCAGCCGTTCTGCACCTGCACGAACGCCCGCGGCAGGCCGCGCTCGAAGCCGTCGAGCAGATGCGGCGCCATCTCGGTCACCGCCATGATGTCGGCAACCGCGACTTTCTCGCTCGCATCGATGCCGAACGGCGCTGCGAGCGCTGAGCGCGCCGCCTGCCAGGCGGCACCGCGCATCTTCTCGTCATTGCCGACGACGCGATCGACCTCGGCCATGTCGGCAAACATCTGACTTTGCGTCTGCGCCGCGCAGCCGGTGACCACGATGCGCGCCGTGGGCCGTTCGCGTTTCAGCTTGCGGATCGCCTGCCGGGCCTGCGCCACCGCCTCGTTGGTGACGGCGCAGCTGTTGATGACGATGGCATCAGCAAGCCCCGCCTGCTCCGCTTCGCGGCGAATCACTTCGGATTCGAATGCGTTCAGGCGGCAGCCAAAGGTGACGACGTCGACGCCCACGGCAATTAAGCCACGCTGGCGAACAGCGCCGGATCGAAGCGGCCCTCATATTCGAAATCGGCGGTGCCGGTCATCAGCACGTGATCGTCGCGCTCGCGCCATTCGATGCCGAGCTTGCCGCCGGGCAGCGTGATCTCGACGATGCGGTTGGCACGCTTCAGCCGCGCCGCCGCAACCGCGGTCGCGCAGGCGGCTGAGCCGCAGGCCCTGGTGAGACCGGCGCCGCGCTCCCAGGTGCGGATCGTGATGTGGTCGCGATCGACGATATGGGCGAGCGTGATGTTGGCGCGTTCCGGGAAGATCGGATGGTTTTCCAGCAGCGGCCCGAAACGTTCGAGGTCGTAGGCATTGACGTCATCGACCCAGAACACCGCATGCGGATTGCCCATAGAGACCACCGAGGGCGAATGCAGCACCGGATTGTCGATCGGCCCGACCTGCAGCTCGATGTAGCGGGTGTCGCGAAATTCCTCAGCCAGCGGAATGTCCTGCCAGCCGAACTTCGGCGCGCCCATGTCGACGGTGTAGAGATCGGGCGCCGGCCCCTGCCAGCAATTGAGCAGGCCGGCGCGGGTCTGGAACGTCGCCGATGTCTGGCCGGTCTTCTCGAAGATCCGCCGCACCACGCAGCGCATGCCGTTGCCGCAGGCCCCGGCCTCCGAGCCGTCATTGTTGTAGATCGTGATGTACGCTTCGGTGCCGTCGAGCCGCGGCGGCTGTAGCACCATCAGTTGGTCATAGGGCGCTCCGGCCGGCGAGGCCACAGCGCGCGCCTCCGCCGCCGAAACCTGTGCCCGACCTTGTGCCTCGGAATCGCGCAGGTCGACGACGACGATCTCGTTGCCGATGCCGTTCATCTTGGCGAATGCGTGATTGGCGAGCGCGCTCATCGATTTTCCTAAATTCTGCCCGGTTATATGGCGAGTGGTGGCCTGTTGGCCAGTCCGCAGGCGGCTATGACACATCTGTCATGGGACGAATGCAGAACTCGCGTGTTAGGACTATCGCACCTCGCGGACCGCGCGCCGGGACAGATCGAGCGGCCGTCCGAGGAAGGGGATGGAGAATACCGAATGAACCGTATCAACACGCTCCGCGCCGCCCTGGTCGCGCTGCTCCCTTTGGCCGCGATCGCACTG
>NZ_VKHP01000893.1 GCF_010811875.1 Bradyrhizobium uaiense
TTGCCTTTGAGCCAGGGCTTCTTGGGCTTGCTGTAACGCAGGTTGAAGCCCAGCGCGCGGGCCGCCTCGGCCATCGAGTTCGACTTGAAATCGCGTCCGTGGTCCATGACCAGCGTCGCCGGTATTCGCGCTGCATCGTCGGCTTCTCGTTGAGCTTTGCACCGCCGTCCTGGGCGAGTGTCATGGATGCGCTGCGGGTCGCGATCTCGCGCAAAGCTCCCTATCTGCGGAATTACGTCGGGATC
>NZ_VKHP01000894.1 GCF_010811875.1 Bradyrhizobium uaiense
GCCGACCGTGAAATGAACGATGCCCTGGTGCTGGCCGACGACATTGCCCGCGAGATCGACGATGTCGCCCGGCGCGATCGCATTCGGCTTCAGCCGTCCGATGATGTCGGTGTAGCGGCCGCTCGGCGACATGACCAAGCCGCAGACCCGCGAGCTGGCGCGGCGCTTCGAGCTCGAGGTCGCCGACAAGCAGGACAGTCAGGACATCTGCTTCGTGCCGAGCGGCCGCTACACCGACATCATCG
>NZ_VKHP01000895.1 GCF_010811875.1 Bradyrhizobium uaiense
GGTCCAGATCTTCTGGCCGTTGATTACCCAGTGATCGCCGTCCTTGACGGCGCTTGTGCGCAACGCAGCGAGGTCGGAGCCCGCCTGCGGCTCGCTGTAGCCCATGCCGTGCATGGCTTCGCCGCGCGGACCGACAAGGACGCGAAGCCGCCGCACGCCGGCATCAGCATGTTCATCGTGCCGATGGATGCGCCGGGCATCACGACCCGCCCATCCAGCACGATGTATGACGGCACGTTTTCCAA
>NZ_VKHP01000896.1 GCF_010811875.1 Bradyrhizobium uaiense
TCCGCGCTTGGCGCAAAATATCTGGCGCGGCCGGATGCCGAGACGCTGCTGGTGGTCGGCGCCGGCGAGATGGCACGCTGGTTGGTGCGCGGCCACCGCACGGTGCGGCCATCGCTGAAGCGGGTGCAGGTGGTGATGATGTCGGCCTCGGCTGTCGCGGCGTCGAGATCGGTGACGGCTTCAGTGGCGATGCCGTCGCTTTCCAAGAGCGCGGCGAGCTCCTGCGCGCGCTCGACCGTCCGGTT
>NZ_VKHP01000897.1 GCF_010811875.1 Bradyrhizobium uaiense
CACCGGCAGCGAGAAGATCACGTTCTCACCGGTGTTCTGCGCGCGATGCTCCTCGAGGATCCGTTCAGCCGGCACGCCGCGCGCCACCATTGCGGCCTTGATGATCTCGCATTCCGAGCGGTGATCGACGCGGCGCTGGGTCTCTCCAATGTCGGAAGCGTGATCTGCCTCGGCAACAGCGGGACCGCGCGGCGCTATCCGATGACGTTGCACCGGCATTGGCCGGAGGTTGAGAAGATGCTGGT
>NZ_VKHP01000898.1 GCF_010811875.1 Bradyrhizobium uaiense
TGCTGTTCTCGTCGTTGCCGGTTTCCACGCTTTCGTGGGCACTAATCACTTGGAGACACGCAAGAAATCGCCAGCGCTGCCACAGCGCGGAAAATCTGATCGATTGCGTTGAGATCGATGATCGCGGCGCCGGGAACGCCAAAAGCGCAAGTGATCCCCTCGCGTTCCAGTATGCGCACTGCCGCATCTATCGCTCGCATCTTCATCTGATGATCCCGCTTGGCTATGAGTTGGCCTGACTGGGA
>NZ_VKHP01000899.1 GCF_010811875.1 Bradyrhizobium uaiense
TGGATCGCAAGCCGGACGTGAAGACGGTGGCGATCATCAATCCGGACTATGCGTTCGGCCATGACGCGGCCAAGATCTTCACCGCAGCGCTGAAGGCGTTGAAGCCGGACATCCAGATCGTCGCCGAGAACACCGACGATCACCCCGTCAGGCAACGGCACGCGCTGCAGGACGGTCTCGCCGAGCGCGAGGATCACCTGACTGGAGGTGAAAAGCCCCCGCGGCGTAGCCTGCCGGACGAAATT
>NZ_VKHP01000900.1 GCF_010811875.1 Bradyrhizobium uaiense
GCGGCGCGGTCTGGTGCACCAGGACCGAGAACGGCTATGCCGGCGTTCCCGTCGATCTCGGCCGCGAGATGGCGTCGCAGCTCGGTGTTTTCCGTTGAATACGTCGTGCACCAGAATTCCGGCCAGACGCAGCAGTCGCGACAACATCGGACGTCCTCCACACCGGGTCTTGCGCCCGACCGGCGCGCAACAAACCGCACGAGGCCGCTTTGCGCAAGCGGCGGTTCGCGCAAGGGAGCTATCCG
>NZ_VKHP01000901.1 GCF_010811875.1 Bradyrhizobium uaiense
ACCGTCGATGCTGCGGGAAGGTTTGTCATCATCCCTCCGGATTCGCGTTTTCCGGCGGACGGTCCGTTCAAATATTGGGCGGTCGACGGCGGCACGATCAACAATGAACCGCTGGAGCAAGCGCGCCTGGTTGATCAGCGCCGAAGCCAGGCTCGGCAGCACGCTGGCGAGCGTGCCGATGGTCCGGTCGTTCTCGTAGACCTGGTAGTTCGGGAAGGGCGCGACCAATACCACGGCCTTGTCGG
>NZ_VKHP01000902.1 GCF_010811875.1 Bradyrhizobium uaiense
ACACCGGTACCGCCGAAGGTCTGCGCGACGCCGCGACCAACCTCAAATACGGTGTCAAGTACCTCGCCGGCGCCTATCGCGCCGCCAATGGCGATCACGACCGAGCCGTGCGTTATTTCGCGGGCGGTCGCGAGCTTGATCTGCATCATGCCGATGGCGCCGCCGCGCCCGATCAAATGCGGCTGGTATTTGCTCTCGCGGACGATGACGCGATGCACCAGCTCTTCCGGCACCAGATTCGCCTG
>NZ_VKHP01000090.1 GCF_010811875.1 Bradyrhizobium uaiense
CTGCTGCTTGGGCTGGCCCATGCGCACACGGGCGAACTGGCCGGGGATCAACCGGCCGTCATCGTTCCCGAACACGGCGCGGACGCGGATGGTACCGCTCTGGCCATTGACCTGGTTGTCGATGAGCGTGCCGTCGGCACCGACCAGGACAAGAAGTTCGTCATGCTCGTCGGCGACGACAGCCGTGCGGTCTATCGCTCGGTCACGCTTGGCGGCGCGGTCGATGGCTTGCGGATCGTCACCGCCGGCCTGAAATCCGGCGACCGTATCGTCGTCAATGGCCTGCAGCGCGTGCGCCCGGGCGCACTTCTGAAGATGGAAGTCGCCGAGATGGGCGCGCGGGGCATGCAGCAGGCATCCACTGAAACCAACCAGCACGTCGTGCAGCGCTAGGCGCTGCGCGCGGGGGCGGAGCCATGAATCTCTCAAAATTCTTCATCGACCGGCCGATCTTCGCCGGCGTGCTATCGATCCTGATCTTCCTGGCCGGCCTGATTTCGCTGCTGGCGATGCCGATCTCGGAATATCCCGATGTAGTGCCGCCGTCGGTCGTGGTGCGCGCGACCTATCCCGGTGCCAATCCGAAGGTGATCGCGGAGACGGTGGCAACCCCGATCGAGGAGCAGATCAACGGCGTCGAGGGCATGCTCTATATGTCGAGCCAGGCGACCACCGACGGCGCGATGACGCTGACGGTGACGTTCCGGCTCGGCACCGACCCCGACAAGGCGACCCAGCTCGTGCAGAACCGGGTGCAGCAGGCCGAGCCGCGCCTGCCGGCCGTGGTGCGTCAGCTCGGCATCATCACCAAGAAGAGCTCGCCCGACCTCACCATGGTCGTGCATCTGCTGTCGCCGAACAACCGCTACGACATGACGTATCTGCGCAACTATGCAGTGCTCAACGTCAAGGACCGGCTGGCGCGGATCGACGGCGTCGGCGACGTCCAGCTCTATGGCGCCGGCGACTATTCGATGCGGGTCTGGGTCGACCCGCAGAAGGCTGCCGAGCATGCGCTGACAGCCAGCGACGTAGTGCGCGCGATCCAGGCGCAGAACGTCGAAGCCGCCGCCGGCGTGGTGGGCTCTTCGCCCAGCGTCAAGGGCCTCGACCTCCAGCTCTCCGTCAACGCCGAGGGCCGGCTGTCGACCGAGGAGCAGTTCGGCGACATCGTGGTCAAGACCGGCTCGGCCGGCGAGGTGGTGCGGCTGCGCGACGTCGCCCGGATCGAGCTCGGTGCCTCCGAATACGGCCTGCGCTCGCTGCTCGACAACAAGCAGGCGGTCGCGATCCCGATCTTCCAGGCGCCGGGGTCGAACGCGCTGGAGATCTCCGACCATGTCCGCGCCACCATGGCCGAGATCAAGAAGAACATGCCGGAAGGCGTCTCCTACCAGATCGTCTACGATCCGACGCAGTTCGTGCGCTCGTCGATCGAGGCCGTCATCCACACGCTGCTCGAGGCGATCGCGCTCGTCGTGCTGGTCGTGATCCTGTTCCTGCAGACCTGGCGCGCCTCGATCATTCCGCTGATCGCGGTCCCGGTGTCGATCGTCGGCACCTTCGCTGTGATGCATGTGTTCGGCTTCTCGATCAACGCACTCAGCCTGTTCGGCCTGGTGCTCGCGATCGGCATCGTGGTCGACGACGCCATCGTCGTGGTCGAGAACGTCGAGCGCAATATCGAATCCGGCCTGTCGCCGCGTGATGCGACCAACCAGGCGATGCGCGAAGTGTCGGGCCCGATCATCGCGATCGCGCTGGTCTTGATCGCGGTTTTCGTGCCGCTGGCCTTCATCTCCGGCCTCACCGGACAGTTCTACAAGCAGTTCGCGCTGACGATCGCGATCTCGACCGTGATCTCCGCGATCAACTCGCTGACGCTGTCGCCGGCGCTGTCGGCGCTGCTCTTGAAGGGGCATCACGAGCCGAAAGACTGGCTGACCCGAATCATGGAGAGGTCGCTGGGCTGGTTCTTCCGCGGCTTCAACAAGGTCTTCACCAAGTCCTCGGAGAACTACGGCCGCACCGTCACCAAGGTGATCTATGGCAAGGCCGTGGTGATCGGCCTCTATGTGCTCTTGATCGGCGTGACCGGCGTGCTGTTCAAGCAGGTGCCGTCGGGCTTCGTGCCGGGCCAGGACAAGCAGTACCTGGTCGGCTTTGCGCGGCTGCCGGACGGCGCCACGCTCGATCGCACCGAAGAAGTGATCCGGAAGATGAGCGACATCGCGCTGACGCAGCCGGGTGTCGAAAGCTCGGTGGCATTCCCCGGCCTGTCGATCTCCGGCTTCACCAACTCGTCCAACGCCGGCATCGTGTTCTCGACCCTGAAGCCGTTCGACGAGCGTAAGGATCCCTCGCTCAGCGGTCCGGCAATCGCGATGGCGCTGAACAAGAAATATGCCGGGATCCAGGACGCCTTCATCGCCATGTTCCCGCCGCCGCCGGTCAATGGCCTTGGCACCATCGGCGGCTTCAAGCTGCAAATCGAGGATCGTGCCGGCCTCGGCTATGAGGCGCTGAACGACGCCACCAAGGCGTTTATGGGCGCGATCCAGAAGGCGCCGGAGATCGCCGGCGCGTTCTCGAGCTTCCAGGTCAACGTGCCGCAGCTGTTCGCAGACATCGACCGCACCAAGGCGTTGCAGCTCGGTGTTCCTGTCACCGAAGTCTTCAACACGCTGCAGATCTATCTCGGCTCCTACTACGTCAACGACTTCAACAAATTCGGCCGCACCTATTCGGTCTATGTGCAGGCCGACGCGCCGTTCCGCGCGCGCGCCGACGACATCAGGCAGTTGAAGGTGCGTTCGTCGTCCGGCGACATGGTGCCGCTGTCGGCCTTGTTGAAGGTCCGCCAGAGCGCCGGTCCGGAGCGTGCGATCCGCTACAACGGCTTCCTGTCGTCGGACATCAACGCCGCTGCGGCGCCAGGCTATTCCTCCGGCCAGGCGCAGGAGGCGGCAACGCGGATTGCTGCCGAAACGCTGCCGCCGGGCTTTGCCTTCGAGTGGACCGACCTGACCTATCAGGAGTTCATCGCCGGCAATTCCGGACTCTGGGTATTTCCGCTGGCGATCCTGCTGGTGTTCCTGGTGCTCGCCGCGCTCTATGAGAGCCTGGCGCTGCCGCTCTCGATCATCATGATCGTGCCGATGGGCCTGTTGGCCGCGATGTTCGGGGTCTGGCTCTCGAAGGGCGACAACAACGTCTTCACCCAGATCGGCCTGATCGTGCTGGTCGGACTGTCGGCCAAGAACGCCATCCTGATCGTCGAATTCGCGCGCGAACTCGAATTTGCCGGGCGTTCACCGATCCGCGCCGCGATCGAGGCAAGCCGGCTGCGGCTGCGCCCGATCCTGATGACATCGATGGCGTTCATCATGGGTGTGTTGCCGCTGGTGCTCTCGACCGGTGCGGGCTCGGAGATGCGGCGCGCGATGGGCGTCGCGGTGTTCTCCGGCATGATCGGCGTCACGGTGTTCGGCCTGTTCCTGACGCCGGTATTCTACGTGTTGCTGCGCGGCCTCACCGGTATGAAGCCGCTGACGCAGCACGGCGAGGCGACCATTCCGGGAAAAGCACACGCGGCATGATGCCGCGTGTGCAGAGCGTTTTCGAGCGAAGTGGGTACCGGTTCGCGTGAAGAAAACGCGTCAAAACAAGAAACGAGAGCTTCGGTTTTGATCGAATCAAAACTGAAGCTCTCGTTGTGTCAGCTTCGAAGGATCAGGCTGCGATATCGAGCAGCAGAAGTGACGAACCGCGGACCAGCACCTTGCGGCCCGCGGGCGTGAGTTCAAACGAATCGCCGCGCACGGCGACATAGCCGAGCGTGATCAAGCTTTCAACGGCGAACCGGTTCAGCCGTGACGGGTTTGCTGCGGGAGCCCGCAGCGCTTTCAGCGCATCCCACTGATCGGGTCTGAGTTCGAATTCTTCGCTCATCGTTCCAGGCACTCCAGAAGTTCTTGGCGTGCGAGATACAGAGCGCAGATGAATTTCGTGCGACCACAACGAGTCAGGATTTCGATTTATGTGGACACGCCGTCACATCGCCGTGTCATTGGAATACTTCAATTTTTTCGAATCATTGCGGTGCAATGACGCGTGATTGCGTCACAGAGATTAACCGCACGTGGTCACACAGGTTAATTGTATTGATTAACCAGGCCAAAGCGGCTGTTTAACCGCGCCGTACGCTTGCACCGCCGTCGACCGGCAACGTGACACCGGTCACGAAATTCGCTTCATCGGATGCGAGAAACAGCGCGGCATTGGCGACATCCCAGCCGGTGCCCATCTTGTGACGCAGCGGCACCTTGCTGTCGCGCTCGGCCTCGACCTCGGCGCGGCTCTTCTTGAATTCGCGAGCGCGCGTGTCCACCGCCATCGGCGTGTTCATCAACCCCGGCAGGATCACGTTTGCGCGAATGCCGTATTGGGCATTCTGGTAGGCGAGCTGTTCGGTGAAGGCGATCATCGCCGACTTTGTCGCCTTGTAGGCGACGTAGGGATAGGTCGTGATCGCGGCCATCGACGAGATGTTGATGATCGAGCCGCGCTGCTGCCGGCGCATGATCGGGATCACATGCTTGGCGGCAAGGATGCAGCTCTTCAGGTTGATCGCCACGCAGCGGTCGAACGCCTCCTCGGTGATGTCGAGCAGCTCGGCATCACCGCCGGAGAGGCTGACGCCGACATTGTTGTGCAGGATATCGACGCTGCCCCAGCGACCATGCGCATCCGCCACCATCGCCTTGATGTCGGCATTTTTGGTGACGTCGGCCTTGAAGGCGACGGAAGTGCCGCCCTTGGCTGCGATCAGGTCGACGGTTTCCTGGGCCGAATCCAGATTGTGATCGACGCACAGCACCTTGGCGCCTTCGCGGGCGAAGGTCAGCGCGGTGGCGCGACCGTTGCCGATGCCTTCGCCGGGGCTCTGCCCGGCGCCGACGACGATGGCGACGCGATCTTGCAGACGCATGTCACTTCACTCCCGGGATCGGGTACTGTTGCAGTACCTCTTTGTAGGCTGGTTCGTTGTCGATCTGCATGGTGGCGAGCACGCGCACCACGGCGCAGTAGAACGCGATCGTCAGCACCAGATCGGTCATGTGCTCGTCGGACAGCTCTCGCTTGATCTCGGCAAAGGTCGCCTCCGACATCGCGAGCTCGCGCACCATTTCGCGGGCCCCCCTCAGGATCGTCTTCGCCAGCGGCTCGAGTTTCGACGGCTCGCCGTCGGTCTCCGCGATCAGGCCCTCGATGTCCTCGTCGGTAACGCCGAACTCCTTGCCGATCTTCACATGATGGGTGAACTCGTATTCCGACTTCTCGAGCCAGCCGACCTGGAGGATCGCCAGCTCGCGCAGCCGCGGGTCGAGCTTGCTCTTGAAGCGGATATAGCCGCCGATGCCGTTGAAGGCGCGCGCCATGTCCGGCGAGTTCACCAGCAGTTTGTGCAGATTGGTGTTGCGCTTGAGCATGTCGCGATATTCGGGTGCGACCTGATCGGCTTCGAGATAGGGCAGGCGGGCCATTTGTTCTTGTCCTTGTTGCGGCGGCTTGCAAGAGAGGCGTCGTCGGGAGAGACGGCTGTCGCGTCAGCCGTAGAGGGCTTTGTGCTCGCTTTCATAGTTGGCGTAGGAGTCCTTCATGCTGGCGCCGTTCAGCAGCATGGTCGCAACCTCTGCGTTGTCGGCATCGAACACGGTCGAGCGCACCCACATGCTCTCGGTGCGCTTGCTGCCCGAAAGGGCGACGACCTCCCGCTCGACCCAATAGGTCTCACCAGGGAATAGCGGCCCGCGCAGCAGGCGGATCTCCTGATCGGCGAACAGCCCGACGGCGGGGCCGCGGACCGGCAGCCGGTCCTCGCGGGCCCGGTACTGGAACAGCACGCTCAGCATCTCCATCGGGATGACGGCGCGGCCCCAGGGATTGTACTCCAGCGAATAATAGTCGGACGGCTCGGTGATCACCTTGAGCTTGTCGGCCAGCGAAAACGGATAGAGATCGCCCATGTTCTGGTCGAAATCCATCTTGATCGCCTGCCGCGGCGTTTTCATGCCGACCTTGATGTCGGCGAGGATGACGGGATCGGCCAGCGGCTTCAGTTCGCCGAGCCGGTGGGCGAGCGCGGTCTCGGTGCCGTCGCCGTCGATCGAGGCGGTGCCGCGCAGGATCTCGGTGCCGTCGCGCTTGATCATCCCGACGGTGCAAACGGTCTGCCCCGGCTTCGGCTTCTCGATCCGGGCCTGCACCTCTTCGCCTTCGAACACAGGATTGCGGTAATGCGCGGACAGACACCCGGTCATGAACCAGGCCCGGCCCCAGATCCGCTCGCACAGCGGTGCGAACTGGCTGAAATGGGTCGGTCCCTCGATCGTGCCGCCGCGGAAGCCGAGCTTCTGCGCGGTTGCGTCGTCGTGGATCGACGCGTGAGAGTCGTAGGTCTGGGCCTGCAGCATCTGCTTCGGGCTGCGCCAGGGACCCACCAGCAGATCGCCGTTCTCCACGATTTCCGTCGTGAACGCGGATTCGACTTTAATCATCCTTGGTCTCCCTTTGCGCGCCACCGTTTCAAAGATGCCGGGGTTCGGCAAGGCCTCGCAGAGGAACAAGGCCTCGCAGAGGAACAAGGCCTCGCAGAGCAACAAAGCCTCGCAGGCTACAAGGCCTCGCATGCACAGCACGAGATATGTGCTGCGGCCATGGAACGGGGCTGTTCATGCATAACAAAATCAGTGCATGCTGATGCATGATCATCGGGAAGATAACGAGACCGGTCCGGGCCGGCGTGACTGATTGACGGGGAAACTGATGGCGTTGATGGAAGTTGGACTGGACGACAAGTACCGGTTGGATACGAAACGAATCTTCCTCTCCGGTACCCAGGCTCTGGTCCGATTGCCCATGTTGCAGCGCGAACGCGACCGCGCGCACGGGCTGAACACCGCCGGTTTCATCTCCGGTTACCGTGGTTCGCCGCTCGGCATGTACGACCACGCGCTGTGGCGGGCGAAATCGTTCCTCAAAGAGCACGACATCGCCTTCGTTCCCGGCCTCAATGAGGATCTGGCGGCGACCGCGGTCTGGGGCAGCCAGCAGGTCGGCATGTTCCCCGGCGCCAAGGTCGATGGCGTATTCGGCATCTGGTACGGCAAGGGCCCCGGCGTCGACCGTTCGCTCGATGCACTCAAGCACGCCAATTCGGCCGGCACCTCGCCGAACGGCGGCGTGATCGCGCTGGCCGGCGACGACCATGGCTGCCAGTCCTCCACGCTCGCACATCAGAGCGAGCAGGTGTTCGCCTCGGCGCTGATGCCGGTGGTCAATCCGGCGACGCTGCAGGACTATCTCGATCTCGGCATTCTCGGTTTTGCACTGTCGCGCTATTCCGGCTGCTGGGTCGGCTTCAAGGCGATCTCGGAGACGGTGGAAAGTTCGGCCTCGATCGTCAGCGATCCCGATCGCATCAAGATCATCATGCCCGACGATTTCGAGATGCCGCCGGGCGGGCTTTCGATCCGCTGGCCGGATCCGCCGCTGGAGGCGGAGCGGCGTCTGCATGGTCCGAAGATGGACGCGGTCGCGGCGTTCGCGCGCGTCAACCGGTTCGACCGCATCGTGCTGGATTCGAAGCCGGCACGGCTCGGCATCATGGCGACCGGCAAGGCCTATCTTGACCTGCGCCAGGCGCTCGCCGATCTCGGTATCACCGATGCCGATGCGCAAGAGCTGGGCCTGCGCATCTACAAGGTGGCGCTGACTTGGCCGCTCGAAGCGCGCGGCGCGCGCGCCTTCGCCGAGGGCTTGCAGGACGTGCTCGTGGTCGAAGAGAAGCGCGGCTTCATTGAGGATCAGCTGGTCCGCATCCTCTACAACATGGACGCGTCGAAGCGGCCCTCGGTGGTCGGCAAGCGCGACGAGAGCGGCGCGCCGTTGCTGCCAAGCGAAGGCGAGCTGACGCCGACCATGGTCGCCGCTGCCGTGGTGGCGCGGCTGCGGCGGCTCGGCCACCGCAGCCCGCTGCTGGAGCAGCGTTTGGCGAAACTCGAGGCGTTCGACCGTCCGGCCGAGGGCACCGGCACCGCGAAGCTGCAACGCACGCCGTATTTCTGCTCGGGCTGCCCGCACAACTCCTCGACCAAGATCCCCGACGGCAGCCGCGCCATGGCCGGCATCGGTTGCCATGGCATGGCGCTGTCGGTGCCGAACCGCAACACTCAGACCATCTCGCATATGGGCGCGGAGGGTGTGAGCTGGATCGGGCAGTCGCCGTTCACCAGCGAACAGCATGTGTTCCAGAACCTCGGCGACGGCACCTACACGCATTCCGGTCTTCTGGCGCTGCGCGCGGCGTCCGCGGCGGGCGTCAACATCACCTACAAGATCCTCTACAACGACGCGGTGGCGATGACCGGCGGCCAGCCCGCTGAGGGCGGCTTCACGGTGTCGCAGATCGCCCACCAGGTCTGGGCGGAGGGCACCAAGAAGCTTGCGATCGTCTCCGACGATCCGGATAAATACCCCGCCAATTATTTCCCATCGGGCGCCACCATCCACCATCGCCGCGAGCTCGACGCCGTGCAGCGCACCTTGCGCGAGATCGAGGGACTCACCGTCCTGATCTATGACCAAACCTGCGCCGCCGAGAAGCGTCGCCGCCGCAAGCGCGGGCTGTTTCCCGATCCGGCCAAGCGCGTCTTCATCAACGAGCGCGTCTGCGAAGGCTGCGGCGACTGCTCGGTAGCGTCGAACTGTGTCTCGGTGCAGCCGCTGGAGACCGAGCTCGGCCGCAAGCGCCGCATCGACCAGTCGAACTGCAACAAGGATTTCTCCTGCATCGAGGGCTTCTGCCCGAGCTTCGTGATGGTGCAGGACCCCAAGCTGCGCAAGGCCGACCGCACTGCGGCCGATCCCAAGGCGCTGTTCGCGGATTTGCCGACGCCGCCTGCGAGCGCGCTGACCGGCCCCTACAACATCCTGATCACCGGCATCGGCGGCACCGGCGTCATCACCATCGGCGCGCTGCTCGGGATGGCCGCGCATGTCGAGGGGATCGCCTGCTCGACGCTCGACTTTACCGGCCTGTCGCAGAAGAACGGCGCGGTCATGAGCCATGTCCGCCTCGCGCCGACGTCGGACATGCTGACCACGGTCCGCATCGCGCCCGGCAATGCCAACCTGATCCTCGGCTGCGACCTCGTCGTCGCCACCAGCGTGCCGGCGCTGAGCCGCGCCGAGCGTGGCGTCACTCGCGCCGTCGTCAACGCCGATCTGCTGCCGACCGCGAGCTTCGTGATCGATCCCGATATCGATTTTGAAGCCAGCTCGATGCGCGATGCGCTGAACGGCGCGGTGAGACCTGATGATCTCGACATCCTCGACGCCACCGGCCTTGCCACCGCGCTGATGGGCGACAGCATCGCCACCAACGCCTTCATGCTCGGTTTCGCATTCCAGCGCGGTGCGATCCCGCTGTCGCTCGAGGCGATCCTGAAGGCGATCGAGCTCAACGGCGCCGCGATCGAGATGAACAAGACCGCGTTCTCGTGGGGCCGGCTTGCCGCGCACGATCTGCAGCGCGTGGTCAGCGCCGCGCGCTTCAAGAGCGCAGGTGCCGCACCGGCCAAGAAGACGCTCGACGAGGCGATCGCGTTCCGCGCCAAATTCCTCACCGACTATCAGGATGCGGCTTACGCCAAGCGCTATCTCGACGACGTTGCGCGTGTTCGTTCAGCCGAAGCCGCGGCGGCTCCGGGCTCGCAAGACCTGACCGAGGCCTTTGCCAAGGGCCTGTTCAAGCTGATGGCCTACAAGGACGAATACGAAGTCGCGCGGCTCTATTCCGATGGCGAGTTTGCGAAGGCCTTGAGGGAGCAGTTCGAGGGCAATTCCGGTTTGAAGGTCCTGCTGGCGCCGCCGCTGCTGGCGCAGCGCGATCCCGTCACCGGGCGTTTGCAGAAGCGCGAATTCGGTCCATGGATATTCAAGGCGTTCGGCATGCTGGCGGGGCTGAAGGGGCTGCGCGGCACCGCGTTCGACATCTTCGGCTACACCGCGGAACGCAAGATGGAGCGTGCGCTGCCGGTGGATTATTCGGCGATGATCCTGCGTCATCTCGACGGCAACAAGCCGGTCGATCTGCCGCGCCTCGTGGCGCTGGCGAAGGCTGCGGACCTCGTGCGCGGCTATGGCCACATCAAGGAAGGCAACGTCGCCCGCTACCGCACCGAATGTGCGCGGCTGGAGCGCGCGATCGGCCAGCCGCTGGCACAGGCGGCTGAGTAGGGCAGAGCGTTTTCGAGCGGAGGGGGGGCCGCGTTCCGCCATCGGAACGGGGCTCTTCGGGGAACTTTCCACGGCCGCCTTGGTTGACCGGTAACCCTGCCCGCAGCCAGCGGCTGGATTCGCGCGGCCGGGTCCCTACATGATGGCTGTTCCGTTCGAGTGATTTCAGGAGGCCCTTTTGACGGTCCTGAAAAGTGTTTTGGCTGCAACTGTTTGCACCGCGTGCCTGGCTTTGGGTGGCGTGGCGTTTGCCGACGACTATCGCCCGAGCGAGTTCTTCAGTCTCGATCTCTCCCAAGCGGTGCTGTCGCCGAAGCGGCTTGGCCCGCCGGCGCAGTTCGAGCCGGTACCGGTCGAGGCGAAGACCGACCGCAGTCCCGATCAGCACGCCAATATCGAACCGAAGGTCGAAGAGCCGAAGGTCGCGCCGCAGAAGGCCGTGCGGACGAGCAGAGTGACCGCTCAGCCTGAACCGAAGCGCGCGGCTGCACGCGCGCCCGCCCGCGCCAGGCTCGCACGGCGGCACTCGAACCCGCTCGATGCGGAAGCCCGCGACGTCAGGATCCAGACCTGGCCGTGCCGCACCGGCGGCATCTGCAACTGGCAGCGGTGAGAGGCGGCGTCGCGTCTTGTTCTCTCATTCGCGTGGACAGCTAACCCGTCATCCTGAGGTGCGAGCGGAGCGAGCCTCGAAGGATGCACGGCCCTGATCTAGCAGCCGGGCCGTCGATCCTTCGAGACGGCGCTACGCGCCTCCTCAGGATGACGGGTTTGGCGCTTGAGCGCTCGGTGCCCGATGCCGTTCCCGGAATCCCGCCGAGTCATCTCGCCGTCGCAAAACCGTCGGCGGAGAGTCAAGAAACCGTAAGGCCGGAGTCAAGGAGCGCAGGCAAAACCTTCGTTACGATTCGACGAAGGTTATTCGATGCCGACAGCGATCTTCGCGAGGAGGCGAGGCCTTACCCGGCGTCAGCTTCTGGTGCGCTCGGCGTCGACGGCCGCGCTGGCGGGACTGGGCGCGCTGGCAAGGCCTTATCTGAGCCGCGCCGCGGATCGACCAGCGATCGCGGGTATCCAGTCCGGCGACGTCGCCAGCGATTCCGCCGTGATCTGGGCCCGTGCCGATCGCGCCGCGCGCATGCGCATCGAATGTGCCGCGGTCGAAAGCTTTGCGACAATCTTGCGTACCGCGACGGCCGACGCGCTGCCTGAGCGCGACTTCACCGCAAAGCTGCTGCTCGACGGCCTGCCGCCGGGCCAGGACCTGTTCTATCGCGTGCAATTCGAGGATCACGACGGCATATCGGGCGAAAGCCGCGTCGGACATTTCCGCACCGCGCCGACTGACCGTCGTTCGGTCTCGTTCGTCTGGTCCGGTGACGTGGTGGGGCAGGGCTGGGGCATCGATCCCGCGCGCGGCGGTCTGCGCAGCTACCGCACCATGCTGAACGAGCGCCCGGATTTCTTCATCCATTCCGGCGATCACATCTATGCGGATTGCACGGTGCCGGCGGAGCAGGCGCTGCCGAACGGCGAGATCTGGCACAACATCGTCACCGAGGAAAAATCGGTCGTCGCGTACACCCTCGACGAGTTTCGCGGCAACTACAAATACAACTGGCTCGACGAGAACTTCCGCGCCTTCCACGCCGAAGTGCCCGTCTTCGCGCAATGGGACGACCACGAGGTGGCCGACGACTGGTCGCCGGTCGGCACTGCTGATGCGACCGGCTACGATGCGGATGGCAGCTCGCGCCTGGTGGCGGGGGCGCGCCGTGCCTTCCACGAATTCATGCCGATGCGGCTGATGCCGGAGCGCGACGGCCGGGTCTATCGCAAGATCCCCTACGGGCCCTTGCTCGACGTCTTCATCATCGACATGCGTTCCTATCGCGATTCCAGCTGGAACAAGCAGGGCGATCCCGACCAGGCGTTCATCCTCGGCGACAGCCAGCTCGCCTGGTTGAAGCGCGAGCTCGTGGCGTCCGATGCGACCTGGAAGGTGATCGCGGCGGATCTGCCGATTGGCCTCATCAGCCTCGATGCGGTCGCGCTCGGCGACGGCCCGCCCGAGCGGCGTGAGCACGAGATCGCCGATCTCCTGTCCTTCATGAAGCGCGCGGGCGTTCGCAACACGGTGTGGCTCACCGCCGACATGCACTACACCGCCGCGCATCACTATGATCCGAACCGCGCGGTGTTCCAGGAATTCGAGCCGTTCTGGGAGTTCGTCTCCGGCCCGCTGCATGCCGGCACCTGGTCGCCGGGCGAGCTCGACAACACCTTTGGCCCGAAGGCGATGTACCAGAAGGGATGCTCGGCCGAGCAGGGCGACAATCTCGCGCCCTGCTTCGGCTTGCAATTCTTCGGCCGCGTCGACATCGACGGCCAGACCGGCGTGATGACGGTGACCCTGAAGGACGTCGATAACCACGACCTCTGGTCGGTCGACATCGAGCCGCGGCCGGACGCGCGGCCCGTCCAGATCATGGCGCAGCACATATAGGCCCGCCCCCAACCCCGTCGCGACATCTTGATCGCCGCTGCCTTGCCCGAAGGCCCGGTTTGCGGGCAGAATGCACGCTAGCAGTCCTGCCAATTTCATTCCCACGAAACGATTTGCTGGCGTGACGTCGTCGATTTCATCGGCGTCCCACGCGTCAGGAGCTATCCATGGAAAATCTGCAGACACAGGGCATCAGCCTGCCGCAGCTCGGCCTCGGCACTTTCCGCATGCAGGGCGATGCCTGCCGCGGGGCGGTCGAGAGCGCGCTCGGGCTCGGTTACCGGCATATCGACACCGCCGAGATGTACGCCAACGAGGAGGCGATCGGGGCTGCGATCGCGGACTCGAAGGTCGCGCGCAAGGACCTGCATGTGACCACCAAGGTCTGGCACGAGAATTCGGCGCCGGATGCGATCCGCAAGGCGTTCGACGCGAGCCTGAAGAAGCTGCGGCTCGATCATGTCGATCTCTATCTGGTGCATTGGCCGTCGAAGAGCATGCAGCTGCCGGCCGTGTTCGAGACGTTGATGCGGCTGAAGGAGGAGGGCCGCGTCCGCGCGATCGGCGTCGCCAACTTCACCACCGCGCTGCTCAAGACCGTGGTCGAGGACATCAAGGCGCCGATCGCCTGCAACCAGATCGAATATCACGCCATGCTGGACCAGACGCCGGTGCGGAAATATCTCGCCGCGAAATCGATCCCGCTGGTCGCCTATTGTCCGCTGGCGCAGGGCCGCTTCGCCACCGACGAGACGCTGGCGAAGATCGGCCGCAAGCATGATGCGACCGCAGCCCAGGTGGCGCTGAAATGGCTGCTCGATCAGGACGGCGTTGCGGCGATCCCCAAAGCCTCGCGCGCCGAAAGCCAAAAGGCCAATCTCGACGCGCTGAAGGTCAGGCTCGACGACGACGATCGCAAGTCGATCGCGGCATTGCGCAAGGACATGCGCTGCGTCAACCCGGGTTTTGCGCCAGCGTGGGATTGAACCGCATCGACCTTCCGATACGGAATCAGAAAATGGCTCCGCGAGGAGCCATTTTCCGTTGTGTCGGTCTTTTCGTGTTTGCAGGTCTTCAGTATCGATTGCCTAGTAGCGATCCCGCCTGATCACGACCGCGCGGTCATGGTCGTGATGCCAGCCGCGATGCCAGCCACGGTCATGGCGCATCTCGGCGCGCGCGCCCCAGCCACGATCCCAGTGATGATGATGGCCGCGCTTGATCACGACGGTCTCGGCGCTCGCGATCGACGGAACGGCCACCGCAAGCGTACCAATCGCCGCAAGAACAAAACCGATCTTTTTCATTTCATCCTCCTCAAATGATGCGGGGAGGAAACCGTGCAGCCATCGAAACGTTCCTCAGGAACCGCCAGAGTTTTCTGAACGATTGTTCAGCTGGCCTTGCTTAACCACTGCGTCCGACGCATCATCGCGCCATAAAAATCAATGTTCGGGGGGACGTTGCCGTGAGTGGATTTTCACGCCGGGATTTTTTGAAAGCTACGGGATCGGTCGCCGCTAGCGCCATTGCGAGGCCGGCATCTGCGGCGATGGGGCCGGACGACAAGTTCGACCTCGTGATCAAGAGCGGCGACGTGATCGATCCCAGCCAGTCGTTGCGCGGCAAGCGCGACATCGGTATCCGCTGGGGCCTTATCGAGGCGATCGAAAACGAGATTCCCGCCGCGCGCGCCACCAAGATCATCGACGCGTCGGGCCAGCTCGTGATGCCGGGCCTCGTCGACCTGCACTGCCACGTCTACCCCTACGGATCGGCGATCGGCATTCCCGCCGACGAGCTGGTGCAATTCCAGGGCACCACGACGGTGGTCTCGGCCGGCGATGCCGGCGTCAACAATCTCGCGGCGCTGCGGCGCTTCATCGTGGCGCAGTCGCGGGCGCGGATCTACGCCTTCGTCCATATCGCCAATAACGGCCTGTCGGCCTTCCCGGTGGCCGAACTCTACAATATCGACAACGCCCAGGTCGAAGCCTGCGCCATGGCGCTGGCCGAGAACCCGGACTTCCTGATCGGGGTCAAGGTGCGGATGTCGGAGAACGTCATCTTCGAGCACGGCGTCGAGCCGCTGAAGCGCGGCATCCAGGCCTGCGAGATGTGCGGCTGGCCGGCGCGGATGATGGTGCATATCGGCGGCGTCGAAACCAAGGAGTTGATGTCCGACATCCTCAATCTGCTGCGGCCGGGTGATATCCTCACCCACGCCTATTCCGGCGCGCCGAACATGTCCGGCGCTTTCACCAACATCGTGCAGGACGGCAAGCTCTTGCCGGCAGCGCTCGAGGCCAAGCAGCGCGGCGTGCTGTTCGACGTCGGCCATGGCGGCGGCAGTTTTGACTTTACGGTGGCGGAGATCGCAATTCCGGCAGGTTGCACACCCGATACGATCTCTTCCGACATCCACGTCTTCTCCGGCAATTCGCCCGGCATCCCGTTCCTGCCGAACGTGATGAGCAAGTTTTTGGCGATGGGCTCCTCGCTGGATCAGGTCGTCGCGATGGCGACCTCGGTGCCGGCGCGGATCATCAACCGCACCCCGAAGATCGGCACATTGCAGCGCGGCGCACCCGGCGACGTCGCGATCATGGACCTTGTCGAAGGTCCGGTCACCTTCGTCGACACCCGCAACAACAAGCGCGACGGCAATCAGCAATTGAAGCCGGTGCAGACCGTGGTCAACGGCGTACCGTTCGGCCGGCCCTATCAGGCGCCGTTCTCGGTGAGGTAGGCGAGCGGAGCGCTACCCGCGCTTCTCGACATTGCTGCTGCGTGCCGGCACGCCGAACTCCTTGCGGCACACCTCGGCCAGCACGGCGACGCCCTCGCGGATCTGCTCGTGCGAGGGGCTCGCGAAGCAGAGGCGCAACCGGCTGCCGGAATGCGCCTTGCTGGTCGACCATTCCGGGCCCGGATTGATCGAGACCCCGGCGGCGAGCGCGGCCTGGTAGAGCTTCAAGGTATCGACATTGTCGGGTAGCTTGACCCAGAGGAAGATGCCGCCCTTCGGCGCCTCGAATTCGGCCGCGGTGCCGAACTGCTCGTTCAGCGCCTCCATCAGCGTGTCGAGTTTTGCGCGCAGTCCTCGCGTCAGTTTGGGCACATGGGCCGCAAAATGCGGCGTGCAATATTCCGACAGCACCATCTGCTCCAGCGCGCCGGAGCCGGCGTCGGTCTTCAGCGGCAGCATCCGCGACATGATTGCCCAGGGCGCGACGATGAAGCCGACCCGCAGCGCCGGCGCGATCGACTTCGAGAACGAGCCGATATGGATCACGCCGCCATGCGTGCTCATGGCATAGATCGCGGGCGGCCGCTCACCGTTCCAGATCAGATCGGCATAGCAATCGTCCTCGAAGATCGGCACGCCGTATTCTTTCGACAGCTTCAGCATCTCGGCGCGGCGGCTCTCGGGAAGGATCGAGCCGGTCGGGTTCTGCACGGTCGGGATGGTGTAGATGTATTTCGGCGTGATGCCGCGCCGCTTGTGATCGGCGAGCGCTTCGGCCAGCGCATCGATCCTGATGCCCTCGCCATCGAGGGGAATGCCGACCGCATTGACGCCGAGCCGTGTCAACCGGTTCAGCGAGCCCTGATAGGTCTCCTGCTCGATCAGCACGGTGTCGCCCTTGGCGAGCAGCGTGTGATTGACGAGATCAAGCGCCTGCAACGAGCCGGAGACGATCATGACCTCGTCCGGCGTGCAGGCAATTCCGGCGTCGCGCTTCAGCTTCTCGGTCAGGAACTGGCGCAACGGCAGATAGCCCTGCGGCCCGTGCGCGAGGTTGTAGGTCGCGAGATTCCTACCCTCGCGCTTCAGCACCGCGTTCATAGCCTCCAGCAGCCCGTCGACCGGGACCTGGTCGGGATCGTTGTTGCCGCCGACGAAGCTGTACTTGGCGAGCCCGGTCCAGCGCGCGGCCGGCGCAGGCAGGCCGGCCGGGAGCAGCGGTGCAAAGTCGAACTGGGCTGAGGTGGACATGGACGTTTCGCTCCGTGTTGTTGTCGTTGAGAAGGCCCGTGGAAGGGCCTTCCGTGAAGTCAGTTCTTGCCCACCAGCCGGACCGGGCGGCCCTGGCTGATGAAGGCGTAGTGCCCGGCGCCGACGCTGCCGACCATCAAGGCCTCGACCGCCGGTTCCGCGATCTCGCCGGCAGCCGCCCAATCGACCACGAAATTCGCGCCGGTGCCGCCGCGGGTGTCGGTCGTGGCGATCGCAACCTCGACCGTCGCGAACGGTTTTAGCGCGATCGGTGATTTGAGGTAGCTCTCCACCATCTTGCCTGATGTGTCGAAATAGGCGATCCGCTTCAGCACCAGCGGTTTGGTCTCGGAGGCGTTGTGTACGCTGAGCGTCACCGAGAAATCGGCCCTGAGCTTGCCCTGGCTCATCGACACGCTGGAATACACCGGCACGTAGAATGCACCCGAGGCGGTGAGGCCTTCCGATGGCACCGCCGTCAGCGAGTTCGCGAAATTTTGTTCAATACTTGCCGAGGATTGTGCTAGCGCCTCCGGCAAGCGCACGGTGAGCAGGCAGAGCAAAATGGCCAGAAAAATGCCGCCTGCGCGGATGTGACACATTGCTCGGTTGATCCTCACGCCCGGCCCTCTAGGTTGCGGCAACAGGAAGTCTTTGACGCATGCATGAACTGATTCCCGATATCACGCTCTGTATCCTGCTTGCCTGGGGGATTGGGCTGCTTGCCCATTTCTCCCGGCAACCGCTGATACTGGCGTACCTTATCGCCGGCTTTTTCATTGGTCCATTCGGCATGGGCTGGGTCAAGTCCCAGGAATCGATCAGCGTCATCTCCGAACTCGGCCTGATCTTCATGCTGTTCATGATCGGGCTGGAAATCGACCTCAAGAAGATCATCCGCGCCGGCAAGGTCATCCTGTTCGCCGGTGCCGGCGAGCTGATCGGCGGCTGCCTGATCGGCGTCGCGTTCTTCGCCGGAATTGGGCTTGCGATCGGCGGCGGCAAGTTCGATGCGGTCTATCTCTGCGTCGCCTGCGCGCTGTCCTCGACCGTCATCATCGTCAAGGTGCTCTACGAGAAGCGCGAGCTGGATACGCTGCCGGGCCGGATCACGCTCGGCGTGCTGGTGCTGCAGGACATCTTCGCGATCCTGTTCCTGGCGGTGCAGCCGAGCCTCGACAATCTGCAGATCAGCGTCGTGCTGCTGTCGATCGCCCGCGTTGCGGTGCTGGTCGTGACCGCGCTGGTGCTGAGCCGCTACGTGCTGCCGCGGCTGTTCCACCAGATTGCGCGCCGGCCCGAGCTCGTGCTGCTCGGCGCGCTCGCCTGGTGCTTCCTGATCGGCGAGATCGCCGAGCGGCTGCATCTGTCGCGCGAGATGGGCTCGCTGGTCGCTGGCGTCTCGATCTCGACCTTTCCCTATGCGCTCGACGTCACCGCCAAGGTCACGACGCTGCGGGATTTCTTCATCACGCTGTTCTTCGTCGCGCTCGGCATGACGATCCCGATTCCCGGCCTCTCCGTGATCTGGCTTGCGCTGGTCATCGCGGCCTTCACGGTGGTGAGCCGCCTAGTCACGACCTTCACGCCGCTCTATCTGATGAAGCAGGGCCTGCGCGCCAGCCTGCTGCCGGCGATCAATCTGGCGCAGATTTCCGAGTTCTCGCTGGTGGTGATCCAGACCGGCGTCGCCGCCAACCACATCGGAACCGAAACCGCCAATGCGGCCTCGTTCGCCTTTGTGGTGCTGGCGGTGCTCTCGACCTTCGCGATGGGCCGCAGCGATCAGATCGTGCGCGGCCTGATCGGTCCGTTGAAGCGGATCGGGCTGCGCGATCTCGACCATGTGGGCGAGGGCCGCGGTGAGGGCGGCCAGGAGGGCGGTCAGGAGGGCAGCCATGGCGAGATCCGGCGCATCGTGATCCTCGGCTTTTTCCGTGCGGCGAGCGCGCTGATCAGCCAGATCGAGCGGCAGAACCAGTCGCTGCTGGAGCAGATCAGTGTCATCGATTTCAATCCGCTGGTGTTCCGCACGCTGTCCGACCGCGGCATGCATGTGATCTATGGCGACATCAGCAATGTCGACACGCTGGTTCACGCCGGGATCGGCAAGGCCGAGATCATCATCCTGAGCGTGCCGGATTTCCTGCTGGTCGGCGCCGACAATGAGAAGCTGGTGCGTCACGTCCGCGCCTTGAATCCGACCGCGCGGATCGTCGCCACCGCGGATCTCCTCACCGGGGTCGACGATCTCTACGCCGCCGGCGCCGACTACGTGACGGTGACCCGGCTCAGCGACGCCGGCGAGCTCTATTCGGTGATCGAGGCCGCCGACGCCGGCCTGCTCGACGACAAGCGCGCCGAGCTGGACGCTCAGCTCAGCGACCGGCGCGAGGTGCTGCCGTAGAAACCGGCGACGGGCTCCGGCCGCCGTCCTGGCATGCCTGCCGACGATGCCTGCCGGACGCATGGCGGGTTGCATAATGATACTGGCGCTGACATCGGAACCCGGCTAATCCACTGCCTGCATAAAGCGAGATGTCAGGACAATGGCCGATACGATCCAGGAAGTGCTGCAAGCCTTTGCGAAGGGTGAACTCGTCGTCGTGACCGACGATGACGATCGGGAAGGCGAGGGCGATTTGATCGTCGCGGCGTCGTTCTGCACGGCGGAGAAGATGGCCTTCATCATCCGCCACACCTCCGGCATCGTCTGCGCGCCGATCACCACCGAAGATGCCCGCCGGCTGCGGCTCGACCCGATGGTGGCGCACAACGAGTCCAACCACACCACGGCGTTCACCGTCTCGATCGACTACAAGCCCGATGGCGGCACCGGCATCTCGGCCGAGGAACGCGCCTCCTGCTGCCGCGCGCTCGCCAATCCCAACGCCGGCGCCAATGATTTTGCGCGCCCCGGCCACATCTTTCCGCTGATCGCGCGCGACGGCGGCGTGCTGCTGCGCTCCGGCCATACCGAGGCCGCGGTCGATCTGTGCCGGCTCTCGGGCCTGCCGCCGGTCGGCGTCATCAGCGAGCTGATGAACGACGATGGAACCGTGATGAAGGGCGAGCAGGTTGCGAAATTCGCCGCCCGCCACAAGCTCAAGCACGTCACGATCGCTGATATGATCGCCTATCGCCAGGCGCGCGAGAAGCTGATCGAGCGGGTCGCGACCTTCACCACCGAAAGCCCGATCGGCCCGCTGCAGGGCTATGCCTATCGCTCACCGTTCGACGAGATCATGCATGCCGCCTTCGTCTATAACGGCATCGGCGATGGCAGGGACGTGCTGACGCGGCTGCACAAGCCCAACATCGTGAAGGACCTGTTCACCGGGCCGGCGCGGATGGAAGCCGTGCTGCGGCACTTCAAGGCTGCCGGCCGTGGTGTGCTGGTATATCTGCGCGACGGTGCCGCCGGTGTTCCGGTCCAGCCGGTCGGCGAGCAGAAGTCGGCGGAAGCCGATCGCAACAAGCAATGGCGCGAGGTCGGCGTCGGCGCTCAGATCCTGCGCGATCTCGGCGTCACCTCGATCCGGCACCTGACCTCGTCGGTGCATGACTACAAGGGGTTGTCCGGTTTCGGCATCGAGATCGTGTCGAACGAGAAGTTCGACGGCTGATGCGGGTCATTCTGGGCGCGATGCGTGCGCATCGCCCCCGGATGGCATACGTCCAATTCAATTGCGCTTCGCAGCATAGCGCTTTAATTTATCCGCCAATTTCCGAGTGACGATGCGAAAGGATGTTTCATGAGCGTGCGCCCTCAGTCCAAGGACAAGCCGGCTGCCGCCAGCTTCCAGTGGGATGATCCGTTCCTGCTCGACGACCAGCTCACCGAAGACGAACGCCTGATCCGCGACACTGCGCGGGCCTATGCGCAGGACAAGCTGTTGCCGCGGGTCACCAAGGCCTATCTGGAAGAGAAGACCGACCGCGAGATCTTCAACGAGATGGGCGAACTCGGCCTGATCGGCGTGACGCTGCCCGAGGAATATGGCTGCGCCAATGCGAGCTACGTGGCCTATGGCCTCGTCGCACGCGAGATCGAGCGCGTCGACTCCGGCTACCGCTCGATGAACTCGGTGCAGACCTCGCTGGTGATGTATCCGATCTATGCCTATGGCGACGAGAACCAGCGCAAGAAATATCTCCCCAAGCTCGCGACCGGAGAATGGGTCGGCTGCTTCGGCCTGACCGAGCCGGACGCCGGTTCCGATCCCGGCGGCATGAAGACCCGCGCCGAGAAGGTCGCCGACGGCTACAAGCTGAACGGGGCCAAGATGTGGATCTCGAATGCGCCGATCGCCGACGTATTCGTGGTCTGGGCCAAGTCGGCCGCGCATGACAACCAGATCCGCGGCTTCATCCTCGAGAAGGGCATGAAGGGCCTGTCGGCGCCGAAGGTCGGCGGCAAGCTCAGCTTGCGTGCCTCGATCACCGGCGAGATCGTGCTCGACAACGTGGTGGTGCCGGAAAGCGCGCTGCTGCCCAACGTCTCCGGCCTCAAGGGCCCGTTCGGCTGCCTCAACCGCGCCCGCTACGGCATCTCCTGGGGTGCGCTCGGCGCTGCCGAGGACTGCATGCACCGCGCGCGCCAGTACACGCTCGACCGCAAGCAGTTCAACCGGCCGCTCGCCGCCACCCAGCTGGTGCAGAAGAAGCTTGCGGACATGGAGACCGAAATCGCGCTCGGCCTGCAGGCCTCGTTGCGCGTCGGCCGCCTGATGGACGAGGGCAAGATGGCGCCGGAGATGATCTCGATCGTCAAGCGCAACAATTGCGGCAAGTCGCTCGACATCGCCCGCATGGCCCGCGACATGCACGGCGGCAACGGCATCCAGATCGAGTATCACGTGATGCGCCACGCCGCGAACCTCGAGACGGTGAACACCTATGAGGGCACGCATGACGTCCATGCGCTGATCCTCGGCCGCGCGATCACCGGCATTCAGGCGTTCTCGTAATCCCGGAGGCGTCATCCTGAGGTGCGCGCCTCTTCGGCGCGCCTCGAAGGATGACGCAAGGTGGTGCCCAACATCCTTCGAGGCTCGCAAGAGCTTCGCACCTCCCGAGTGAGCGCGAAGCGCTCATCCGGGGATGACGGCTCACAAGGAATCGGATCCCCATGGCCGACAACGACGACATCCCGTTCAACCGCGATTTTCCGCTGAAGCCCGGCGTGGTCGAACAAGTCCGCCCCGGCGTCCGCCGTGTCCTCTGCAACAATCCGAGCCCGTTCACCTTCACCGGCACGGTCAGCTACATCGTGGGGCAAGGCAAGGTCGCGATCATCGATCCCGGTCCCGACGACGAGGCGCATGCGAAGGCGCTGCTCGATGCGGTCAAGGGTGAGACGGTGACCCACATCCTGGTCACCCATACCCATCGCGACCATTCGCCGAATACGCCGCGGATCAAGGCTGCGACCGGCGCGCCTGTTTATGCCGAGGGGCCGCACCGCGCCTCGCGCCCGCGCTTCGAGAGCGAGAAGCACAATCCGGAATCCGGCGCCGATCGCGATTTCCGGCCCGACGTCGAGGTCAGGCACGGCGACGTCATCGAGGGCGCGGGCTTTGCGCTGGAGGCGGTCGCCACCCCCGGCCACACCGCCAATCATTTGGCGTTTGCATTGACCGAGCGCAGCATCAATTTCGTCGGCGACCACGTGATGGGCTGGTCGACCTCGATCGTGGCGCCGCCCGATGGCTCGATGATCGACTACATGGCCTCGCTGGAGCGGCTGGAGCAGCGGCCCGAGCAGCTCTATCTCTCCGGCCACGGCCCGGAGATCCCGGAAGGCCCGCGCTTCGTCCGCTTCCTGGCGCGCCACCGCCGCGCGCGCGAGGCGTCGATCCTGCATCGCCTCGGCAAGGGCGAGGCCGACATCCCGACCATGGTGCGGGCGATCTATATCGGGCTCGATCCGCGGCTCGCCAACGCCGCCGGCTATTCGGTGCTGGCCCATCTGGAGGATCTGGTCGCGCGCGGTGTCGTGGCGACCGATGGCGATCCGGTGATCGGCGGCACGTACCGGATGGCCTCTTAACCTCGCCCCGTTCTTCACGGGGAGAGGTCGAAATTCGAGCGCAGCTCGAATTTCGGGTAAGGGGCAAGCCACAGGCTCAGTCCTACCATCACGCTCGCGGATAGAAGCCCTTCACCCCAACCCTCGCCCCGCAAGAGCGGGGCGAGGGAGCATGTCTGCCGCAGCGGGAGACTATTTCTTCACCGTCTTCGCCGGCGGCGCCTTTGGCGCGACCGGGGCCGCCTTCTTCGCCGGCTTGGAGTTGTCGTTTTCCGCGGCGGTGTTGAGGTCCTCGATCAACTTCTTGACCCGCGCGGCGTTGCTGCCGAGATCGGTGTCGAAATAGCGCGAGGCCGAGCGGATATCGACGCGGGAATCCTCGTCGTCCGACGTCACCCGGATCGACACGTCCTCGCGGAAACCCATGATCGGCGTGCGTGCCACCGCTTCGATGCGGCCGACATTGCGCGGCGGCTGCGGCGCGCGGGCGTCGATGACGAGCCATTTGCGGCGGTTGACCAGCCGCAGCGCCAACTCGTAGGCGCGCTCGGCCGGGACCTCAAGCTCGACAGTCTCGATATCTGGATAGGCGGTGCGCTGCCGCTCGGCCGAAGCGAGGCCAGCGTAGGCGGCGGGATTGGTGCCTTCCCCGGTGCGCAGCCGGGCCAGTGCCTCGAAGCGTGGCGGGTCGATCGGGTCGGTGGTGACGTCGTAGAGCCGCGGCAGCTTGCGGTACTGATAAGTGAGGTAGGCCGGGTAGGCGAGGATCGCTGCGTCCATCAGCAGTGCGAACAGGATCCGGCCCATGCCGCGGGTGCCGTTCTGCCAGATCGCGGCGAAGGCGGCGAGGCCGAGCAGGATCGACAGGGCGGCCAGTCCCAGCGCGCCGAAGAAGGTCGCCAGCGCCGGTTTGACCTCGAGGAACCCGAACCGGACGATCAGGATCGAGACCACAACCGCGACGACGGCAAAGATCGCGAGGTTGCGCGACCAGGTGGCGAGACCGGACACGGGCTCCTGCTGGTAGGGAGCGGAAAACCTGCGCGCCATCGTCGAAAAATCTGCCGGTTGGTGTCCCAGGCGACCTCAGCCGCCGCCAATGATCGTGTGAGACCACGGACCTGCGGCGAATTCAAGGGATTTGGGCATTGCTGTTCACCCTCCCTTGGAGAGGAGGGCTCTCGCAAATGGCCAGCCTCTGCAGGGGCGCGCTGCCAAAATATCGAAAACAACCCCATGCAAAGTAGCCGGCGACGTGCCGGCATTCGAAACCGGGAGGATCAGTTCGCATGACATGCGAACCGAGGTGGGGTGAAGGTCTGTCAAATCGGGCGCTGCCCGCGTGGAGAGATCACCCCACCCCGCCTCACATCTCGCTTTGCTCGCCGTGAGCCGACCCTCCCCACCAGGGGCTCTCCAGGGGAGGGTGAAGCATCACGCCGCGGCGGTCGGAAAGGTGTAATCCTTGAACTGGTCGCGCAGCGCGGTCTTCAGGATCTTGCCGGTCGCGGTGTGGGGAATGCCGTCGACGAAGGCGACGTCGTCGGGCATCCACCATTTGGCGATCTTGCCGTCCATGAACTTCAGGATGTCCTCGCGGGTGGCGCTCTCGCCTTGCTTGAGCTGCACGATCAGGAGCGGCCGTTCATCCCATTTGGGGTGATGGACGCCGATCACGGCGGCTTCCGCGACCGCCGGATGGCCGACCGCGAGGTTTTCCAGATCGATCGAGGAGATCCATTCGCCGCCGGACTTGATCACGTCCTTGGAACGGTCGGTGATCCGCATGTAGCCGTGCTCGTCCATCGTCGAGACGTCGCCGGTGTCGAAGAAGCCGGCATCGTCGAGGATGTTGCTGTCGACCCGGAAGTAGGCCTTGGCGATCGCGGGACCGGAGACCTTGAGACGGCCGAAGGTCTTGCCGTCCCACGGCAGCTCCTTGCCGGCATCGTCGGTGATCTTCATCTCGACGCCGAACGGCGGGTAGCCCTGGGTCTGCAGGATGTCGAGCCGCTCCTCACCGCTGCGATCGGTGAACGGCGGCTTCAGCGTCGCCAGCGTGCCGAGCGGACTCATCTCGGTCATGCCCCAAGCGTGGCGCACCTGGCTGCCCATGTCGAGGAACGCCTTGATCATCGAGCGTGGCATCGCCGAACCGCCGCAGATCACCATCTGCAAATCCGGCAGCTTGACGTTATTGGCGGCCATGTATTGCAGCAGCATCAGCCACACCGTGGGGACACCCGCGGTATGGGTGACCTTCTCGGTCGACAGCAGCTCATACACCGAAGCGCCGTCGAGCTTCGGGCCCGGCATCACGAGCTTGGTGCCCATCGACGGTGCGGAGAAGGCGATGCCCCAGCTGTTGGCATGGAACAAGGGGACCACCGGAAGCATTGTGTCAGAGGCGGAGGTGCCGAGCGCGTCCTTCGAGTTGGCCATCAGCGCGTGCAACACGTTGGAGCGGTGCGAATACAGGACACCCTTGGGATCGCCCGTCGTGCCGGAGGTGTAACACATCGCCGCCGCGGTGTTCTCGTCGAAGGTCTTCCACTCGAAGTTGCCGTCCGATGCCGCGATCCAGTCCTCATAGGCGACCGCGTTCTTCAGCGTGGTCTGCGGCATGTGCGCCTTGTCGGTCAGCACCACGTGGCGCTCGACGCTCGGCAGCTGGCCGGCGATCTTCTCCAGCACCGGGACGAAGGTGAGGTCGGTGATGACGATGCGGTCCTGGGCGTGGTTGACGATCCAGGCGATCTGCTCCGGAAACAGCCGCGGATTGACCGTATGGCAGATCGCGCCGATCCCCATGATGCCGTACCAGACTTCAAGGTGGCGCCAGGTGTTCCAGGCAATGGTGGCGACGCGGTCGCCGAGCTTGATGCCGTCGCGCTCCAGGCTCTGCGAGACCTTCAGCGCGCGGGCATGGATCTGGGCGTAGGTGGTGCGATGAATCGGGCCTTCGACCGACCGCGTCACGACTTCCTGGGTGCCGTGATATTTGGCGGCGTGCTCAATAATCTTGTGGCACAGCAAGGGCCAATCTTGCATCAAACCAAGCATACGCAAATCCCTCCTCGATCCTCACGCATGATCCACCGGCATCTTGGACGGCCGGCAGTAAAATCATGGAACTGACATGAACTGTAGCGCGGAGAAAGCAAGCCGAAAATGGCCTGATGGCGCGTTTCGTCGCGGGGGCGCGGCAATGGTTACCGCTGCCGCGGCGTTGCTTTGCCTTGGCATGCAAGCGGGCCCCGCGGAGGCCGCCCGCGGCGCGCCGAGCTTTCCATGGGACGATTTGTTCGGCACCCGGCCGCACAGGTCGCACAAGTCGGCGCGCCGCTCAGCCGTGCCGCTGCCGAGGCCGCGCCCGGCCGAAGCGCCGCCGGCGGTCACTGAGGCGCCCGCAGCAGCTCACGCGCCCGCAGGAGCCGAGCCCGCGCCGCCCGCGGCCGCAACGCAGCCTCCCGCCGCGCCGGCCGAGGCCGCGAGGCCCAGCGAGACGGCCAAGCCGGCCGAGCCGCCCAAGCCGCAGCTCTCGGCCTGTCGGCAGGCGCTCACCGAGGAGATCGCAATCGCACCGAGCATTCCGGATATCCACGGCGCCGGCGCCTGCGGCGGCGAGGATTTGGTGCGGCTCGAGGCCATCGTGCTGCCGGACAAGCGCAAGGTCGCGGTCAAACCCGCTGCGATCCTCCGCTGCAGGATGGCAGCCGCGGTCGCCGACTGGGTCCGCACCGATATCGCGCCACTGGCGCAGACCCTCGGCGGCGGGATCAGCAATCTCGACAATTTCGACTCGTTCGAGTGCCGCGGCCGCAATCGCGTCGTCGGCGCGCAGCTCTCCGAGCATGGCCGCGCCAATGCGCTCGATGTGCGTGCCTTTGGTCTCGCCAATGGCAAGTCGATCTCGCTGACCGACCGCAGCGTGGCGCGCGACCTGCGCGAGACCGTGCTGCATTCGGTCTGCGCCCGCTTCTCCACCGTGCTCGGGCCGGGCTCGGACTGGTACCACGAGGACCATATCCATCTCGACCTTGCGGAGCGTCGCAGCAATTACCGGATCTGCCAGTGGAACGTGTACGACCCGCTGCCGCATGTCGCGCCGCTCTTGCCGGCCGAGCGCCCGGAAGCGGCGCCGCCGCGCGAGGTCGCCGCAAAATCCGATGGCGGCAAGCTGGATGCAGCGAAGGCTGATCACGGCAAGGCGGATGCTGCGGAATCAGATGATGCGGCTGCCTCTGACGGCGCTGCCGAGACCAAGCCGCAGCCAACAAAAAAGCGCCGGCAGAGCCGGCGCTTTTGATCTCGTCCGCTTATCGGGTGCGGTTCAGTAAGTGGCCATGCTGCCGCCCTGCAATGCCATCTGCGGCTTGTAGGGCGAGTCACCGTGCTTCGGTTCCAGCACCACGACGATGGTGCCGAGCTTGACGTGGTTGTAGAGGTCGATGACGTCCTCGTTGGTCATGCGGATGCAGCCCGAGGAGATCGACGAACCGATGTATTCCGGCTGGTTGGTGCCGTGAATGCGGAACAGCGTGTCCTTGCCGCCCGAGTAGAGATACATCGCGCGCGAACCCATCGGATTGTCCGGGCCGGGTGCCACGAAGGTCGGAACGCCGAGGCGCGAGATTTCGCCGGGGGTCGGGTGCCAGGCCGGCCATTCGGTCATGCTGCCGACCTTGGCAATGCCGGACCAGGCCATGGCCTCTTCGCCGACGGTGATGCCGTAGCGGATCGCCTTGCCGTCGTTCAGCACGTAATAGAGGTAATGGTTGTCGGAATCGACCAGGATGGAGCCGGGGGCTTCCTTGCGGTGATATTCGACGATCGCGCGGCGGAACGGTTCAGCTACCGGCGTCTTGACGTAGGTGGTCTTGGCGAGAAGTTCCTTGTCACGCGGCTTGAAGGCAGCAGTATTGGTTGCCTCATAGGTCGTGGCCTGCATGCAGCCCGACAACATCAGGCCCGCGGTCAGGATCCCGAGGGTAACTTTGAGCGACGACATGATTACATTCCAATCGAAAATCCGCGCCCGAAAGCGCCAACATTACGCCCCAAACGCCACGATTCCATGAAGGGCATTATTGCCGAAACGTGGCATTATTCCCAGACTTTAGATGCCGTTCCCGCATCGCGGGACGCCGTCTGTGGCTTTTTTGCCGCAAGTCTTCTGGCGCGGGTCCGGTTTTTGTGCAAACAGGCAACGGTTTGCTGAGCCCAGCCCACATCACTGCCACCTGGCCGCCACAAAGGTGGACGTCCGGTTAATGTCCCGGTCATGAAGCCCCAGCCAGAATCGCGCTAAGTCCGCCGCCTCTTCCCGCCCGTCTCGTGGAGTTCGTTAATGCTGTCGGTGTTCGTCCCTTCCGATTTCAGCCTCAAGAAGGTCGTCGCCACGGAACTGTCGGCGCTGCCGGAGAATGCGGTCTGGGTCGATCTGGCGAACCCGACCGTGGAAGAGGACAGGGCCGTCGAGAAGCTGGCGGGGATCGCGGTTCCGACCCGCGAAGACATGCAGGAGATCGAGATCTCCAGCCGCCTCTATATCGAGAACAGCGCGCGCTACATGACCGCGACGCTGATGTGCCAATCCGATACCGACATGCCGCGGACCACGGCGGTCACCTTCATTCTGACCGGCCATCGGCTGGTCACGGTGCGCTACGACCTCCCGAAGCCGTTCGCTCTGGTCGAGAACAAGCTGGCCCGCTCCTGTGCCCCCAGCATCACCGGCGAGCAGGTGCTGATGGAACTGCTGGATGCGGTGATCGACCGCTGCGCCGACATCCTGGAGCGCTGCGGGGCCGACATCGACCAGGTCTCGCACGACATCTTCGAGCCGGAGAGCGAACGCCACGGCCACGCCAAGCAATATTCCCAGATCCTGATCGCGATCGGCCGCAAGGGCGACCTGACCTCGAAGGTCCGCGAAAGCCTGGTCTCGATCGGCCGCCTCGTCACCTTCCTCTCGGCGGTCGTGGAAGGGGTGAAATGGTCCAAGGACATGCGTGAGCAGCTCAAGACCATGCAGCGTGACGTGGCCTCACTGACCGACCATGCCTCCTACCTCTCCAGCAAAATTACTTTCGTGCTCGATGCCATGCTCGGCGTGGTCAATTTGGAACAGAACAACATCATCAAGCTGTTCTCGGTGATGGCGGTGGTGCTGATGCCGCCGACGCTGATTGCCTCGGTCTACGGCATGAACTTCAAGGCGATGCCGGAACTCGAATGGACGCACGGCTATCCGTTTGCACTGGTGCTGATGCTGGTTGCGGCTGTTGTGCCGTACTGGATTTTCAAGTGGAAGAAGTGGCTCTAGCGCAGTTCCACCGTCGCGTTTTGGGACGCGCTTTTCTGCCTTATTTCCTCTCCTAAAATTTGAGTGTTGCGCTGAACGTTTGGGCGAAACTTGTCTGCGATAACGCCTGCCTCGAAGCCGGAGGACAGCAATGGTTGAGAAGATCATAACGCCACGGCGTAACGTCATCGACTTTGCGCGCTATCAACAGGACCGCGCAGCAGGCAAGGTGCAGGCGATCTCGCCGAGACTTTGCCGTTACTGTGACGCGGCGCTGCTTGATGGCGAGGACGAAGACGAATGCTCCAGCGCACTGAACGACGTCGCGCTGCGGCAGCCTGAGAAGAAGTCACGCCGGTTTTACGCCGACTAGAGGCAGAAGCCTCGTCCGCGTCGTTACGCCTGCAAGTGAAGCAATCCCAGCATGACGGCCGCGGCGGCGGCCGGGATCGCCTCGAAATTTCCTTCCCCGAAATTGCGGCTCATCCGAAGCTCAGACGTGCTGACCACCGTTAATGTGGATTTCCGCACCGTTCACGTAAGAGCTGGTCTCCGTACAGAGAACGTAAATGATCTTGGCGACCTCGTCCGGGGTGCCGAGGCGATGCATCGGGATCTGCTGGTCGACGATCTTCTCGGTGCCCGGCGACAGGATCGAGGTATCGATCTCGCCTGGTGCGATCGCGTTGACGCGAACGCCGACGCGGCCGAAATCCGACGCCATCTCGCGGGTCAGCGCCGCCAGCGCGGCTTTCGACGTCGCGTAGGCTGCACCCGCGAACGGATGCACGCGCGAGCCGGCGATCGAGGTGACGTTCACCACCGCGCCCTTGGCGTGCTTCAACTCCTCGATCAGCCCGCGCGCGATCATGACCGGTGCGAAGAAGTTGACGTGGAAAACGTGGGTCCAGGTCTCGATGTCGGTGTCCATGGTGCCGAGCCGGCTGCCGTCGGGCGCTTTCGGCGAGATCGCGGCATTGTTGACCAGCGCGTGCAACTCATCGTTATCCAGTCGCTGCCGGATCTCCGAGATCGCGCGCACGGTGTCGTCATGGCTGCCGAGATCGACCTCGATGTGGTCTTCCGGTCCGGCGCCCCACGGGCAGACCTCCGGAAACGCGTGCCGCGAGAGGGTGATGACGCGCCAGCCGGCGGACGAGAACCGGATCGCGGTGGCATGGCCGATGCCGCGGCTCGCGCCGGTCAGGAGCAGCGTGCGCCGCGGCGCATTGGAAGGGCGGGTCATCGACAGTTTCTTTCGTTTTCGTCATGCGCGGCGTCGTGCCGGGCATCGACGTCTTCGAACGTTTGAAGATCGGGGACGTCGATGGCCGGGGTCATCTTACACGAAGACGCGCTTCGCACTTTTGCCCTTCCATGACGGTTGCATTTTTTTAGGGATAGAGCCGCACCTTCGACCAGGCGCTGGCGGCGGCATCGCGGCGGAATTCGATGCGGTCGTGCAGGCGGAATGGGCGGTCGTGCCAGAACTCGAAGCGTTGTGGCGTGATCCGCCAGCCGCTCCAGCCCGGCGGCCGCGGCACCTCGCCGATGACGTATTTCGCGCCGGCCTTGGCGATCGCCTGCTCGAAGGCGAAGCGGCTTTCGAGCGGCTGCGACTGCTTGCTGGCCCAGGCGCCGATCTGCGCCTGCTTCGGCCTTGTGGCGAAATAGGCATCGGCCTCGGCATCGGTGACCGGCGTCACCGCTCCGCGGATGCGCACCTGTCGGCGCAGCGATTTCCAGTGAAACAGTAAAGCGGCCTTAGGATTTGCGGCCAGTTCGCGGCCCTTGGCGCTGGCAATGTGGCTGTAGAACACGAAGCCGTCGGCGTCGAAGCCCTTCATCAGCACCATCCGCACGTCGGGCAGTCCGTCGGCATCGACGGTCGCAAGCGCCATCGCGTTCGGATCGTTGGGCTCGGACTTGACCGCCTCCGCAAACCATTCGCCGAACAGGGCGAGCGGCTCCTCCGCTGCGGTGAAATCACCCGATGTTAACGGTGTCGGGTGTTTGATGGAGGTCGTGTCGGTCATGTCAGGAGTCCCGATTTGCGTTCGCCCGCGTCCGAGAGCGCGTTTCTAGCCCTATATAGGGCATGGGGGCGCGTTGGCCTATCGGCGATCCACCCGGCAGGCGCGGTGGTGACACTGATCCTGATTGGCGTCGGCGCAAGCGGCTGCAGCCTGTCGCGCACCGATGCCTTCGCCAAATTGGACGACAAGGATGTGACGGGCTCGATCAGCCCGACCCTGGTCAACGCTGCCATGCCGACCGACAGCGATCTCGCTTTTGCCCGCAACGCCGCCTCTGACGTGCTGACCAAGGGCGACAAGGATTCCAGCCAGCCCTGGGAAAACCCTCAAACCGGTGCGCGCGGATCGGTGACGCCGCTGGCCGAGGCCTATTCGGGCGAGGACGGCAAGACGTGCCGGGATTTCCTCGCCAGCTATGTCAATGGAGCCACCGAGAGCTGGCTGCAGGGTGCTGCTTGCAAGGCTGGACAGGGGCGGTGGGAAATCCATAGTCTGAAGCCGTGGAGAAAGTCCTGAGAGTTCCGGAGAAGCCGGTAGCGGACTAGTTGCAAAAATGCCACTGAGCCCCCACATGAAGGCAAAGTGGGCCCGGATGGGTTCCCAGCAGGACTGATTTTCCGTGAAGGAGACGTGACGGATGCGCGACCCCTATGAGGTCTTGGGGGTGCAGCGGAGTGCAAGCGCTGCGACGATCAAGAGTGCTTATCGCAAGCTCGCCAAGAAGCATCACCCCGATAACAACAAGAACGACCCGAAGGCGGCTGCCCGCTTTGCGGAGATCAATTCGGCCAATGAGATCGTCGGCGACGAGGACAAGCGCAAGCAGTTCGATCGCGGCGAGATCGATGCCGACGGCAAGCCGCGCTTCCAGGGGTTCCCTGGCGGTGGCGCCGGCGGCCGTCGATGCCGACGGACTGCCCGACGTGCGGATGGTGCTGATGAAGGGCTTCGACGCCGACGGCTTCGTGTTCTACAGCCACATTGCCAGCGCCAAGG
>NZ_VKHP01000903.1 GCF_010811875.1 Bradyrhizobium uaiense
CTGGCGGCGGCGCGTCCCGGTTGTCGTCCGCAATGAAATGGGGTCGCTGGTCGTAGTTGCCCGTGGCAAGGAGCTCCGCCATCGGCTGAATGCTCTTGCGATCACCAGGGCCGATCAATCCCGCAACGTACAGTGGACACATCCGCTGCCGGGTCTTGTGACCAAACCGGTCCAAGAACGGCTTCAGCCAGCGTTCGAGTTCGTCTTCCCATTCCGCCATGGTCAGCCCTCCAAGAGCCGACCAC
>NZ_VKHP01000904.1 GCF_010811875.1 Bradyrhizobium uaiense
TCACTCGCCGAGCGCCTGTTGCAGCATGCTGGCGAGCTGGGCCTTGCGATAGGGTTTTGCCAGCAGCAGCACGCCTTCATCGAGGCGGCCGTGATGCACGATCGCGTTCTCGGTATAGCCTGAGGTGCGAGCCCTTGCGAGCCTCGAAGGATGCACGGCCCCGGCTGGTGGCCGTCGACCCTTCGAGACGCGCTTCGCGCTCCTCAGGGTGACGGGGGTAGGGTCATTTTGACGCTAACCACCGC
>NZ_VKHP01000905.1 GCF_010811875.1 Bradyrhizobium uaiense
CGACCGCGCCTCATCGCGGCGCGCGAGGAAGGCGTGCAATATTCGATCGCCGACCGCGGCGACGAGCTGTTCATCCTAACCAATGCCGACGACGCGATCGACTTCAAGGTCGTCACCGCGCCGCTCGTGAGGTCGCGGATGATGATCGCCGGCAGCGCGTTGGCGCGCTCCAGCCGCACCATGTGGCCGGCATAGAGCTCGACGTCGAGCACATAGACGCCCTCGCGATACGGGATCAGGTCGCG
>NZ_VKHP01000906.1 GCF_010811875.1 Bradyrhizobium uaiense
CTGTTACACGCGCATCTCATGCCTGCGCCACACTGGCAACCACGGGGGTCTTTTGTCCAGGCCAGGTGCGGATGGTTTTCGCAGACCCAGCCCAGACCGCCGCAGATCGGACAATTGGGGTTGATCAGCCGGAGCGAGATGCCCTCGCGCTGCGCTTTACTCGCGATCGACGCCTTCGGTCTTTCCATCCTAAGGCTGATGACACCTGTGGGAGTATTCGCTTTGTGTGCGATCGAAGCTGGCTT
>NZ_VKHP01000907.1 GCF_010811875.1 Bradyrhizobium uaiense
CGGCTTATACGTGCTCTCCCAGGCGAGACTGGGCTTTGTTGTCACCGTCTTCGCAAGAACGCTTTCGCGTCTTGCGAGGAGACACCTACCACTAGGGCGTCAGGCCTGCACGACTTCGCCGTCCGCTCGCCGAAGGTGGTTGCCCCTACTTCGCCAAGGCGCAGTAGGGCGCGAGGCGCGATGCCGCGGAATGCGGTGAGGTGAGCACGCCTCCCAGGCTCCTTCTCCCCTTGCGGGAGAGGGTG
>NZ_VKHP01000908.1 GCF_010811875.1 Bradyrhizobium uaiense
CTCATTACCGAGCACATCAAGCTTGTCATCGGAGAGGAATGGGATTTGCGCAGAAAGCATGCGCAGACCGCAGCTGCGCGGATCTTATATGCCGATCGCGATGGCACCCTCGATTGGATCGACGGCGCGCTGAAGTATTCCTTCGGCCTGAGCAAGGCTTGGGGAAGCGGCGATGACGTGGCCGATGCGGTCTCGGTAATCGCGCGTCCTGATGATCGGCGCCTTTGATTTAACATAGAATTTGG
>NZ_VKHP01000909.1 GCF_010811875.1 Bradyrhizobium uaiense
CCCATTGCGTATGGTCTTCTGGCTTCATTGTACGTTCCCTCTATGGCTTGGCGTACCCAACTAAAAGTGCATTAGATCCGGGTTTTCTTGAACGTCTGCCATCCCGCTGCCGGTTATTTGCCTGCGCTATTTTCTGTTGCCGAAATGGACAAGAGCCAGCGTTTCCAAAGCCTGGAGATCAGGACGCCAAGAAGACCTATCTGACGCGCTACCTGTCCCTCGGCAAAATTATCAAGAATTACAAT
>NZ_VKHP01000910.1 GCF_010811875.1 Bradyrhizobium uaiense
ACCGCTGGTGGTTATGGGTCCCGGCTTTCGCCGGGACGACGTGTTGAGAGATCGTGTAAAAAATCCTCGCTCTCGATCTTTGCAATACTCCCGCGATCGAGCAGATGCGCGCCAAAGCCGCCGCGGGTGAAGGCCTCTATCGGGGTAGCACTGAGGAATTGACGCCGGTGCGGCTCGATTGGCTCAGTGCCGTGCCGCTGGCGATGACCACCGCACTGCTGCTGGCATCGCCTCCGATCGCCTCA
>NZ_VKHP01000911.1 GCF_010811875.1 Bradyrhizobium uaiense
GGCCGGTGCCGGAGGGCTGGCTGGCGAACTTGTCCCAGTCCTTGCCGAGCTTTTCATATTGCGCGGGGCTCGAGACCAGGAACCAGAGCAGCTGGTAGGGGAAGAAGGAATCGACCGTCTTGGTGGTCAGTTCCACCGTCATGTCGTCGATCTTGCGCGCCGAGACCAGCGTCGGCATGCGCGAGGCGGTGACGCCGACCTGGCTCGGATCGAATTGTGGTGTGTCCTGCTTCAGCACCTTGTCG
>NZ_VKHP01000912.1 GCF_010811875.1 Bradyrhizobium uaiense
GGTGCCGGGCTTGCTCCAGGTCTGCAGGGCCTCGAGCTTCTCGGTCGGCGACAGGTCGTGGCTGACTTCCTGCTTGAGGGCGACGGCACCTTCGATGGTGTCGGAGACGCCGCGGGCGGTCGCGCCGAAGCGAAGGCCAAGGGCTACGAAGGCGAGATGTGCTCGGAGTGCGGCAACTTCACGCTGGTGCGGAACGGGACGTGCATGAAGTGCGATACTTGCGGCAGCACGACGGGGTGTTCGTG
>NZ_VKHP01000091.1 GCF_010811875.1 Bradyrhizobium uaiense
AACCCTCCCCCGCAAGGGGGGAGGGAGCCTGACTGGCGTGCGTCCCTTACGATGAGGCGTTGTAATCGCACGACAATTACAGAATCGACCAGCCCTTCCCAATCCTCGGCCAGCCCGATTTCGAAATCCGGCGAGCGCTCTCGCGTCCGCTGCGGCCTGATCCCGGTCACGCACCCATTGCGCGATGCCGGAGGATCCCGTGACCCGTCGAAAGCTCATCTTCGCTCTCATTGCCAGCACCGCCTTCGGGGCGTTGCTGCTATCCGCCGCCCGCGCCCGCGACGTCCCGAAGGTGGCGACCGGCTTTGTCGCCAACGTCGTCTGCTCGGAGACCTTCGTCAGCGGGCTCGATCCGAAGCGGAACCTGGCCGAGACCACCGAGGCGATGCCGGGCGCCGGCCTGATCACCTGGGCGATGGACACCGAGATCGACCTCGACCGCAGGGACGTCACCGTGACGCTGCTCGGGTTCGGCCGCAGCCATGCGGTCTATCGCGAGGGCGTCGGCTGCACCCTCGAACATGGCGAGGTACTGGCGGACATCGCGCTGCCGCCCGCACGGCCGCAGGCCGCGCTGCTGCCCGAGATCGCCGGCCCCGCGGTTGTCGCGCCACAGAGCCCGCAGCTCGTGGCCGCGCTCGATCGCGCTTTTGCCGAACCGGCGGAGCCGCCGTTCCGCCGCACCCGCGCTGTTGTCGTGATGAAAGACGGCCGCGTCGTCGCCGAGCGCTACGCCGACGGCATCGGCATCGATAAGCCGCTGCTCGGCACCAAATCGGTGATCTCGGCCTTGATCGGAGTTTTGGTGCGCGACGGCAAGCTCGCGGTCGACCAACCGGTGCCGATCGCCGCCTGGAAAAATCCCGACGATCCGCGCCACGCGATCACGATCGATCAATTGTTGCGTCACACCGCGGGCCTTGCGCTCGGCAGCTCGTTGCAGGCCTCACTGGCCTCCACGCTCGAACCGGTCAACCGGATGAAGTACATGGAACCCGACATGGCCGCGTAC
Organism: Bradyrhizobium uaiense; assembly: GCF_010811875.1. Classification (GTDB taxonomy): domain Bacteria; phylum Pseudomonadota; class Alphaproteobacteria; order Rhizobiales; family Xanthobacteraceae; genus Bradyrhizobium; species Bradyrhizobium uaiense. The sequence goes on from NZ_VKHP01000091.1 coordinate 1,013, forward strand.
GCCGAGAGCATTTCGCTCGAGACCGCGCCGGGCCAAGCCTGGAATTATCACGACGGCAATTTCATCATCCTCTCGCATCTGATCCGCGACGCGGCCGGCGGTCATGCCGCCGACGTGCTGCGCTTCGCGCGCCGCGAATTGTTCGATCCGCTCGGCATGCGTAACGTCGTCATGCAGTTCGATGCGGCGGGCACGCCAGAAGGATCAGGCGCGATCATGGCGAGCGCACGCGATTGGGCGCGGTTCGGCCAGCTCTATCTCGATGACGGCGTGGCCGGCGGCCGGCGCATCCTGCCCGCGGGCTGGGTGAAGTACTCGGCGTCGCCGACGCCAAACGCCTGGGTCGGCATCGGCGCAGGCTTCTGGAGCAATCTCGGCGACAGTTTTGGCGCCAAATATCGCGTCGAGCACGGCATGCCGCGCGACGCGTTCTTCGCCAAGGGCACGATCGGGCAGTATGTGATTATCGTGCCGTCACAGCGGCTGGTCATCGTGCGGCTCGGCCGTTCGCCGAACTCGCCGCCCAAGGCGGACGGTGTGTTCGACCTCGTTCGCGATGTCGTCGCGGCAATGTCCAGCAACGCGAAGCTCGCGGGTGGCAATTGACCGGCACGTCACACACCGCCCGCGGGATCGTGAATTGAATCTCCGCGCGAGGAATTTTCTGATGCGGTGGCGCATCTCGCAGGAGGTGCGCCACCGTTTTGAAAATCGCCGCAGCCGGAGACCATCATGCCGAAAGCCTACTGGATCGTGCACGTCACGGTGCACGACGAAGCGCGCTATCCCGAATACCTCGCCGCCGCGATGCCGGTATTCGCCAGATACGGCGCCAATTTCATCGTGCGCAACGGCCCCTTTGAGGTGATGGAAGGCGCAGCGCGCCAGCGCAATTTCGTCATCGAGTTCAGGGATCGCGCCACCGCGATGGAATGCTACACCTGCGCGGAATATCAGGCCGCCAAGGCGATCCGGCAGAAATATTCGGACGGGGATTTTGTGATTATCGATGGCGAGGGGTAGGCCCTTTGTCATTCCGGGGCTCGCGAAGCGAGAACCCGGAATCCATTTCACCGCTTGTTCTGTTGTGCGATGGATTCCGGGCTCAGCGCTCCGGGCTGCCCCGGAATGACGGAAGAGAGTGCCGCGGCTCGATGCAACAAACTCATCGTCGTCCCGGCGATAGCCGGGACCCATAGCCACCGCTGCAAGTGGTTACGCGATGCTGGAGCGACGAATCCCATTCACGACGCTCGCCGCGGCGTATGGGTCCCGGCTTTCGCCGGGACGACGACTGTGGGCTTGGCAGCTCGCCCTGCGTTGTAACGATGACAGCTGGCTTACTGCCGTCCCAGCTGCGTCGCCTTCTCAACGCGATCGAACCGCTCCAGCGTCAGGATCGCATCCGCGAGCTGGTCGGCGCGCTTGTCGAGCACCGGGCGGGCCAGCGTCAAAAACTTCTGCTGCATCGCCTGCGCGTCGGGGAACGAGGTCGGCTCGCCGGACGGATCGGCATAGAGGCGCTCATGCACGCCGTCGTCGGTGGTGATCGAGACGCGGGCGCCGAACGGGTGAGTGCGGCCGATTTCGAGCCGATCGTCCTGCACCACGTCGAACTTGTCGGCGAGCGCGTCGATCGCCTTGTCCCCCAGCCGGTCGTAATCGTCCCAGCCGAAATGGCCCTGGTCGAGTGCGATCGCGCCGGTGAAGAACATCGAGAACTGGCCGCCGACCACCGAGGTCGGGTGGCGCTTGGTGGCGGCATCGCCGGTCAATGTGATGCCGTTGCGGTGCAGGCCGATTTCGACCTTCCTGATCTGGTCCGGCGTCAGATTGTGCTCGCGCCGCATCGCGATCAGCGCGTCGATCGCGGCGTGGGTGTAGCGGCAGCTCGGATAGGGCTTCACGCCGATCTTCAGCGTCTCATAGGTGTGGCCCAAGTCCGCCACCGCCTTGTCCGGATGCGCATCATCGGTATAGCCGACCAAAAGGCCATGTTTGCCCTCGACCGACTCGCTCGAACCGATGAAGTCGTTGCGTGCGAGGGTCGCGGCGATCACGCCGTTCATCGCAGCGGCGCCGACCTGGTAGCGCTTGTTCCAGGCGCCGTTGACCAGGAATTGCAGCGAGCCCGCAGCCTGGCTGCCGGAGACGCCGAACGCGGAGATAATCTGCTGCTTCGAGAGGCCGAACAGCTTGGCCGCCGCGGCTGCGGCGCCATAGGTGCCGGCCGTCGCGGTCGGGTGGAAGCCGCGGGCATAATGCGAGGTCGGATCGAGCGCGTTGCCGAGCCGGCAGCACACTTCATAGCCGGCGACGATCGCGGTCAGCACGTCGCGGCCGGAGGCGCCGACCATCTCGCCGACCGCGAACGCGGCGGGCACCACCGGCGCACTCGGATGCAGCGAGGAATCGGCATGGGTATCGTCGAAGTCGAGCGAATGGCCGAGCGCGCCGTTGAGCAACGCCGCCACCGCCGGGGTCCAGGTCTTGGTGTCGCCGAACACCGTGGCCTCGCCCTTGCCGTCCAGCGCCAGCGCCTCCAGCATCTTCATCAGCGCGGGCGTCGATTCCGCATCGCGGCGGGCCCGGATGGTGCTGCCCAGGAAATCCAGCGTCAAAACCTTGGCGCGCTCCAGCACCTCCGGCGGGATGTCCTCGAATTTCAGGTCGGCGACATAGGCGGCGAGCGTTGCGGTTTCGTGGGCCATCGTGTTTCCTCAATCTTGCGGCGCAGGGTAGGCGGGCGGGTTTGGCCTTTCAAGCCACCTTGCCGCCGCGGGCAGCAGCCATGCTCGACGTCCTTTAACATAGGCCTTTCCATTGATTGCGGATCAGGGTGCATGAGGACCTTCGCAAAACGCATGTTCGACAAGCTTTGGAGCCGCAAGACGCAGCTGGCGCTGGCGGTACGGATCGCGTCCGCCGGCGTGGCGGCCTATGTCATCGCGGTGGCGCTGAACCTCATGCTGCCGCTCTGGGCGGTGCTGACCTCGCTGATCGTGACGCAAATGAGCGTCGGCCGCTCGCTGAAGGCAACGAGGGACTACATGCTCGGCACCATCGGGGGCGCCATTTATGGCGGCGCGATCGCGGTGCTGATCCCGCATTCCGGCGAGGGCAGCCTGCTGGCGCTGCTGGTGCTGGCGATCGTGCCGCTGGCCTTCATCGCCGCGCTCAATCCCAGCCTGAACTCGGCGACGGTGACGGCGGTAATCGTGCTGCTGCTGCCGACGATGCATCATTCCAACCCGCTGGACTCCGCGATCGACCGCGTCCTCGAGGTCACGGTCGGCGCGCTCACCGGTCTTGTGATCTCGTTCCTGGTGCTGCCGTCGCGCGCGGTCAGCCAGATCCGGGTCAATGGCTCAAAGCTGCTGGAACTGCTTGCGGCGGCGTTCGCCGAATTGCTCGCCGGCCTGACCCGGGGTCTCGACAACGACGCGCTGCACCGGATCCAGGACGGCATCGGCACCGCGGTGACCAATCTGCACGCGACCGGCATGGAAGCCGAGCGCGAGCGCTCGATGCATCTGTCATCGGGGCCGGACACCGGGCCATTGCTGCGGACCATCCAGCGGCTGCGGCATGACGTCGTGATGATCGGGCGCGCCTGCGTCGTGCCGCTGCCGGCCGATATCCAGGCCAGGCTGGCGCGACCGCTGGCCGACGTCAGCAAGGCGATCGTGACTTACATGGTGGCGGTCGCGACCGCCTTGCGCGCCGGCAGCGGCCCGGCCGACATGGCGCCGGTCGATGCCGCGCTGCATGCCTATAGCGAGGAGGTCACCGCGGTCCGCAGGGATGGCCTGATCCGCGGCCTGCCGGTCGATGCCGCCGAACGCTTCTACGCGCTCGGCTTCTCGCTCGACCAGATGCGGCAGAATTTGAACGACCTCAAGCGCTGCCACGGCAATTGGTGCACCAACGAGGATGCCTCGGAGAAGATCGTCGCTGAGACGCCGGAGAAGAGCGCGGCCTAAGATCTACGCAAAACTCATCCAACGGCCTTGCGCAGCATCACGGGCACGATCAGGCGGTGGAACGGCATGATCACTGCAAGATACGTGCGCCCGAGCCAGTTATGGGTGAGCACCAGCGTGGTCGCGGTGATGCTGCGCGCGGCTCCTGCGGGCGCGATGTCGACTGGCGCGACGTCGACGACAAGCCGGAAGTCGAGATGCTTGTCGTTGAAGCCCGCGACCAGCCGCTCCGGGGTTTCGCTGACCACCGGAAAGATCCCGATCATGTCGCACGCCACGCCTTCTGTCGCGCCCGAGGTCTTCAGGCCGAACGGTGCGACCAGGAGATTGCGCAAGGCAACCAGCCATTCGAACCAGCGCGGCTGCCCTGCCACCATTGCCTCCGTCGCGTGCCGCGCATCGAGGTCGGGGCGCGTGGTCGCAATCCGGAACGCATCGGCAAACTGCGCGCCGGCGAGCAGCGCAGCGGAATCCACGTTCGGCGTGACCTCGTCGACCCTCATCCAACCAGTCTGCGTGCCAGAAGGCGGAAACGCAAGATCAGGAGGGTGGCATAAACCGCAGTCCCGAGCGACAGCCCGATCCAGACGCCGGGGGCGTTGAGCCTGGCCCAGAAGGCCAGCGCGGAGGCCGACGCAAACCCGATCAGCCAATAGCTGATGACGGCGAACAGCAGCGGCACCTGGGTGTCGTTCATGCCGCGCAGCGCGCCGGCGCAGGTGGTCTGGACACCGTCGGCGATGAAGAAGGTCGCGCCGATCAAGAGCAGCGCCGCGGTAAGCTGCGCGGTGGCGTCAGAGGCCTCACCGAGGAACAGCGCGGCGATCTCGAAGCGGGCCAGGATCACCGCGAGCGTCATGATGCTCATGAAGACGCCGCTGAGCCCGACGGCGACGAAGCCGGCGCGCTGCACCGCGTCGGTGTCGCGACGGCCGACGGCCTGGCCGACCCGCACGGTCGCAGCCATGCTGACGCCGAACGGCACCATGAACAGGATCGCCGCGATCTGCAGCGCGATCTGGTGCGCAGCCAGCGCCGTGGTGCTGATCAGCCCCATCAAGAGGCCGGCCGCGCCGAACAGGCCGTATTCGAGCAGAAAGGCAATCGAGATCGGCGCGCCGACGGCGACAAGCTTGCCCATCAGCGGCCAGTCGATGCGCCAGACGCGGCTGAACACATGGTATTTGCGGAACGGGCGGCGCCGCGCCGCGAACCACACGCCGGCGAGGAAGGTGCCGAGATTGACGATCGTGGTCGCAAGTCCGGCGCCGAACATGCCGAGCTCGGGCATGCCCCATTTGCCGTAGAGCAGCAGGTAAACCATCAGTGCGTTGGCCGGGATCGCCGCAAGTGTGATCCACAGCACCGGCTCCGGCCGGTTCACCGCACTCATGAAGCCGCGGAGCGCAATGAACCACAGCGCCGGCAGGATGCCCCAGCCGAGCCCGAACAGATATTGCTGCGCCAGATGCGCGGTAGCCTTGGTCTGGCCCAGCGCGAGCAGGATGCGCTCACCTTGGAACGGCAGCGCCATCAGCGGCAGCACCATGAAGAAGCCGGCCCACAGCCCGACGCGCAGCGCGCGCCGCATCACGCGCGGGTCGCGGGCGCCGAACGCCTGCGCGGCCAGTGGCGAGACCGCCGACATCATGCCCATGCCGATCGTGAAGCTGACGAAATACACGGTATGCGCCAGCGCCGCCGCGGCGATGCTTTCGCTGCCGAGTCGGCCGATGAAGGCGAGATCTGTCGTCATCATCGCGATCTGCCCGAGCTGCGTCAGCGCCAGCGGCACCGCGAGCTTCAGCGTCTCCGCGAGCTCGGCCGTGAGCAGCTTGCGGGGTACGGCAAACGCCGCCCCGGAGGGGACGACGGTCGCGCGCGCCGCGGCCGGGTCGATCTTGTCGATGCAGGTCATGATGGCACGTCTAGCACGGCAAACCGGCCGGAAGGATGGCCAAGCTGCCGCAGGAAGTTAGGTTCGCGCTGGAATCCGCTTGATCTTGGCGCCGAGCGCGTTGAGCCGCTCGTCGATCCGCTCATAGCCGCGCTCGATCTGGTCGGCGTTGTTGATGGTGGAGGTGCCGTTGGCGCACACCGCGGCCAGCAGCATCGCCATACCGGCGCGAATGTCGGGTGAATTCATCGGGGCGCCGCGCAGCCGGCTCGGACCGGCCACGATCGCGCGATGCGGATCGCACAGCACGATCCGGCCGCCCATCGCGATCAGGTTGTCGACGAAGAACATCCGCGACTCGAACATCTTCTCGTGCATCAGGATGACGCCGTCGCACTGCGTCGCGGTGACGATCGCGATCGACATCAGGTCGGCCGGGAAGGCCGGCCAGGGCTGGTCCTCGAGCTTCGGCACATGGCCGCCGAAATCGTCGTGGATCTTCATGGTCTGGTTCGACGGCACGACGAGGTCGTCGCCCTCGACGCCGCAGACGATGCCGAGCCGCTCAAAACCCATCCGGATCGAGCGCAGATGCTCGACGCCGGCGCGCGCGATGCGCAGCGGCGAGCGGGTCACCGCAGCAAGCCCGATCAGCGAACCGACCTCGATATGATCGGGCTGGATCGCGAAGGTCGCGCTGCCGAGCGTCGCCGGCCCGTGCACGGTGATGGTGTTGGTGCCGACGCCTTCGATCCTGGCGCCGAGCGCAATCAAAAAATTGGCGAGATCCTGCACATGCGGCTCGGAGGCCGCGTTGCGCAGATAGGTGGTGCCGCGGGCGGCGACGGCGGCGACCAGCGCGTTCTCCGTCGCGGTGACGCTGGGCTCGTCGAGGAACACGTCGGCGCCCTTCAGCTTCGAGGCGCGGAATTCGAGCCGGTGCGTCGCAGTGACCGTGGCGCCGAGCTGCTCGAACGCCAAAAAGTGCGTGTCGAGCCGACGGCGGCCGATCACGTCGCCGCCGGGCGGCGGCAGTGCGACCTCGCCGCAGCGGGCAAGCAGCGGACCCGCGAGCAGGATCGAGGCGCGGATGCGCGCGCACAGAACCGGGTCGAGATCGGCGGCGCGGATCTCCTTGGCATGAATTTGCAGCGTGTTGCGCTCGGTCCATTCGGCGCTGGCGCCGACCGAGCGGCACAGCTCGACCAAGGTTTCGGTGTCGCGGATGCGCGGCACGTTGGTCAGCGTGACCGGGTGTTCGGTGAGCAGGGCAGCGGCGATGATCGGCAGCGCGGAGTTCTTGTTGCCCGACGGCTCGATGGTGCCCGAAAGGCGGCGGCCGCCTTCGACGATGTATTGGATCGGCGGCACGCGGAATGTCCCCTAACGCATCATGCAGACTTGGATTCAAACTCGGCCATTCGAAATTCCATAACGGAATCAATGGCTGTCCGGCACCGTAACACAACTCCCGGCGCAGCTTCCACCCGAAAGGTAGCCACGCAACCGTACCGGTCGCGTTGTCACGGATACGTCATTCTCGCCGCGCCATCGCGTCGGAAAGCGCGTGTCTGCCTCTGAGGACGACGGTCTGAGATATTGTAGCGAGCGGCCTCCCTACGCCGTCGTCCTGGCGAAAGCCAGGACCCATTACCACCGAGTTCGATTGGGAGTGAGATCGTGGCCCCAGCGTCGCGCAACAGCAAGCGGTTGGGGTAATGGGTCCTGGCTTTCGCCAGGACGACACTGAATACATTCACACTCTCTCGGGTGCAGGCCGTTAGATGTCGATGGTGGCGCTGAGCGAGTTTTCCTGGATGAAGTCGCGGCGCGGTTCGACCACGTCGCCCATCAGCTTGGTGAAGATATCGTCGGCCTCGTCGACCTCCTTGACCTTCACCTGGAGCAGCGAGCGCGCCTCGGTGTCCAGCGTGGTCTCCCACAGCTGCTCCGGGTTCATCTCGCCGAGACCTTTATAGCGCTGCAGCGAGATGCCCTTGCGGGCGGCGTCGGTCACGGCCTCGAACAGGTCGACCGGACCGTGGATGATCTGCTCCGCATCCTTGCGCCGGAGCTTGCCCGCGCGCACGTAGATCTCCTGCAGCTCGGTGGCGTATTCATCGAGCTTGCGTGCATCGGCCGAGCCGAGGAAGGCGTCGTCGATCACGGCCGCTTCCTTGACGCCGCGCACGGTGCGCTCGAACTGGAAGCCCTGGCCTTCCGTGAACGTGCCGATCCATCCGCGCTCGACCTCGTCGGCCACGGCGTCCAGCCGCTTGGCGATGTACTCGGCGGCCGAACTGGCGGTCGCGATGTCGCAGGTGATCCTGGGGTTCAGCACGCCCGCGATCGCGGCCTGCTCGATGACCGCGCGATTGTAGCGGCTGTGCAGGTTGCGCAACACGGAGCGGATGATCCTTGCGTCTTCGACCAGCGCCAGCAAGTCGCGGCCCGAGCGGTCGTCGCCGGAGGCCGGCTTGAACACGCATTCGTCGAGCCCGGTCGAGATCAGATAATCCTCCAGCGCGCGCTCGTCCTTCAGGTACTGCTCGGACTTGCCGCGCGAGACCTTATAGAGCGGCGGCTGGGCGATATAGAGAAAGCCGCCATCGATGATCGAGCGCATCTGACGATAGAAGAAGGTCAGCAGCAGCGTGCGGATATGGGCGCCGTCGACGTCGGCGTCGGTCATCACGATGATCTTGTGGTAGCGCAGCTTGTCGACCGAGAAATCGTCGCTGATGCCGGTGCCGAGCGCGGTGATCAGCGTGCCGATCTGCTCGGACGACAGCATCTTGTCGGGGCGCACGCGCTCGACATTGAGGATCTTGCCGCGCAGCGGCAGCACCGCCTGGAATTCGCGGTTGCGGCCCTGCTTGGCGCTGCCGCCTGCCGAGTCGCCCTCGACGATGAACAGCTCGGATTTGGCTGGATCCTTCTCCTGGCAGTCGGCGAGCTTGCCGGGCAGCGAGGAGACGCTGAGCGGATTCTTGCGTGTCAGCTCGCGGGCCTTGCGCGCCGCCTCGCGGGCTGCGGCGGCCTGGATCACCTTGCCGACGATTTCCTTGGCTTCCTTCGGATTCTCCTCGAACCAGGCGGCGAGCGCCTCGTTCAGGACGTTCTCGACCACCGGTCGAACCTCCGAGGACACCAGCTTGTCCTTGGTCTGCGACGAGAATTTCGGATCGGGCACCTTCACCGACAGCACCGCGGTGAGGCCTTCACGGCAATCGTCGCCGGTCAGCGCGATCTTTTCCTTCTTCGCATTGGCCTCGGCATAACCGTTGACCTGGCGCGTCAGCGCGCCGCGGAAGCCGGCCAGATGGGTGCCGCCGTCACGCTGCGGGATGTTGTTGGTGAAGCACAGCACGTTCTCGTGGTAGCTGTCGTTCCACCACAGCGCGGCTTCGACGCCGATGCCGTTGGCTTCCGAGCGCACCATGATCGGCGCCGGCACGATCGCCTTCTTGTTGCGGTCGAGATATTTGACGAACTCCTCGACGCCGCCGGAATAGTGCATCTCCTCGCGCTTCTCGACCGCGTGGCGCATGTCGGAGAGCACGATGTGGACGCCGGAATTGAGGAAGGCGAGCTCGCGCAGCCGGTGCTCGAGCGTGGCGAAATCATATTCGACGTTCTTGAAGGTCTCGGTCGAGGCGAGGAAGGTGACCTCGGTGCCGCGCTTGCCCGGGGCGTCTCCGACCACCTTGAGCGGCGCCACGGCATCGCCGTGCGCGAACTCGATGTAGTGTTCCTTGTCGTCGCGCCAGATGCGCAAGCCGAGCTTGCTGGACAGCGCGTTGACGACGGAGACGCCGACGCCGTGCAGGCCGCCGGAAACCTTGTAGGAGTTCTGGTCGAATTTTCCGCCGGCGTGCAGCTGGGTCATGATGACCTCGGCTGCCGAGACGCCTTCTTCCTTGTGGATGCCGACCGGAATGCCGCGGCCGTCGTCATACACGGTAACGGAATTGTCGGCGTTGAGGGTGACCAGCACGCGGCTCGCATGCCCCGCCAAGGCCTCGTCGATGGCGTTGTCGACGACCTCGTAGACCATGTGGTGCAGGCCGGACCCGTCATCGGTATCGCCGATATACATGCCGGGCCGCTTGCGGACGGCGTCGAGGCCCTTCAGCACCCGGATCGATTCCGCACCATATTCGGCCGGAACGGGATGCTCAGATTCGGCAGGGGTCTGCCGGGCAGGTTCAGTCATGTGAGGCCTTCGAGGATGTCCCGAATCAGCTGCACATTTTGAGGCGCTGATTCCGCTATTTGTGCCATGAAAGAGGTGTTGCGCCTAGCGCAAAGTCTCTCTCTACAAACTACTGAATAGATAGGATTTTTTAGGCCTTTTTCAAGGTCTGCAGAGGCCGATTCCGGAGGCGCTGAAAAGCCCGATTCGGTGACGGATTCGGAGCCCTCACCAAGGCCGATTCTGCGCCGCCGGAAACATGATGAGACCAAGCCGAATTGGAGCGGCGTCGGAGGCTCGCTTGTCGCCGCCGGGCATCGGCGGACCGGGGCGAGGGGATGTCGCGCAATTTCGGAATATTAGAATAATGCTCCTGAGTTGCCCGACGTGTCAAGCCGTCTGGTCGACAGCCGGCCGCCGCCGGCGACTTTGCATGGGGTTGTTTTCGATATTTTGGCAATGCGCTCCGCGACGGCGCCACCGCTTCAGATTGCCCAGAGCGTTTTCGAGCGAAGTGGGTACCGGTTCGCGTAATGAAAACGCGTCAGAACAAGAATCTAGAGCCCCGTTCCGATTCCATCGGAACGGAATTGGCTGCAGCCAATCAGCCGCGCCGCGTGGCGCGGCCGGATTCGACGTCGAAAATCTGCCCTCGCGGACCGATATCGACGAAGGCCGCGGGGTCGGCGCCGGTCATCCAGACCTGGGCGCCGAGCTTGCCGAGCTCTTCGAACAGCGCCTTGCGCCTGTTGGGGTCGAGGTGAGCGACGACCTCGTCGAGCAACAGCAGCGGCACGATGCCGGTCATCTCCGCAACCATCGTGGCGTGCGCCAGCACCAGCCCGATCAGCAGCGCCTTCTGCTCGCCGGTCGAGGCGTCGCGCGCCGGCATGTTCTTCGGTGCGTAGACCACCTGCAGATCGGTCAGATGCGGGCCGTCCAGCGTGCGCCCGGCGGCGGCGTCGCGCGGACGGCTGGCGCGCAGGACCTCGCGATAGCGGTCTTCCACTGCGGTCGCGGGCTCCTGCAGCAGCGCATTCTCCATCCAGCCATCGAGCATGATCTCGGCGGAGGGAAAGGCGGAGGCCGCGCCGCGCTCGCGCAGCATCACCGCGAGCTTGGCGGCGGTCTGGCCGCGCGACGCGGCGACCGCGACCGCAAGCTCCGCGGTCTCGCGCTCGATCGCATCACACCAATGGTCGTCATAGTTGCGCACCTCGAGCAGCCGGTTGCGCGAGCGCAGCGAACGCTCCAGTGCGGAGACGCGGCTGGAATGCTCGGAATCAATGGCCAGCACCAGGCGGTCGAAGAAGCGCCGCCGTTCCGACGCCGCGCCCATGAACAGGCCGTCCATGGCGGGTGTCAACCACACCATGCGCAGATGATCGCCGAAGGCGGTCGCGGAACCCACCGGTTCGCGATCGATGCGGCAGCGCCTGGTGTTGCTCGCCTCGCCGGTCGGGGGATCGATGCCGGTGCCGAGCGTGGCGAGGCCGAGCGCGCCCTCCACTTCGGCCGAGACCGCCCAGGAACCGTCGCCCTGATTGTCGGCGATGTCCTCCAGGGTCGCGCGGCGCAGCCCGCGGCCCGGCGACAGGAACGAGACCGCCTCCATGCAATTGGTCTTGCCGGCGCCGTTCGGCCCGACCAGCACCACCATGTCGCCCGCGACCTGCAGCGTTGCCGCCCGGTAATTGCGGAAATGCGTCAGCGACAGGCGATGAATGCGGGACGGGGTCATCTCAGCTCGTCATTGCCGGGCAGTCGTGCCCAGCCACGACGCAATCTAGTGCTGATGCGCGCGAAGAGAAGTCCGTCACACCCGCATCGGCATCAGCACGTAGAGTGCGCCCTTGCTGTCCTTGTCCTGCACGAGCGTTGGCGAGCCGGGATCGGCGAGCTTCAGCACTGCGACTTCGCCCTCGATCTGGGCGGCGATGTCGAGCAGATAGCGCGAGTTGAAGCCGATATCGAGCGCGTCGGAGGCGTACTCGACCTCGAGCTCTTCGGTGGCGCTGCCGGAATCCGGGTTGGTGACCGAGAGCACCAGCTTGCCCGCGGACAGAGCCAGCTTCACGGCGCGGCCGCGTTCGCTCGAGATGGTCGAGACGCGGTCGACGGCGGCCTCGAAATCCTTCTTGTCGACGACCAGTTCCTTGTCGTTGTTCTGCGGAATGACGCGGCCATAGTCGGGGAAGGTGCCGTCGATCAGTTTCGAGGTCAGCACCACGTTGCCGAGCGTGAAGCGGATCTTGCCATCCGACAGCTCGATCGAAATCTCGGCATCGTCGCCCTCGATCAGCCGCTGCACCTCGCCGACCGTCTTGCGCGGGACGATCACGCCGGGCATGCCGGTCGCGCCCGTGGGCAGCGCGAGGTCGATCTGGGCCAGGCGGTGGCCGTCGGTCGCGACGCCGCGCAGGGTCGCCGCCTTGGCGCTGCCGGCCGCGTGCAGATAGATGCCGTTGAGGTAGTAGCGGGTCTCTTCGGTCGAGATCGCAAATTGGGTGCGGTCGATCAGGCGCTTGATGTCGGACGCCGGCAGCGAGAACGAATGCGTCATATCGCCGGCGGCGAGGCCGGGGAAATCGCTCTCGGGCAGGGTCTGCAGCGTGAAGCGCGAGCGGCCGGCACGCACGGCGAGCACCGAGCGGTCGCCGTCGGCCTCCAGCACGATCTGCGAGCCGTCGGGCAGCTTGCGGACGATGTCGTAGAACATGTGCGCGGGCACCGTGGTCGAGCCGGCGGTTCCGGTCTCGGCGGCCAAGGTCTCCGTCACCTCGAGATCGAGGTCGGTCGCCTTCAGCGACAATTTGGCGCCTTCGGCGCGGATCAACACGTTGCCGAGGATCGGGATGGTGTTGCGGCGCTCGACCACGCGGTGAACGTGACCCAGCGATTTCAGGAGTTGCGCGCGCTCGACGGTGACCTTCATTGCAATACCCGCCAGATCCCTCAGATGGAAAAGCCGGGCGGCCGTTCAGGGCAGCACCGCGGCGTTGGAAACCCGAAAAGCCGGATCAATACCGGATTTGATCAAACCCACGGGGGGACCGCAAGGTGGCTCGGATGAGCGGCCGGTGCAAGGGATACGGGCGCGAAACGGGCCCCGTTCCCCACGTTTTGGGTCGGAAAAAAGTTTGGCCCTCCCCTTTGGCTAAGGGGAGGGCCATGGAACGAGCCAGCCGGATGCGGCTGCCTTATTCCTGGAGCTGGCGCTTCAGCGATTCGACTTCTTCCGACAGCGTCGTGTCCTTGGCGACCAGTGCCTCAATCTTGCGCACGGCGTGCAGCACCGTAGTGTGGTCGCGGCCACCGAAGCGTCGGCCGATCTCCGGCAGCGAGCGCAAGGTCAGCGTCTTCGCCAGATACATCGCAACCTGGCGCGGGCGCACTACATTGGCGGTGCGGCGGGACGACAAGAGGTCGGAGCGGCTGACATTGTACTGCCGGGCAACCACGCGCTGGATGTCCTCGATCTTGATCCGCTTCGGCTCCTGCGGGCGGATCAGGTCGCGCACCTCGCGCTCGGCCATCTCCAGCGTCACCGGCTGGTTGTTGAGCTTGGAGTGCGCCAGCAGGCGGTTGATCGCGCCTTCGAGGTCGCGGCCATTATGGGTGATGGTGCGTGCCAGATAGTCGAGCACTTCCTCCGGCACGTCGAAGCTTGCGTGGTGGACGCGGGCCGCGGCGACGCGCGACTTCAGGATGCCGAGCCGCAGTTCCTCGCCGAGCGAAGCCATCTCGACCACGAGGCCGCCGGCCAGTCGCGAGCGGACACGGTCGTCGAGGCTTTCGAGATCGGACGGCGGACGGTCGGCCGCGATCACGACCTGGCGGCCGGCATCGATCAGCGCGTTCAGCGTGTGGCAGAACTCGGCCTGCGTCGACTTGCCCTGCAGGAACTGCAGGTCGTCGATCACCAGCACGTCGATGCCGCGCAGCGCTTCCTTGAACGCCAGCGCCGTCTGCGTCTTCAGTGCCGCGACGAAGCCGTACATGAACTTCTCGGCGGTGAGATACAGCACCTTGCGCTCGCCGCCGGAATTGCCGGCCCAGGTCACCGCCTGCAGCAGATGGGTCTTGCCGAGGCCGACGCCGGCATGGATGTAGAGCGGGTTGAACATCACGGGATCGCCGCGGCGTCCTTCCGCAACCTGGCGCGCAGCCGCATGGGCCAGCGTGTTGGAGCGGCCGACGACGAAGCTCGCAAAGGTCAGGCGCGGATCGAGCGGCGAGCCGCCGAGCGCATCATGGCTTGCGGACACCGGCGCGGTCGCGAATGCGCGCAGTTCCGGCGCGGGGCGGCCGTCGTTGCGCTCGACACGACGCACTTCGACCGGTGCAACCGCTTCCTTCGCCGGAACCGCCGCACGGATCGCAGAACGCACCGTGAGGTCGATGCGATGCACTTCGGGCATCTCGGCCTGCCAGCAGGAGAGCACGCGCTCGGCATAATGCGCCTGAATCCAGCTCTTGAGGAACCGGGTCGGAACCGACAGGTGCACGCTCTCATCGTGCACGCTCTCCAGGTCCATCCGTGCGAACCAGCTCGTGTAAACGTCCTCGCCGACACTCGTCCGCAAACGTCCCTTCACCCGCGACCAGCGATCCTGTTCCGTGTTCGTCATTGTCTTCGTACTTCCAAGTCTGAGAGATAATTGTTGCGAAAGCGCCGGGCAGGTTTGCTGCCACGGCGCGACCTCTAGCGGGCGCGGTCTGCTCCGGACAAAGCTCTCCCGTGCGGCGGCCATGCGCCACCCGACAGATCAGCTGTTTGGAGAAGATGCGTCCCGCGAGGTCAGCGCGTACTCGACGGCCTCTGGGGGGAAGAGCCAACGTCCGAGGAGTTGATTACGGCACCACTGGAAATCTGCACTTCAGTTGTCGTCGGTTCGACTGCAGTGATGATACCGTAAGGCATAAGTCCTCCCCCTCCCGCCGCGACGTATCGCGGCAAGTTGTCAGCTTGCTCGTGTCTTTCAATTCGAACTGCCGCTACCGAACACCGAGATGCCCGGTGCTTCGCCGCCGCGTGTCGTCGTCAACCCGTTCGCTCGCGCCGCGTTCCCGTTGCTGGATTCCGACTGACGCCTGGTCTCTCTTGTTCGATCCCCCAAATTGCCGGGGACATCGCCGGAGAAATTTTGACACAGGTCGACCGTCCTCATATCGCTATGAGCCGTCAATCCAGCTTCGCTTGGAAAGCGTCGCTAACGCACACACCGCCGCCGATTTGTGCGTCCGCCCTTGGGTCTCAAACCGCGCTGATCTGGAGAACCGTGGGCGTCGCGAACAAGAAATAAATACACCAAGCGCATTTTCTGACAATCCGTGGATTCGACGGGGATCGCGACTCTTCGCAACTGTTGCGGCGTTGCCGATGCTGAGCTGCGAAAGCAAGTTTTTGAATCAGCGCACAGATTCACGCGTGTCACAAAGGACGGTGCAATACCAAAAATTTTTCATAGAAAATTTACAATTGGTCTCGCGTCGGTCATTTTTCCAATCGCTGTCCGACGCTATGTGCATAAGTAATTCGCGAGACGTCATTTTTCTCGATTACTTTTGCAGGGTAACCCCACGTCGCGAATTTCAACGCGAGATATTCGCTCGCTATTCCATCTATCTAGCTTAGCGAAGAACAATCTGTGCGCGAGTGCGCTGTGTTAAGCATATTGTCCGGTAGAACTACGGACGCGACGAAACATGACACGCAGTTCGTTGCGCGGCAACGCGCATTGTTCTCGCGCTATGAAACTTCCACGACAAAAGTCCGGACAAAAACAAAAAGCCCGGCGCGAGCCGGGCTTCGTGACAGATCTGTTTTTCAGTCAGCTGAGTTGCAGCTCACTTGGCGAGCTTGGCGATGCTCTGCGTGAGGCGCGACACCTTCCGGCTCGCGAGGTTCTTGTGAATGATGTTGCGCTGCGCTGCCTTCATCAGCTCAGGCTCGGCCTTGGTCATCGCCTTGAGTGCCGCCTCGCGGTCGCCGCTCTTGATCGCTTCCTCGACGGTGCGCACCGCGCCACGCATCTGGGTGCGGCGCGACTTGTTGATGATGGTGCGGCGGGCAATCTTGCGGGTCGCCTTCTTGGCGGAGGTGGTGTTGGCCATGGTTCTCTAACTGTCCTTCGGCGGTGATCGCTCGGTGGTCGGGCTTGCGCGCACCGGCCGGTTCAAATCTCGACTCTGATGTATTTGTCCAAGGTATTGACTTGGGTGTCCTTGAGGCTGCCATGCGAAGAGCGCAAATTGCTGCCCCCGCATGCGGCACTGTCCAAAGAACAGCGGCGGCAGGATTGCGCCCGCCGCCATCGGCCGGTCTTATAGATGGCGCAGGCGTAAGCGTCAACGCTTTCGGGGCTCAAAAAGGGGCCGAAATCGGGCCCGGGAGGGCCGGATAAGCCGCTGAAGAGGTTGAATTTCCGGGAGGCGCCCGGTAAGGCCTGACGACGCGCGGGGCGCGACAGGGAATTTGGGTGACGCATGATCCGCGGCTTTTTCCGTCTGATCGGCCTTTTGCTGCTGGCTGGCAGCTTCATCTTCATGGTCTATGACGGAGCCCGTTACGTCGCCGACCAGAGCCTGCGGTTCACCCAGTTCGGCCAGTTCTGGAACGACATCCATCAGTCGAGCCAGCAGGCGTTCCACGCCTGGCTGGATCACCTCGCGCCCTGGCTCTGGAACAGTGTGGTCCGCCTGCTCCTCGAGCAGCCGGTGTTCGCGGTGCTCGGCATCCTGGGCATCCTGCTGATGATCCTGTTCCGGCCGCGCAAGCCCCTGATCGGCTATTCACGCGACTGATCTGGCTGAGCCTTCGGCCGCAGCCATCGGTAACGGGGCTGCCATCATCTCCGTAAGGACATATATAGGTGACAGCCGGCCCGCAGGCCCAACCCGCGTCGGCCGATGTCCCGCCTGGAGGTATCCATGTTGTTCATGCGCAAGACTACCGCGTTGCCAAGCGCCGCCGAGGCGCTGCCGGGCCGCGCGACGCCGATCCCGACCGCGACCACCCATTTCGTCAACGGCAGCAAGTTGACGCCGCCTTATCCGCAAGGCCTTGAGCAGGCGGTGTTCGGGCTCGGCTGCTTCTGGGGCGCGGAGCGCAAGTTCTGGGAACTCGGCGACGGAATCTACACCACCGCAGTCGGCTATGCCGGCGGCCACACGCCGAACCCGACCTATGAGGAGGTGTGCTCGGGACGCACCGGCCACACCGAAGTTGTGCTGGTCGTGTTCGACCCGAAGAAGATCTCCTACGAGAAGCTGCTGAAGACGTTCTGGGAGAACCACAACCCGACGCAGGGCATGCGCCAGGGCAACGACATCGGCACGCAGTATCGCTCCGCGATCTACACTTTCAGCGACGAGCAGCGCAAAGCTGCCGATGCGTCGCAGGCGATGTATCAGAAGGCGCTTGCCGCCAAGGGCCTCGGCGCGATCACGACGGAAGTCGCCGCGGCCGGCGAGTTCTACTTCGCCGAGGACTATCACCAGCAGTATCTCGCCAAGAATCCGGCGGGCTATTGCGGGCTCGGCGGCACCGGCGTCTCCTGCCCGATCGGCGTCGGCGTCACCGCCTGATCGTCCTGCTTGAGAAGCAACCGCTCCGGCAACGCGCTCCGCGCTTTTCCGGAGGCCGGCCCTGGATCGAGGGGGAGGCGGGCTTTCCGGCTCTCTACTCGATCCCCGAAAACCCTTTATTAACCATAAGTGGTGCAAGACTGGGCCTGTCTCGCCGTTGAGGGATAAGTCCGGTGCCGGTTGCACGCGCGTTACGATTGCCGATCACTGCCGTTGTGGCTGCGCTCGCGCTGTCTGGCTGCATGAGCACGTCTGGGCCCGTTGCCGTCGGCCCGCAAGGTGTCGATGCCGTCACCTATGGTCCGACCTACGCAGCCGCTCCGGTTGCCGATGGAGGCGGCGGTGCGATCAGCGCATTGCGTTCCGCCTTCGCGAGCTCTTCTCCCGGTTATGGCTATGCCGCGCCGGTCGCCGCCCCAGTCGTTTATGCCGCCGCGCCGGCTGGGCCCGCCGGTTACGACAATTCCTATCATCTCGGCCCGGGCGACAAGCTCCGCGTCGTGGTCTATGGCCAGGAAGGCCTGACCAACTCCTACGCGATCGACGCCGCGGGCGCGATCACGATGCCGCTGATCGGCTCGGTGCCGGCACGCGGCCGCACGCCGGCCGGGCTCGCCGGTGAAATCTCGGCACGGCTGCGCAACGGCTTCATCCGCGAGCCGTCGGTGGCGGTCGAGATCGAGTCCTACCGGCCGTTCTTCATCCTCGGCGAGGTCCAGGCCCCCGGCCAATATCCCTACGTGCCGAACATGACCGTCGAGAGCGCGGTCGCGATTGCCGGCGGCTTCTCGCCGCGCGCCCGCCGCGACAGCGTGACACTGACCCACACCGACGCGTCCGGCGCCGGCCGTTTCGTGGTGCCGCTGGGCACGCCGATGAGCCCGGGCGATACAGTGTTCGTCGGCGAGCGCTGGTTTTAGGCGAAATTTCCATCCACCCGTCATTCCCCGGTGCGCAATTGCGCACCTGAGGATGCGCCGTAAGGCGCAGGCCCCGAATCCATTCCACCACGAATGATGCGGCGGAAATGGATTCCGGGCTCGCGCTTCGCGCGCCCCGGAATGACGAGATGGAAAAAGCTGCGGCTTATTTCCGCAAATGCTTCGCGAAAAATTCCATGCTGCGCGGCCAGGCGGTGTCGGCGCTGGCCTTGTCGTAGCTTGCGCGCTCGTCGCAATGGAAGCCGTGCTGCGCACCGGGATAGATGAAGACCTCGACCTCGGGCCGCTTCGACTTGATGGTCTCGACATCGCTCAAGGGAATGCCGGCATCCTTCTCGCCGAAATGCAGTTGCGTCGGCACGGCCGGCTTGTCGTCGGCGAAGCGTATGATGGCGCCGCCGTAATAGCCGATCGCAGCCGACAGCCCTGACAGCTTGGTGGCGGCCGCATAGGCGATGCTGCCGCCGAGGCAGAAGCCGATGATGCCGACCGGTCCGACCGACTTCACTGCGTCGATCGCCGCCTGGCTGTCGCGCAGCATCGCGGCAAAGTCCGGATTGGCGACGAATTTGCGCGCCTCGGCGATTTCGTCGGGAGAATAGCCGCTCTGGAAGTTCGGCGTGATGCGGTCGAGGATCGAGGGCGCAACCGCAACATAGCCTTCCTTCGCCAGCCGGTCGCAAACCGAGCGGATGTGGTGATTGACGCCGAAGATCTCCTGGATCACGACGACAGCGCCCTTCGGCGCGCCGGCAGGGTCGGCGCGATAGGCGCCGAGTTCAAATCCGTCTGAAGCTTTCAGTTTGATGTCTTGTCCCATGGTCCATCCTTGTCATGTTGGGGGTTGCATGAAGGGCATCGATCAGGTTTAGCGCCACATCCAGTTCTCGCCCCAGTCGGCCTTCCAGCCGGTCAACCGGTGCTTGCGGAACTGCAGGAAGAGGCGGTCGTGGTGCGGAAACAGCCCGCTGCCGCCGAGGTCGCGGAAGGTCAGGAAGATCTCGTTGCCGGGCCGGCCGCTCACATAAGTGAAGGGCGTGCCGAGCGCGCGTTGCGCGTCCGCGACACCCATGCCGAACACCAGCGGGGTGGTGTTCGACAGCGTCGCGGTGAAAGTGGACGGGGCTGTTACGAACGGCAGCTTCTGGGCGCTTGCAGCGGTCGTGGCCACAGTCAGCAACACGGCAACGGCGATCGTCTTCATGCCGTGTCCTTTACTTGGCCGTTGCCGCGCCCGATTCCAGGCGATCGAGGAACGGAAGCACCGCGGCGATGAAGGCCTCTGGCTGGTCGATATTGACGGCGTGGCCGGCGTTCGGGATCACCGCCTTCTGCGCGCCCGGGATCTTCGCCGCCATGTAGTCGGACGCCGCCAGGAACGGCGTGTCGTCGGCGCCGACCACAACCAGTGCTGGCACCTTGATGGCGGGCAGCGACTCGATCACCCGCGCATCGCGTTGCGCGAGCATGCCACGCGCGGCGAGCGCGAGGCCCTTTGCATTGCGATGCGTGACCGATGCGCGCTCGGCGCTCGCCGACTTCAGCACCTCGAGCCCTTCGCGGTCGAACCGGTCGCCGGTGTCGCGGGCGCGCTTGTTCCAGACCTCGCGGGCATCGTCCTTCTTGAATCCCGGGCCGGTGTCGATGATCAGAAGCGCGCGCACCCGTTCCGGATGGGCGCGATGAAAGGCGAGCGACATGTAGCCGCCGAGCGATAGGCCGCCGACGATCGCCTGGTCCGCGCCGGCGGCGTCGAGCAGGGCGGCGATGTCGCCGACGGTCAGGGCTTCGCTATAGGCATCCGGATTGTCGGGATAGTCGGACTGGCCGTGCCCGCGCATGTCCCACAGGATCAGCTTGTGCCGCTTCGACAGCGCCTCGATCTGGCCCTGCCACATCGCTGAGGTCGACGAATAGCCGTGGGTGAGGATCAAAGGCGGGCCGCTGCCGTGAATCTCATAATAGATATCGACTCCGCTGCGGTTGAGCTTGGCCATTGACGGGCTCCTTCTGTTGTCGACGTCAGGTCCGGCGGCGCTACCGACCTTGGTAGGAGCCATCGATACGGCATCAATACTGGCATTTCAAAAGCTTCATGCCGTTGCCGCATCGCACAACCGGCAGTTTCCGAAATTTATTCCTTTCGAGCAATTCCAAATTGGATTGCCTCCAACCGGGAACCGGATCATTGTTTCGGCAACTGTCGCTTACCCGGTGGGCGCCAGCCATGACCCAACAGTGAGTTGCCGCCGTAAGCGGCTTCCGCCACCGGAAGGGGAGAGAGATGCCAAATCTCAATATCAACGGACGGAATATGTCCGTCGAGGCGGCCAGTGACACGCCGCTGCTTTGGGTCATCCGCGAGCAATTGCAGATGACGGGCACCAAATTCGGTTGCGGCGCCGGTCTCTGTGGCGCCTGCACGGTTCACGTCAACGGCGAAGCGGTGCGGTCCTGCCAGACCTCGCTCGCCGATGCCGTCGGCAAGAAGATCACCACCATCGAAGGTCTCTCCGCCAAGGGCGAACATCCCTTGCAGAAGGCCTGGGTCGCCGAGCAGGTGCCGCAATGCGGCTACTGTCAGTCCGGCCAGATCATGCAGGCGGCAGCGCTGCTGTCGAAGAACACCAACCCGACGAAGGAAGAAGTGGTCGCGCATATGGACGGCAATCTCTGCCGTTGCATGACCTATTCACGAATCCAGAAGGCGATCATGCGCGCTGCGTCCGACATGCGCACCGCATCGGCCACCGGATCCGAGCGGAGGGCCACATGAACAAGCACGTGAAGAGTCTCGCCCCTGAGGCGACTGATCTCAGCCGCCGTTCCTTCCTGGTCGGCACCGCTGCAACCGGCCTCGTGCTCGGCTACGCCGCGTCCGGCGTCGATCACGCGCTCGCAGCGCCCGCACCCGCCCACTTCGAGCCGAGCGTCTGGTATTCGATCACGCCTGATGGTCTCGTCACCGTGACCTGCGGCAAGGCCGACATGGGCCAGCACGTTGCCTCGACCATGGCGCAGATCGTGGCCGAAGAGCTCGGCGCGAACTGGAAGGACATGCGGGTCCAGCTCGCCTCCAACGACCCGAAGTACAACGATCCCGTGCTGGGCGCGCAGATCACCGGCGGCAGCTGGTCGACGATGATGAACTTCGACGCCATGAGCCGCGCCGGCGCTGCCGGCCGTATCGCATTGACCGAGGCGGCTGCCGCTTCGATGGGCGTGCCGGCCGGCGAGCTGGTGGTGCGCGCGTCGACGATCAGCCATCCGAAGTCGAAGAAGTCGATGTCGTTCGCCGACGTCGTGAAGAGCGGCAAGGCGACCAAGACCTTCACCGCAGATGATCTGAAGGCGATCAAGCTGAAGACGCCCGACCAGTACACCATGATCGGCGTCTCGGTGCCGCAGCTCGACATTCCGTTGAAGGTCAACGGCACGGCCAAGTACGGCATCGACACGATGTTGCCGGGCATGGTCTACGGCGCGCTGGTCACTCCGCCGGTCCGTTACGGTGCCACCGTGAAGTCGGTCGACGATAGCGCGGCCAAGAAGCTGCCGGGCTTCATCAAGGCCGTCACCCTGGACGACAAGACCACAACCACGACCGGTTGGGTCGTCGCGGTCGCCAGCACCTATGCGCAGGCGAAGAAAGCCGCCGAGGCGCTGAAGATCAGCTACGATGGCGGCCCGAACGCAAAAGCGTCGAGCGAATCGCTGCTGGCTGAAGCCAAGCGGCTTCAGGGACTGAGCGATTCCGGCCAGTTCTTCGTCAAGGACGGCGATCCGGATGCGGCCTTCGGTTCGGCGGCCAAGGTGTTGGAGGCGGAATACACCACCAACATCAACATCCACGCGCCAATGGAGCCGATGAACGCCACCGCGGAGTTCAAGGGCGACATCCTGCACATCTATTCCGGCAACCAGTTCGCGACACGCTCCGGCGCGATCGCAGCCGGCGCCGCCGGGATCGATCCGAAGTTCGTGGTGATGCACCAGACGTGGCTGGGCGGCGGCTTCGGCCGGCGTCTCGACGCCGACATGATGGTGCCCGCGGTGCAGGCGGCGAAGGCCGTCGGCAAGCCGGTCAAGGTCATCTACACGCGCGAAAACGACATGACGATGGATTTCTCGCGTCCATTGACCTTCCAGAAGGTGAAGGCCGGCGTGGACGGCGACGGCAAGCTCGTCGCATTGAGCCACGATGTCGTCTCGGCCTGGCCGACCCAGCGTTGGGGCATCCCCGACTTCCTGTCGCCCTCGGTCGACAAGAAGGGGCCGCTCGATGCTTTCACGGTGAACGGAGCGGACTTCTTCTACACCGTGCCCAACCACTATGTGCGGGCGATCAAGAACGAGATGGCGCACAACGCCACCCCGTCGGGTCAGCTCCGTTCGGTGGCGCCGGGCTGGACCTTCTGGGCGATCGAAAGCATGGTCGACGAGATCGCGCATGCGACCGGCAAGGACCCGGCGCAGCTCCGCATCTCGTTGCTCGACGGCAAGGGCAAGAATGACGGCGGCGCGCAGCGTCTCCGCAACACCTTGCTCGCTGCGATGGGTCTCGCCGGCTACGGCACCAAGCAGCTGCCCAAGGGCGAAGGCATGGGCGTGGCCTGCGTGTCGTCGCAGGAGCGCGCCACGGCGAGCTGGACCGCCTGCGTCGCCCACGTCGCCGTCGCCCCGTCGGGCGAGGTGACGGTGAAGAAGCTGACGGTTGCGACCGACGTTGGTACGCAGGTGAATCCCGATGGCATCCGGGCCCAGGTCGAGGGCGCGGCGCTGTGGGGCATGTCACTGGCGCTGTTCGAGAAGGCGACGTTGAAGGACGGCGGCATCGAGCAGACCAATTTCGACAGCTACACGCCGCTTCGGATGAGCCAGCTGCCGGAAGTCGCGGTCAACGTCATCGCCAATGGCGAGAAGGCAACCGGCGTCGGCGAGCCCGCCGTGACGGTGGTGGCGCCGGCGATCGGCAACGCCGTCTTCAACGCAGTCGGCGCCCGCGTCCGGGGCCTGCCGATCACCGCGGAAGCGGTAAAGGCTGCGATGAAGGCGTAACGGCCTGAACGAATGAGGACGCCGGAGAGCGTAATGCTCTCCGGCGTTTTTCTTTGCGCCGCGCTGGAGCCGGAAATAATTCACGATTCGCCGGCGCCGCGTCCGGCTGCTTTTATTTCGGGCCGGCCTGATTTCGCTGGCGGATTCGACGATCCCTCAAATTGTATCCATTGCGCTTAACCGTCGTTCAGCATCCCCATTAAGCCGGAGGGAACGCATCGTCCGGTAGCGTCCAGCGTCGGTCGTTACCGCGACGGGGATGTCATGACTGCCTTGGCCAACAACCAGACTTCGAAGCGCCGTCTCCTGCTGGCGTCAGATCGAAGCGATCAAAGCAACGAACTCGCCAGCATCCTGCGCTCGGTGGGCGAGGTCGATACCGTTCCGACGTCCGACATTCCCGAGCAGCCGGCACGCGATCTCTCCGGCATCGTCGTCGACATCAACCTGCGCTCGCCCGAAGCCGTGCAGATGGTGCGCGCCAAGTTGCAGACCGATGCCTATCGCGAGATGCCGCGGCTGTTCGTGCTGGCGGATGCGCTGCATCACGCTTCGATGCAGGCCTGGGCGCTCGGCGCCACCGACACGATCTCGCGGCCGTTCGATGCGCGCGGCATCCTGCAGCGCATCCGTGCCGCATTTCCCGACAACAGCGGTTACGACGAGACCGACCGCGGCAAGGCGCTCAACCGCGGCGTCGAAGCCGCGCACGGCGTAATGGTCAAGATGTTCGAGCGGATGCGCGCCGGCGAGCCGCTCAAGTTCGAGGACATCGTTGCCGCCGAAAACAAGATCCTCAAGGCGATCAAGCACAACTCGCTGCGCGAATGGCTGACCACGGTGGGCTGCCATCACCAGGAGACCTATCGTCACTGCCTGTTCGTGACCGGCTTCGCGGTCGCATTCTCGCAGCATCTCGGTATGCGCGAGGACGATCAGCGCCGGCTCGCCCGCGCCGCGCTGCTGCACGATGTCGGCAAGGCGTTCGTTCCGGTTGCGCTGCTCGACAAGCCCGGCGCATTCACGGTCGAGGAAATGGCCGAGATGCGCGAGCATCCGCGTCGTGGCTACGAGGCGCTGTCCGCGCAGGGCGGCTTCCCGCCTGAAATGCTCGACGTGATCCTGCATCATCACGAATTCCTCGACGGCACCGGCTATCCGAACGGCCTCAGCGGCAACCAGATCAGCGACATCGTCCGCGTCACCACGATCGTCGATGTCTATGCCGCCCTTGTCGAAAAGCGCGCCTACCGGCTGCAGTTCACCCATGCCAAGGCCTTCTCCATGATGGAGGAGATGGGTGGCAAGCTCGACCAGCAATTGCTGCAGGCGTTCCGCCCGGTGGCATTCGGGCATTATTGAGCCCTCACCCCCCCCCCGTTATTGCGAGCGGAGCGAAGCAATCCATCCCTCCGCGTGCGCGGGGCCATGGATTGCTTCGTCGCTTCGCTCCTCGCAATGACGGGTGAGGTGACGACTCTAGCCAATCAACGCAAGTCCGCGTCCTTACCTCCGCCTAGATTTCGGCGATCATCGGCATGACCGATGCTTGGGTGAGGACGATCATGGACACGGCAACGACCGGGGATCTCGACATCCCCGCCAACATCGCGGCAACCCTCGTCGATCCGGTCGCCTATGCCGACGACCGCATCCACGACAGCTATCGCTGGCTGCGCGCCAACAATCCGCTCGGGATCGCGCGGCCGGACAAGTTCGATCCGTTCTGGGTGGTGACCAAGCACGCCCATATCCAGGCGATCAGTCGCCAGAACGACCTGTTCCACAACGCCGATCGGCCGACCACGCTGACCAACCAGGCGCTCGAGGAGCGCGTGCGCAGGATCACCGGTGGGCCCAATCTGGTGCGCTCGCTGGTGCAGATGGATGCACCCGACCATCCGAAATATCGCGCGCTGACGCAGGGCTGGTTCATGCCGGCCAATCTCGGCAAGTTCGAAGGCCGCATTCGCGAGATCGCGCGGGCCACGGTGCAGCGCATGCTCGACCGCGGCGGCGCCTGCGATTTCGTCGAGGACGTCGCGCTCGGCTATCCCCTGCACGTCATCATGGAGATCCTCGGCGTGCCCGAGGCGGACGAGCCGCGCATGCTAAAGCTGACGCAAGAACTGTTCGGCCCGCAGGATCCCGACACCGCGCGCGTCCGCGATGCGCTGAGCGCCGAGCAGGTCTCCGTGATGTTGCAGGCGATCATCGCCGACTTCTCGGCCTACTTCCGCGGGATCACCGAGGAGCGCCGCCGGAATCCGCGTGACGATCTCGCCACCGTAATTGCCAACGCGAAGATCGGCGGTGACTACATGCCGGAGCACGATCAGACCAGCTATTACATGATCGTCGCGACCGCGGGCCACGACACCACCTCATCCTCGACCGCGGGCGCGATCTGGGCGCTGGCCAGGGATCCCGCGGAATTCGCCAAGGTGAAGGCCAATCCGGAATTGATCCCGGGCCTGGTCGACGAGTCGATTCGCTGGATGACGCCGGTCAAGCATTTCATGCGCTCGGCCACCGCGGATACCGAGCTCGGCGGCCGCAGAATCGCCAAGGGCGACTGGCTGATGCTGTGCTACGCCTCGGGCAATCGCGACGAGGAGGTGTTCGAGGATCCCGATCGCTTCCGCAGCGACCGCAAGCCCAACCGCCATGTCGCATTCGGCTATGGCGCGCATCTCTGCCTCGGCCAGTATCTGGCCAAGCTCGAGATGCGCATCCTGTTCGAGGAGCTGCTGCCGCATCTGAAATCGCTGTCGCTCGACGGCGAGGTGAAGATGACGCAGGCCTATTTCGTCAGCGGCCCGAAGAAGCTGCCGATCCGGTTTGAGGTGAATTGACGGAACGTCATTCCGGGGCGATGCGAAAGCATCGAACCTCAGGTGCGCAATTGCGCACCGGGGAATCTCGAGATTCCGGGTCTGGTCCTTCGGACCATCCCGGAATGACGCGGCTGGAGCCGCGTCACTCCAGCATCTTCCGCAGCTCGGCCTTCGCGACCTTCTCCAGCGTCGAGCGCGGCATCTCGTCCACGAAGCGGATTTCCCGGGGCACCTTGAAGTCGGCGAGCGACGAGCGGCACGCGGTCATCACCTTATCGTGCAGATCCGCTGGCAACGCTGCGACGCCGGTTTGCGGGATGATGAAGACGACCGGGACCTCGTCCAGCATCGGATGCTTCTTCGCCACCACCGCGGCCTCGCGGACGCCCGGCACCACGGCGATCACCTGCTCGATCTCGGAGGCTGCGACATTCTCGCCGCCGACCTTCAGCATGTCCTTGGAGCGGTCGCCGAACTTGAGATAGCCGCGCTCCAGCATCGTGACACGGTCGCCGGTGATGAAGTAACCGTGCTCGTCAAAGCTCTCGCGCGTGGCCTTCTCGTTGTGCAGATATTCCGCGAACAGCGACAGGCCGGGAATGCCCTTGATCAGGAGATTGCCGGTCTCGCCGACGCCGGTCGGCGTGCCATCATCGTTGGTGACGCGGATTTCGTATTCCGGCGCGGCGCGGCCGATCGACATCGGCGGGTTCGGCTGGTCGACCTCACCGATGATGCCGTGGGTGATGGTCTCGGTCATGCCCCACCAGCCGATGATCTTGATGCCGAACACGGCGAATGCCGGCGGCTCGTTCACCGCGGTGCCCCAGAGCCGGAACTTGTGATGCTTCGGCACCTCGTGCTCCAGCAGCGCCTTCATGCAGAACGGGATCGTCGAGGTCCAGGTCGAGCCGTGCTCGAGCGCTACCGGCCAGAAGCGGCTGGCCGAGAAGCGCGGCTGGATCACGCAGGTGCCGCCGACCCACAGGATCGCCAGCATCGAATAGGCCAGCGCGTTGGTGTGAAACAGCGGCAGGTAGGTCTGGTGCACGTCAAAGGCGTGCAGATCCTGATGCACGGCGTTGATCTTGGCACCCCACAGCGCATTGGCATGCGTCCACAGCACCGCCTTCGGCCGCGACGTGGTGCCGGAGGTGTATTGCACGCTGCAAGGTGCGAGCGGATCGGTCGGGCGCTGCGGCCGATCGGCGCTGTCGGCAAACAGCGCTTCAAAGCTGTCGCCGCGCGCGGGCGCCTGCGCCGGCGCCTGGCCCGCATCGTGCGAGGTCACCGCGATCCAGCGCAGCCCCTTGCAGTTGGCTGATATCAATTCGGCATAGGCCGGCTGGGTGATCGCGGCGACCGCGCCGCAATGGCCGGCAAAATATTCGATCTCGGCTGCCGCCGAGCGGGTGTTGGTGGTGACGGCGATGGCGCCAAGCTCGACACAGGCGAACCATGACATGATCGCCTCGATGCAATTATCGAGATGGATCAGGACATAGTCGCCCTGCCTGATGCCGCGTTTGGCGAGGCCCGCGGCGAGCGCGCCGACCCGCTCATGGAACTCGCCGTAGCTCCAGTGCCGCGCCGGCGCGTCGAACGGCGCCCAGATCAGGAATGGATGATCGCGGCGCACCTCGGCGCGCATTCTCAGCAGCCATGGCACGTCGAGCCCGGCAAACGGCCCGACGATTCCCGGCACGGCTCTCGAATTGGTCATATGTCCTCCCGCGGCCTTGGCGGCCGCCCTTGATCTTGGTTGGGAGCAGTTCTGCCATCGGCGTGCGCCGAGCGCAAATCGGGATTTGCAGGACAATGTTGCGCTGAAGCTATCCGTTCCGCCGCGCGGAAGAGGTGGATCCGTCGGCGGTGCCTATGATCCGGCGCGCATCCACGCACGCGCTGGCGGGCAATGACGAACGATCGCTAGGTTGGGTCTCGTTCATACGACGAGATCTCGATCAGGCTGCCGTCGGGGTCGCGGCAATACACCGAGCGCAGCGTGCCGCGCGCGCCCTGCTTGGCGACCGGGCCCTCCTCGATCTTGACGCCATTGGCCTTCAGATGCGCGACCACTTCGTCCGGCGTGCTCGCGGTGAGGAAGCAGAGATCGTCGCTGCCGGCCGCTTCGTGATCGGCGGTGAACCATTCCACCTTGTCGGCATCGCGCGGCCGCACGTTGATCTTCTGGTTGCCGAACACCAGTGAGGTGCGCGGTGTCTTGCCCTTGCCGGGGTCGAACACCTTCACCTCCATGCCGAGGATCCTGCTGTACCAGGCAACCGAGCGCACGACGTCGGTGACGTTGATCACGAGATGGTCGAGCCCATTCACCTTGACGGACATGATCGATCCTTTTCGGTCCCGAACGCGTTCGGTTCTGATGCAATCCGAGCCGCAGCTTAGTCTTTCGTCGCGGTTGGTGCGCACGTGTCGCACTGGCCGCATCACATATTGTTTGTTAGAACCGCGCCGCAGGCAACGCAACAGAAACGGGCAGGAGGCCGAACCCTGCTGGATTGGGAGAGACTTCATGATTTCACGCCGCACCGCGCTGGGCCTGATCGGGTCGGGGATTTCGACCTTCGCGATCGGCCGTGCTTCCGCAGCCGACTATCCGGCGCGGCCGGTGCGCTGGATCGTGGGCTATCCGCCGGGCGGCGCCACCGACATCATCGCGCGCCTGATCGGGCAGCGGCTGTCGGAGAAGCTCGGGCAGCAATTCGTGATCGAGAACAAGCCGGGCGCCGGCAACAATATCGGCACCGAGGCTGCGATCAACGCCGAGCCGGACGGCTACACCGTGCTGCTGGTCAATCCGGCGAACTACATCAACGCCTCGCTCTACGCCAATCTGAAGTTCAACTTCGTGCGCGACGTCGCGCCGGTTGCCTCGTTCAACCGCGTGCCGAACGTGATGACCGTCAACAAGGACGTGCCGGCGAAGACCGTCGCCGAGTTCATCGAGTATGTGAAGGCCAATCCCGGCAAGGTGAACATGGCCTCGTCCGGCAACGGCACCTCGGTGCATCTCTCCGGCGAGATGTTCATGTCGATGACCGGCTGCAAGATGCAGCACGTGCCGTATCGCGGCGCCGCGCCTGCGATCACCGACATGCTCGGCGGTCAGGTGCAGGTGATCTTCGACAACATGCCCTCGATCATCCAGCACATCCGTTCCGGCTCGCTGCGCGCGCTCGGCGTGACGACGGCCGAGCGCTCCTCGCAATTGCCCGACGTGCCGGCGATCGCCGAGACCGTGAAGGGCTATGAAGCGAGCGCGTTGTTCGGCATGGGCGCGCCGAAGAACACGCCGAAGGAATTGATCACCAGGCTCAACACCGAGATCAACTCCGTGCTCGCCGCGCCCGATATGCGGAAGCGTCTGGTCGAGCTCGGCGGTGATTCGCTGATCCAGACGCCGGACGCCTTCGGCAACGACATCAAGGCCGAGACCGACAAGTGGAAGAAGGTGGTCGAGTTCGCCGGCCTCAAGGTCGAGTAGGCTTCAAGCGTCAGGAGACGCCTGGCCTTCTGCTGGGCCTTGACGCGGAATAAAATGACCTTCAGGAACCTTACCCGAGTTGCCGCACTTTGCTCGCTGCGGCACCGGAGGAATAGGATCATGCGCACATCGCGATTGGCACTGCTTGCTTTGGGAACGATGGCGCTTGCCGGCGCCGCGAGCATCAAGTCTGCCTCCGCCGACCCCTATGACTATCCGTGGTGTGCGCAGGGGCCGAGCCTCGGCTATCCCGGCGAATGCGCCTACCAAACCTACGATCAGTGCCTTGCGAGCGTGTCGGGGCGTTATCTCGCCTGCGGGGAGAACCCGCGCTTCCTGTTTCGCGCACAGCTGCAGCCGGAGCCGCGACGCTATCGTCATAAGCACCGGCATCACAAAACACACCCGCAATAGCCGCCCGCGGCGAACGCGTTCGGCCGCAGGGCGTTCGCGACCCCCGGTCGTCCCAGCCATTTTTCGTGACCGAGCATCGGCCTTGACGCGATCGTGAAGGATCGCGCTTGACGCCGCGCCGTTTGCGCTTATACTAAACCATATGGTTAAGTATCAAGACGAAGCACTGGACCGCACGTTCGCGGCGCTTTCCGATCCCACCCGCCGCGCGCTTGTGGCGCGGCTCGGTGAGCAGGAAAGCCTGTCGGTGAGCGAGCTGGCGCAGCCATTCGCGATATCGTTGCCGGCGATCATGAAGCATCTCGATGTGCTCACCGATGCGGGCCTCGTCGCGCGCGAAAAGACCGGCCGCACCGTGGCGTGCCGGCTCACCGCGAGGCCGATGGAGCAGGCGATGAACTGGCTCAATCGCTACGCGCAATTCTGGTCCGACAATCTCGACCGCCTTGCAGCCTTTGTGGAGGAAGATCCATGGCAATCCAATCGGCAAGCGCATCGTTACCGCGCCGATCCGCATCGAAACGGACGCGTTCGAGGACACGCACGATTTCTACACGCTGGCGCCGGCGCCGATCCGCGCATCGACCGCGGTGCTCAATTCCGCCCGCTTT
>NZ_VKHP01000913.1 GCF_010811875.1 Bradyrhizobium uaiense
CACCTTGCAGCGTGCTCGACGAGGGGCCTTGTATCCCGTCCTATTGCGGCGTGTTCAACAACGGGCCGTGCTTTCCCGAGATCGATTATCCGTACGGCGAAAATCTCCAGCTCACGATCCTGACCGTTTGAAGCTGAAGCGCACCGACATCTGCATGCCCGCGCGCGCGTCGTCCGCCGGCGGCGGCGCCCAGCAGGAACGCAGCGCGGCAAAGAGATCGCCGATGGTATTGAGGTCATGATCCG
>NZ_VKHP01000914.1 GCF_010811875.1 Bradyrhizobium uaiense
TTTGCGACACCAAATCGGCACTATTAGCGCACCGCTGCGGCCGTCCCCCCGGAAGCTGCAACGACCGAGCCCCGGACCGCATGCTTAGAGAGCTTAGCAAACGAATGCAGACCCTTAGCCGACCGCGACATTGTCGGAGTCGGATTCGCGGACGAAGGCGATCAGCCAGACCGTCGAGAGATCGCCGATCACGTAGACCGGGTCGCTGGCGCCGGTCGAGACATACTGGCCGGGACCGGCCTTGC
>NZ_VKHP01000915.1 GCF_010811875.1 Bradyrhizobium uaiense
CACCTCAGGATGACGGGAAACGGCCTGCGGCGCCTTCGGTTTCCGGACTGGGTGCCCTCTGGAAGTGGCGCCGTCAAGGCGTCATTTGACGTTGTTTCCGATCCATTTTCGCGCGGCTGCCTCGCCCATGTGCTGGCGACCGGCGCCGGCGCCCCGGTGGACAAGGTGGAGGCGCTGAAATGGCACACCATCGCCAAGACCGCCGGCAAGGGCGACCCCGATCTTGACGACATCCTCGCCGATAT
>NZ_VKHP01000916.1 GCF_010811875.1 Bradyrhizobium uaiense
TCTATTTGTCGAGAAACCGCCGGTCCTTCAGATCGCCTCTCATAGAGACAAGGAACTTGTACGCCTAGTTAGAAAGTTTGACCCTGTCGAGCGCGACCTCCGCAACAAATCATTAGGAAAGGCCGGCCAAAAAGCCGCTCCGCGAGGGACAAAAAACACGACAGACGGGTGACAAACCCTGCGCTTTGCCTTATAGGCACGGCCTAATCCGCACACGCGCAGGATAGATGGACGTTTGCGCAGCC
>NZ_VKHP01000917.1 GCF_010811875.1 Bradyrhizobium uaiense
AACTGGAGCGCGGCAAGGACGTCTATCTGAACAACGGCCTCTCGACCATGAGCCCGACCGACCACAACGGCTATGACGAACGGTCGGCGTTCCTGATCAAGGTCGACGGCGGCAAGTTCAGGCTCGTTTTGTCGGCTGCATGCTCGTGCTGAGCGTCCTGCTCACTGCCGTCTGCTGGTGGAAGGGCGAGCCGCCGCGCTGGCGCTGGGGTGGCGACTAGAGTGATGGTTTGGCTGCATTCCGTA
>NZ_VKHP01000918.1 GCF_010811875.1 Bradyrhizobium uaiense
GACATCGGGTCGGACCAGCTTATTGTCGACGGCCCACTTCGCCTGCTCCTCCATCAGGGACACCAGCGAGGCCTTGTCGAGCTCGAGCTTGAAATTTGCCCGCGTCCAGAACGCCTTCGCGATCGCGCAAGGCGCGGACAGGTTCCACATCATTCGCTCGGAAGGCCTCTACAACACGTATTCAACAATCATCACGCTGCAATCGACCATCGACAGCAAGCCGGACCTGCTCGTCAAGGCAGTGA
>NZ_VKHP01000919.1 GCF_010811875.1 Bradyrhizobium uaiense
TCGACGGCCATCCCGACATCGTGGCCCGCGCCGGCGCCGATGGCGCGCATCTGACCGGCGTCGCCGCGATGGAAGAGGCTGCGCCCGCGCTGAAGCCCGACCGCATCGTCGGCGTCGGCGGGCTCGCCGAACAGCACATAGTCGGCACCGGCCTCGCCGGCGGCCATGGAATCGTGGCGCGTCGCGGGCCCGCCGACGCCGACGATGCGGTCGGGCTTCAGCGCGGGCGCAGCCTCTTCCATCGC
>NZ_VKHP01000920.1 GCF_010811875.1 Bradyrhizobium uaiense
AGAGGTTCTCATGACTGACATCGTCGACATCATCGGCCGCGAAATCCTGGATAGCCGCGGCAACCCCACGGTCGAGGTCGATGTGGTGCTGGAGGATGGGTCGATCGGCCGCGCGGCGGTGCCGTCGAGATCAATCATGATCTGGTCGATCGCGACCTGCTCCTCGACCGCCTGATCGGCGAGCGCCTCGAAGATCTCGCCATTGACGGCTGCGACCGCCTTCTCGACGCCCTTGCCGAGATAGC
>NZ_VKHP01000921.1 GCF_010811875.1 Bradyrhizobium uaiense
CAGCGACTGCGGCTTGGCAACCTCGGCGGCGGTCTGTGCGAACGCATCCGTGATCAGGCGCAGCGGCGACAGGCCGGCGAGGGCGGCAAGCCCGGTCAGCGAGAGAGCGGTGGTGAAAGCGCGGCGCTGGCCCGTCTGGGTGCCTCGATCAAGCGAAATTGACGCTTTTCGCAGGCTCGGCCGCGAGACCCCGGCATTGCCACAATGGTCGTTTCAAGCTAGCGAAGGCTTCTTTTTCGGGACCC
>NZ_VKHP01000922.1 GCF_010811875.1 Bradyrhizobium uaiense
GGCAATACGCTCCAAAAGCTCGAAGTTTTCCGCATTGCGCAGTCCCCGCCCACCCGAGACGATCACGCGGGCTTCCTCGACATTCGCCCCTGCCGCAGGCTGCTCATTCCTCTCGACGAGCCGCGCGGCCGTCGACGCCGGGTGGCGACCCTTCTCCGCGCAGATTGGGCAGACCGGCAAGATCGTGAGACCGGACGTGTACATCGCGGTTGGAATAAGCGGCGCCATTCAGCACTTGGTCGGCA
>NZ_VKHP01000092.1 GCF_010811875.1 Bradyrhizobium uaiense
AATATACTTCGACGTATCCATCCCAATGCGGATAATCTCTCTCACGGACGGCTCCCTTGTCTGAGATTTGCAACAACCTCATTCTGGCACACTGATGCCGTAGGGGGCCGTCCACCCCATCAACCACGACTATTGGCGGGGAGCGAAAGCCGTCGGGCAGCGGAACTTGAATTGAGAAAGCACGGCGTATGGGTCCCGGCCTTCGCCGGGACGACGCCGATGAAAGCCGCTATACCCGCTGCATCGACACCGACACCTTCGGGCCGTTCTTGATGGTCTGATAGACCACGCAATAACGTTCGGTGAGTTTCAGCAACAGATCGAGCTTGTCCTGCGGCGCATCGGTCCCGACGTCGAAGCGCAGGCGGATCTCGCGGAAG
Source organism: Bradyrhizobium uaiense (assembly GCF_010811875.1). Taxonomy (GTDB): domain Bacteria; phylum Pseudomonadota; class Alphaproteobacteria; order Rhizobiales; family Xanthobacteraceae; genus Bradyrhizobium; species Bradyrhizobium uaiense. The sequence goes on from NZ_VKHP01000092.1 coordinate 381, forward strand.
CCGACCGGGGCCTCCTTGTCGACGCCGAGCGTGCCGCGGAAATCGAGATCGCCCTCAGCGAAGACATTCCCGACCTTCAGCGGCACCTCGACGGCAGTCGCGACCGACTTCAGCGTGACGCCGGCGCAGGCGACCAGCGCTTCCAGCAGCATGTCGCCGGAGCAGAGCTCGAGCCCGGAGCCGCCGGTGGCGGGATGCAGCCCGGCGACCGCGAGCGCGCGGCCGGTTTCGACCTTGCAGGACAGGCTTTCGTTGTCGATCGTGCCCTTGGCCTTCAGCGTGATCGCGGCGGCCTGGGGGTCGGTCTTGTAGCGCTCCTTGATCGGAGCCTGCATTGCGCGGAGTTCGGCGGAGTCCATGGTCTGCTCCCGGCTGTTCTTCTTTATGCCGATGTAAGGCCTTACGGCGCAGATGTCACCACCACATCGCCTCGCCGGCGCTGGATTTGTCCGTGACGTCACGCACCGACCGGTCCAGCGAGCGGTCGAGCGCGGTCAGCACGCGGCGCTTGAAGGTGTCGAACAGCTCCGATTTGCGGTCGCGGGGCCGCGCCAGATTGATGGTGATCTGCTCGAACAGCCGGCCCGGCCGCGGCCGCATCACCAGCACGCGGTCGGCCAGCACCACGGCCTCGTCGACATCATGGGTGACCAGGATCAGGGTCGGCCGCGTATCGGCCCAGAGGTCGAGCAGATGGTCCTGCAAATCGCGCCGCGTGAAGGCATCGAGCGCCGAGAACGGCTCGTCGAGCAGCAGCACTTCGGGCTGCGGCACCAAAGCGCGGGCAATCGCGACCCGCTGCGCCTGCCCGCCGGAGAGCTCACGCGGCCAGGCCGCGGCCTTGTCGGAGAGACCGACGCGGGCCAGCGCCGCGGCGATGCGTTCACGCCTCGCATCGGCCGGGAGATCGGCGAGACCGAAGCCGATATTGTCGGCGACGCTGAGCCAGGGCAGCAGCCGCGGTTCCTGGAAGATGATGCCGATCTCGGCGTGCGGCGACGTAATCACCGCATTGTCGAGCGTCACACTGCCTGTGGTCGCGCGATCGAGGCCGGCGATGGCGCGCAACAGCGTGGACTTGCCGCAACCGGAACCGCCGATGATGGCGATGATCTCGCCGGGCGCAATCTCCGCCGAGAAGCGCTCCAGCGCGTGGACACCGTTAGGATAAGTCTTGCCGACGTCTTTCAGCGCGAGCATCAGGCCCCTCCCCGCGCGCCGAACGCATCCTGCCAGCGCAGCAGCGGCGCGGCGGCGACCTCGATCAGCCAGTCGGTCAGCTTGCCGAGGATCGCGAAGATCACGATCGCGGCGAGGATTTGCGCCGGCTTGCCGAGTTGCTGGCCGTCGAGCAGGAGATAGCCGAGGCCTTCGGAGGCGCCGATCAATTCGGCCGCGACCACGAACATCCACCCCAAACCAAGCCCGACCCGCAGCGCCACCACATAGGCCGGCAGCACCGCCGGCAACAGGATGCGGCGGATCATGGCCGGTCCGGAGAGGCGGAACACGCGCCCGACCTCGACGATCTTGCGATCGACCGACAGGATCGCGCCCGTCACGCCCAGATAAATCGGAAAGAACACGCCAACCGCGATCAGCGCGACCTTCGAGGTCTCGAAGATGCCGAGCCAGAGCACGAACAGCGGCACCCAGGCGAGCGAGGGAATCGCGCGCAGCGCCTGCACCGTCGGATCAAGCAGGCGCTTGGCGAAATCCCAATAGCCGGAGATCGCGCCCATGATTGTGCCGGCGATGACGCCGAGCGCAAAGCCGGCACCGACCCGCCACAGCGTCGCCAGGATATGGCGCGACAGCTCGCCGCTTTTGGCGAGCGCCACGATGGTCTCGAACACTCTTGACGGCGGCGGCACCAGGCGACCGTTGGAATAGCCGAGATAGACGACGAGCTCCCAGCCGAGCGCCAGCACGACCGGCACCACGAGCCCGAGCGCCGGCCGCACGACACGCGACCACCGCGCCGACGCCGCACGCGACGCGGCCGTCTGTTCCAGCGCGGGCAAGTCAACGGTCATGGCCATAGCAAGAACTATTCTTCGAGGCGGATTGCAAGGTGGGGGTGAAGTGGACCGCGGCCCTCTTCCCTTCTCCCCCTGTGGGAGAAGGTGGCGCGGACGCAGTCCGCGACGGATGAGGGGTCTCTATCCGCGGAGACAACCCCTCACCCGGCTTCGCTTCGCGAAGCCACCCTCTCCCACAGGGGGAGAGGGTGCAGCGACGGAGCTAATTCGTCGGCAGCGGGACCTGGTCGTCGATCAGCGAATCCAGCGCGGCCTTCACGTCGGTCTTGCCATCGATCACGCCGGCCTGCTGCAACGCGAGGCCGGCGGCGAGGATCGATTCCCGCTGGGGGCTACCGATCCGGCTGTGGGTCAGCTCGGTGCGCTCCTTGAGCTGCTTGTCGACCACGGCGTCCGGCAACTTGGTGACCGCGATGAAGGTCTTCTTCAGCTCGTCATAGTTCGCCAGCGAATATTTCCGCGCTTCCTCATAGGTTGCGAGCACGCGGCGAACGATATCCGGGTGAGCCTTCAGGAACTCCTCACGCACATTGAGGATGCCCCAGGTGTTGGCATCGGCCTTGCGGTAGAACAGCTTGGCCCCGTCCTCGACTTCCGCCTGCGCCATCATCGGGTCGAGGCCGGCCCAGGCATCGACATCGCCGCGGATCAGCGCGGTCTTGCCGTCGGCATGCTGCAACAGCACCGGCGTGATGTCCTTCTCGGTCAGACCGGCGCCCAGCAGCGCACGGACCAGGAAGATGTGCGGGTCGGTGCCGCGCGTCACCGCGACGCGCTTGCCCTTGAGATCGGCGACGGATGCGATCTTGGAATCCTTTGATGTGACCAGCGCGGTCCATTCGGGGCGCGAATAGACATAGATCGACTTGATCGGATTGCCGTTGATCCGGGCGACCAAGGCGGCCGAGCCCGCGGTCGAGCCGAGATCGATCGAACCGGCATTGAGGAACTCGAGCGCCTTGTTGGAGCCGGCCGATTGCACCCAGACGATGCTGATGCCGTCCTTGGCGAATTCCTTCTCCAGCAGGCCCTTCTGCTTCAGGACCATCGACACCGGATTGTAGGTCGCCCAGTCGATCCGGATCTCCTTCAGCGCGTCGGCGGCGAGCGCCGCACCGGGCAACAATGTCGAGACCGCGAGCAGCGCAGCGAAGGCGCGCCGGGAAAATTTCTGCATTCGTCGATCTCCTCGATCAGATTAAGAAACAATCTTTTATTTCAATGAGTTATCCTTGCGGTCAACGAGAAAATCTCTACCCTTTACGAGATGGCGCGAGAACGATCTTGCTCGAAGCGCCGCCACGAGAGCATGGAGCTGCTGTCATTATACTTTGGTCCGTGACAGCAACAGCTCCGTCCGATATCGGATGAATGTATGGATAGCGTCGTAGCCGAGGTCCGCCCTGAAGCGGACGATCGTTTCGAGACCGAGCGGATCACCGCGGCGGTCAATGCACTCGCTGAACAGCATGCCGGCCGCGAGGACCAGTTCCGCGCTGCAATGGCGCAACTGCTCAAGGCCGAGCTGATCGCGGCGCGCGCCACGGCGCAGGCGCTGCTGCTGAAGGACCGCCACGGCCGCCGCTGCGCCGAACGGCTCTGCTTCGTGCAGGACGAGATCATCCGCATCCTCTATGCGGCGGCGACCCGGCATCTCTATCACTCGCCGATCCCCTCGGGCGCCGAACGCATGGCCGTGGTCGCGACCGGCGGCTATGGCCGCGGGCTGATGGCGCCGGAATCCGACATCGACCTGTTGTTCATCCTGCCCTACAAGCAGACCGCCTGGGGCGAGCAGGTCGCCGAAGCTATTCTCTATTGCCTATGGGACATGGGGCTGAAGGTCGGCCACGCCACCCGCTCGGTCGATGAATCGATCCGCCAGGCGCGCGGCGACATGACGATCCGCACCGCAATCCTGGAGACGCGCTTCCTGACCGGCGACCAGCCGCTCTATGACGAGCTGGTCGAGCGCTTCGACAAGGAAGTTGTGCAGGGCACCGCGTCGGAATTCGTCACCGCAAAACTCGCCGAGCGCGAGGAGCGGCATCGCCGCGCCGGCCAGTCGCGCTATCTGGTCGAGCCCAACGTCAAGGACGGCAAGGGCGGCCTGCGCGACCTGCACACGCTGTTCTGGATCGCCAAGTACGTCTACCGCGTGCGCGAGACCGACGAGCTGCTCGAGCGCGGCGTGTTCGACGCGCAGGAGTACCGCACCTTCCGCCGCTGCGCCGACTTCCTGTGGTCGGTGCGCTGCAACCTGCACTTCTTCGCCGGGCGCGCCGAGGAGCGGTTGTCGTTCGACATGCAGCGCGAGATCGCGGTTCGACTCGGCTATACCTCGCATCCCGGCATGCAGGATGTCGAGCGCTTCATGAAGCACTACTTCCTGATCGCGAAGGACGTCGGCGATCTCACCGCGATCCTGTGCGCCAAGCTCGAGGAAGAGCACAACAAGCCGGCGCCGGTGCTGAGCCGGATGGTAGCGCGGCTGCGGCCCGGCGCCAAGCGACGGCGGGTTAACGGCAGCGACGACTTCATCGTCGACAACAACCGCATCAACCTCGCCGCGCCCGACGTGTTCAAGCACGATCCGGTCAACCTGATCCGGATCTTCCGCCTCGCGCAGCAGAACAACCTCGCCTTCCATCCCGACGCGATGCGCACGGTGACGCGCTCGCTGAAGCTGATCAACACCCAGCTGCGCGAGAACGACGAAGCCAACCGGCTGTTCATGGAGATCCTGACCTCCAACGACGCCGAGACGGTGCTGCGTCGGATGAACGAGACCGGCGTGCTCGGCCATTTCATCCGCGCCTTCGGCAAGATCGTGTCGATGATGCAGTTCAACATGTACCACCATTACACGGTGGACGAACATCTGCTGCGCTGCATCGGCTATTTGCAGGACATCGAGCGCGGCGGCAACGAGGAGTTCACGGTCGCCAGCGACCTGTTCCGCAAGATCCGCCCCGAGCACCGCCCGGTGATCTATATCGCGACACTGCTGCACGACATCGCCAAGGGCAGGCCGGAGGATCACTCGATCGCCGGTGCCAAGGTGGCGCGGCGGCTATGCCCGCGGCTCGGCTTCTCCGCGGCCGACACCGAACTGGTGGCCTGGCTGATCGAGGAGCACCTGACGATGTCGACGGTGGCGCAATCGCGCGATTTGTCGGACCGCAAGACCATCGAGAATTTCGCTGCCGTGGTGCAGTCGGTCGAGCAGATGAAGCTGCTGACGATCCTGACCACCGCCGACATCCGCGGCGTCGGCCCCGGCGTGTGGAACGGCTGGAAGGCGCAGCTGTTGCGCACGCTGTATTACGAGACCGAGCCGGTGCTGACCGGCGGCTTCTCGGAAGTCAACCGCGCCCAGCGCATCGCGGTGGCGCAGGCCGAATTCCGCCGCGCCTTCACCGAATGGCCGGAGGCCGAGCTCAACGCCTATATTGGCCGGCACTATCCGGCCTACTGGCTCAAGGTCGAGCTGCAGCGCAAGATCCGCCAGGCGCGCTTCATCCGCGCCAGCGAGCAGGCCGACCACAAGCTGGCGATCAACGTCGGCTTCGACGAGATCCGCGCCGTCACCGAGCTCACGATCCTGGCGACCGACCATCCCTGGCTGTTGTCGATCATCGCGGGCGCCTGCGCGTCTGCCGGCGCCAACATCGTCGACGCACAGATCTACACCACGACCGACGGCCGCGCGCTCGACACCATCTCGATCTCGCGCGAATACGATCGCGACGATGACGAGGGCCGCCGGGCGACGCGGATCGGCGAGATGATCGAGCAGGTGCTGGAAGGCAAACTGCGGCTGCCCGAGGCGGTGGCGAAGCGCGCGGTGCGCAGCAAGGCGCGGCCGTTCATCGTCGAGCCCGAGGTGACCATCAACAACCAGTGGTCCGACCGCTATACAGTGATCGAGGTCTCAGGCCTCGACCGGCCCGGCCTGCTCTATCAGCTCACCACCGCGATCTCGAAGCTCAACCTGAACATCGCCTCCGCCCATGTCGCGACCTTCGGCGAACGCGCCCGCGACGTGTTCTATGTCACCGACCTGCTCGGCGCCCAGATCACCGCCCCGACCCGGCAGGCCGCGATCAAGAGCGCGCTGCTGCATCTCTTGTCGAGCGAAGACCAGGTGGCGAAGCCGGCGGCGTAGGGACTTTTCCAGTCGTCATTCCGGGGCTCGCGAAGCGCGAGCCCGGAATCCATCGGGCCACAGCTATCATGGTGAAATGGATTCCGGGCTCGCGCTAAGCACGCCCCGGAATGACGGCGGAAGCTGCTCAGCGAACCTCCACGCCCTCGTGCCTGAGCAACCAGCGCTTGCGCTCCAGTCCGCCGCCATACTTCACCAGCGAGCCGTTGGCACCGATCAGGCGATGACAGGGCACGACGACGCTGATCGGGTTGGATCCGTTGGCATGACCGACCGCACGCATCGCCTTCGGTACTTTCAGCTTCGCTGCCAACGCGCCGTAGCTCATGGTGGTGCCGGGCGGAATTTTCGGCAGCGCATGCCAGACCTTCTGCTGGAACGGCGTGCCGGCCACGCGCCATTCGACGTCCGTCAGCCGATCGAGATCGCCCTTGAAATAATCGGCGAGTGCCTTGCGCATCGCAGCCGGCGCGCTTCCGTCCCGCAGCGTCACGGCACCATAGTGCAGCCGGAGCAGGTCGAGCATGCGCCCTTCATAATCATCCCAGTCGAGTGCGCGCAGCACGCCGTCATCATCGGTCACCAATAGCGCCGCGCCGATCGGCGTCGTGAGGCGGTCGAGATTGAAGGTCTGTGCGGTCTTGCGGTCGGCCATTGTCGTCGCTCTGAATCGCTCGGCATACAATTCACCGCCCGCATGCTAGCGTCCACCCGAATTCCGGGTGGAGCGTTTTCGAGCGAAGTGGACACCGGTCCGCGTGAAGAAAACGCGTCAAGACAAGAACGTTGAGCTTCGGTTCTGATTGAATCAGAACCGAAGCTCTTGGGGGGACCGAACATGCTTTGGCTAGCCAATTTTCTGGTCGCGGTCGTGGCCGCGCTGCACGTCTATTTCCTTGTGCTCGAGATGTTCCTGTGGACCAAGCCGCTCGGGCTGAAGACCTTTCGCAACTCGATCGAGAAGGCGACCGACTCGGCCGTGCTCGCCGCCAATCAGGGGCTGTACAACGGCTTCCTCGCCGCCGGACTGATCTGGGGCCTCGTGCACGGAAATCCAGCCTTCGCGTTCCAGATCAAGACATTCTTCCTGCTGTGTGTGATCGTCGCCGGCGCCTATGGCGCCGCCACGGTCAGCCGCCGCATCCTTTATGTGCAGGCGGCACCCGCTGCGCTCGCACTGATCCTGCTCTGGCTGGCCTGACGCGACATCGCGCGCAAGGGCATTGTCTTGCAATGCCCAGAACGTTCCTCCATCATCCCTGACAACGGTGACATCCGCCGGGCTGAGCTTGCGGACAAGATCACCGGCAACAGGGAGGTCACGAACATGAGGAGCGTGCAATTGCTCGCTGCGACAGCGCTTGCCATCGCGTTGTCGGTTACATCGGCCACCGCGCAGAAGAAATACGACACCGGCGCCACCGACACCGAGATCAAGATCGGCCAGACCGTGCCGTTCTCGGGCCCCGCATCAGCCTATGCCGGCATCGGCAAGACCCAGGCGGCCTACCTCAAGATGATCAACGATCAGGGCGGCATCAATGGCCGCAAGCTGAACCTGATCCAGTATGACGACGCCTATTCGCCGCCGAAGGCGGTCGAGCAGGTGCGCAAGCTCGTCGAGGGCGACGAGGTGCTGTTCACGTTCCAGATCATCGGCACGCCGTCAAATGCCGCCGTGCAGAAATATCTGAATGCCAGGAAGGTGCCGCAACTGCTCGCCTCCACCGGCGCGTCGCGCTTCTCCGATCCGCAGAATGCGCCGTGGACGATCGCGTTCAACCCGAACTACCAGTCCGAAGGGCGCATCTACGCCAAATACATCCTGGCCAATCACCCCAATGCCAAGATCGGCATCTTCTACCAGAACGACGATCTCGGCCGCGATTACATCACCGGCCTGAAGAGCGGGCTTGGCGACAAGGCGGCCAGCATGATCGTCGCCGAGGTCTCCTATGAGCTGACCGACCCGACGGTCGATTCCCAGATCGTCAAGCTGAAGGCCGCCGGTGTCGACCTGCTCTATAACGCATCGACGCCGAAATTCGCCGCGCAGGCGATCCGCAAGGTCGCCGACCTCGATTGGCACCCGGTCCACATCCTCGACATCAATGCGAGCCCGGTGTCGGCGACGCTGAAGCCCGCCGGCCTCGACATCTCCAAGGGCATCATCTCGACCAACTACGGCAAGGACCCGGCCGATCCGCAGTGGAAGGACGATCCCGGCGTGAAGGCCTATTTCGCCTTCATGGACAAATATTATCCGGAGGGCGACAAGCTCAACACCGTCAACACCTACGGCTACTCGACGGCCGAGCTGTTGATCCAGGTGCTCAAGCAGTGCGGCGACGACCTCACCCGCGAGAACCTGATGAAGCAGGTGACCAGCCTGAAGAAGTTCGTGCCGTCGCTCGCGCTGCCCGGCATGTCGATCACGACGGGGCCGAACGACTATCGCATCAACAAGCAGATGCAGATGATGAAGTTCAACGGCGAGCGCTGGGAGCTGTTCGGCCCGATCATCGAGGACACCGGCCCGGCAGGCTAGGTCGCGCCACGGCGGCACTGCGCTCCCTCGCCCCGTTCTTACGGGGAGAGGGTTGGGGTGAGGGGCTGCTTCCGCGCGCTCGGAAGTAGTTGCTCCCGCGGAGACTCCCCCTCACCCGCATCGCATCTTCGATGCGATGCGACCTCTCCCCGCAGGCGGGGCGAGGTGAAGCGGAGGAGCCCGTCGCACCCCCGCTGTGCCCTTCATTTTGCGGCGCCCCCTACTTTGGTTGACTGAAATTGCTCGCCTTTTCGGCACCGCTCGTCTTGCGTCGCAGCAACGGTTCCTCCAGTATCCCGGCCCAGCGATGGCGACCGCGGGACCTTGATCCCGCGGGCAAGATCATCGGCCAACCATCAGTCACGTGAGGGAAACAGCATTATGAGGAACGGGATTTTCCACCTGGTCACGGGAACGGCGCTCGCGATCGCGCTGTCTGCAACGTCGGCCTCCGCGCAGAAGAAATACGATCCCGGCGCGAGCGATACCGAAATCAAGATCGGCCAGACCGTCCCCTTCTCCGGACCGGCCTCCGCCTACGCCTCGATCGGCAAGACCCAGGCAGCCTATTTCAAGATGATCAACGATGCCGGCGGCATCAACGGCCGCAAGATCAACCTGATCCAGTATGACGACGCCTATTCGCCGCCCAAGGCCGTCGAGCAGGTGCGCAAGCTCGTCGAGAGCGACGAAGTGCTGCTGACCTTCCAGATCGTCGGCACGCCGTCGAACGCCGCGGTGCAGAAGTATCTGAACGCCAAGAAGGTGCCGCAGATGTTTGCCGCCACCGGCGCCTCGAAGTTCACCGACCCGAAGAACTTTCCCTGGACGCTCGGCTTCAACCCGAACTACTTCGTCGAGGGCCGCATCTACGGCCAGTACATCCTGAAGGAGCATCCGAACGCCAAGATCGGCATCCTCTATCAGAACGACGACCTCGGCAAAGACTACCTGAACGGCATCAAGGCCGGCCTCGGCGACAAGGCCGCCAAGATGGTCGTGGCCGAAGCCTCCTACGAGGTGTCCGACCCGACCATCGATTCCCAGGTGCTCAAGATCAAGGATGCCGGCGCCGACCTGTTCTTCTCGGCCTCGACGCCGAAGCAGGCCGCGCAGGCGATCAAGAAGATCGCCGAGCTCGGCTGGCATCCGGTCCACATCGTCGACATCAACGCGACCTCGGTCGGCGCGGTGCTGCAGCCGGCGGGCCTCGAGGCCTCCAAGGGCCTGATCTCGACCAACTACGGCAAGGATCCGGCCGATCCGCAGTGGAAGGACGATCCGGGCATGAAGCGCTATTTCGACTTCATGGCCAAGTACTATCCCGACGGCGACAAGAACTCGAACTTCAACACCTATGGCTACTCCACCGCGCAGCTGATGGTGCATGTGCTGAAGCAGTGCGGCGATGACCTGACGCGCGAGAACGTGCTGAAGCAGGCCACCAACCTGAAGAACGTCGACCTCGACATGGCGCTGCCCGGCATCAAGGGCAACACCACGCCGAACGACTATCGCGTCAACAAGCAGCTGCAGATGATGCGCTTCAACGGCGAGCGCTGGGAGCTGTTCGGCCCGATCCTCGAGGATGCCGGTCCGGCCGGCTAGTGGTTCGCGCAGGCTTGAAATGCAATCGGCGGCCTGGGCCGCCGATTTGTTTTTGGGCCTCTATCACCGTCACCCTGAGGAGCGCGAAGCGCGTCTCGAAGGGTCGACGGCCCCACTGTGGCCGATTCATCCTTCGAGGCTCGCCCAGCGGCGCAATTGCGCCGCAAGGCTCGCACCTCAGGATGACGGAATGAGCATCCGGCTTTGCATTCCGCCTACTTCGGAATCTCACCAAAGTTCTTGCCGACCGGCAGCACCGCATGCCGGATCAGCCGCGAATCCTCCACCGCGGCCTGCCGGTGCTTCACCGCCTCGCGATAGACGGGATCGCGGATCATTTCGACGAAGGCGTCAACGCTGGGATACTCCGCGATGAAGCAATGATCCCAGCGCTCCTCCTGCGGGCCGATCAGCATCAGCTCGAAGCGGCCCTGCCAGACGATGCGGCCGCCGAGCCGCTCGAATACCGGCCCGCTCTCGCGGCCATAAGCGGCGTAAGCTTCCGCGCCGGTGGCCTTTCGGCCGTCGGGATAGGCGGCCGATTCGCGCAAGCGCACCAGGTTGAGCATGTGGATCGGGCCCGGCCGGTTGTTGTCCCGGAATTGCGCAAACACATCTTTGGTCGGATCGATATGGCCCATGCGGTGCTCCTTTGTTTTCTTGTTCCATCCATATTTAGCACGCGCCGCCCCACCTCCTAATCCCCCGTTAAGCTTTGCGTAACCGCCCCTTAAACCGGGAACGCTAGCGTTCGCGCGTACAGGGTGTGAGCGTTGCGGATGGCGTGGGGACGTAAAAAAGGCGGTGGACGCAAGGAGCCGCTGTTCGGGCTTCCGGCCGCGCTTGCCGACCTCAGACTGTCGCCCTCCGATCGCATTCCCGGCGGCGGCGACGACAAGCCCGCCAAGTCGAAACCCAAGAACAGCGAAAAGAGCGCCGACAAGAGCAACGATTCCGGCAGAGAGAGACCGCGCCCGTCGCGCAGCGGCAGCAAGCGGCGCAGCAAGTCGCGCGGCCTCGGCATCGGCCGGCTGTTCTATTGGACCGCGGTGCTCGGACTCTGGGCCGGCATTGCCGTGATTGGTGTCGTGGTGTGGGTCGGCGCGCATCTGCCGCCGATCCAGTCGTTGGAAATTCCCAAGCGTCCGCCGACGATCCAGATCGTCGGCATCGACGGCAGCGTGCTGGCGCAGCGCGGCGAGATGGCCGGCGCCAACATCGCGTTGAAGGACCTGCCGCCCTATCTGCCGAAGGCCTTCATCGCAATCGAGGACCGCCGCTTCTATTCGCATTTCGGCGTCGATCCGGTCGGCATTTTACGCGCAGCCGTCACCAACGTGCTGCATCGAGGCGTGTCGCAGGGCGGCTCGACTTTGACACAGCAGCTCGCCAAGAACCTGTTCCTGACTCAGGAACGCACCATGCAGCGCAAGCTGCAGGAGGCCGAGCTCGCGCTGTGGCTGGAACGCAAGCATTCCAAGGACGAGATTCTCGAGCTCTATCTCAACCGGGTCTATTTCGGTTCCGGTGCCTATGGCGTCGAGGCTGCCGCGCAGCGCTATTTCGGCAAGTCGGCGAAGAACGTGACGCTGCCGGAAGCCGCGATGCTCGCGGGCCTCGTCAAGTCGCCGTCGCGGCTGGCGCCGAACCGCAACCCTGAAGGCGCGGAACAGCGCGCCCAGGTCGTGCTCGCGGCGATGGCCGACGCCAAGTTCATCACCGATGCCCAAGCCAAGGCCTCGATCGGCCAACCCTCGATCGCGGTGAAGCCGGCCGGCGCCGGCACCGTGAACTATGTCGCCGACTGGATCGGCGAAGTGCTCGACGATCTGGTCGGCCAGATCGACCAGGACATCATCGTGCAGACCACGATCGACCCGAAGCTGCAGAACGTCGCCGAAGCCGCCGTGATCGACGAACTCGCCGCCAAGAGCGTGAAGTTCAATGTCAGCCAGGGCGCGCTGGTGGCAATGACACCCGACGGCGCGGTGCGCGCCATGGTCGGCGGCCGGAACTATTCCGAGAGCCAGTACAATCGCGCGGTGACTGCAAAGCGGCAGCCGGGCTCGTCGTTCAAGCCGTTCGTCTATTTGACCGCGGTCGAGTCCGGATTGACGCCGGACACTATCCGCACCGACGCGCCGCTCGATATCAAGGGCTGGAAGCCGGAGAACTACACCCACGAATATTTCGGCTCGGTCACACTGACCCAGGCGCTGGCAATGTCGCTGAACACGGTCGCGGTGCGGCTCGGCGTCGAGGTCGGCGCCAAAAACGTGGTGCGCACCGCGCACCGGCTCGGCATTTCCTCCAAGTTGGAGCCCAACGTCTCGATCGCGCTCGGCACCTCGGAAGTGTCCGTGCTCGAGCTGGTCGGCGCCTATGCACCGTTCGCCAACGGCGGCTACGCCGTGTCGCCGCATGTGGTGACCAGGATCAAGACCAGCTCGGGCAAGCTGCTGTATGACCGCCCGGTCGATCCGCCCAACCAGGTGATCGAGCCGCGCTATGACGCAATGATGAACACCATGATGCGCGAGACGCTGATCTCGGGCACCGCGCGCAAGGCGGAGATCCCGGGCTGGACCGCTGCCGGCAAGACCGGCACCAGCCAGGATTATCGCGACGCCTGGTTCATCGGCTACACCGCCAAGCTCGTCACCGGCGTCTGGCTCGGCAATGACGACAATTCGCCGACCAAGAAGGCGACCGGCGGCGGGCTGCCCGTGGAAGTGTGGAGCCGCTTCATGAAATCCGCGCATCAGGGCGTGCCGGTCGCGGCGATCCCGAACTCGCAGGGCAGTTGGGGACCGGCGAACCTGATGCAGATCTCGTCGCAGATATCCGCGCCTTCAGCGCCGGCGGGACCGATGCAGATTCAACCGCCGATGCAGGCGCCGCAGCCGTCGGCGCCGGTCCCGTCCGGCGGCGGCTATTATCGCCCGCCTCCGCCGACGCCGGCCCGCGCTGCGGCGCCGCCGAATCCGAACGCGCGGCCGGAAGCGGCGGCAGGGTTGGATGGGTGGCTCGCGGATCGGTTGTTTCGATAGGCGCGAAGCCGAAGGTCGGACCGCAACGCCAACCGTCATCCCCCGCGCATGCGGGGGATCCAGTACGCCGCGGCTTATCGGTTGAACGCGAATGTCTCTGGAATACTGGATCGCCCGCTTTCGCGGGCGATGACAGCAGAGGTGGTGGAGACAGTACGTAGGGTGGATAGAGCGACGCGAGCGACGCCTACTCCTGGATCCCGTAGCGGTGCAGGTCGTTGCCGTGAGTGTCGAGCCAGTTCTTGGCGCGCGTGACGGAGGCGCAGACCTTGTCGACCACCCGCCAGAACCGCGCCGAGTGGTTCATCTCGACCAGATGCGCGACCTCGTGCGCGGCGAGGTAATCGAGCACGAAGGGCGGCGCCAGGATCAGCCGCCATGAGAATGACAGCGAACCTGCCGAGGTGCACGAGCCCCAACGACTGGATTGATCGCGGATCGAGATCCGCCGCACCTTCACGCCGAGTTCCGCGGCATGAAGCTGCGCCGACTTCTGCAGATCCTTGCGCGCCTCACGCTTGAGGAAGTCATGGACCCGGCGGTCCATATGCTCGACTCCGCCGGCAACGCAGAGGATCTTCTCGCCGCTGTCGCGCGTCTCGGTCCACACCGTGCCGCGCTCGCCCGAGCGATGCACCAGCCGATGCGGCACACCGCGCAACGGCACCACGGTGCCGGGCTGGAAGGGCGCGGCCTTCGGCAAGCGGCCAAGACGAGCGGCGATCCAGCCGCCGTGGATGTTGGCGAACTCCTTGGCTTCGATAATCGTGCCGCGCGGCGGCATCGTCAGGATCGCTTCGCGGTCGGTCGGATGAATCCTGAGCGTGTAGCGGCGCGCGCGCCTGTGCCGGCGCAATCTGACGGTGAAAAACTGGGAGCCATGTCTGACCAATACGGTCGCGGGTTCGGCAGGCCGCCGATAGAGGAGCGCGCGAGTAGCCATTTCTGAAAGTCCGGGGAGCAGGAGTTCGCCCGAACTCTGCCATATCCGCCGCCAGGGAAAGCGCTCGGCGCAAAAACAAATCATTTGCCCAATATACAGGGGCTGGCCGTTAATTGACCTCTACCGGCAGGGGGCGGAACCGGAATTTTTCTGATGAATCAGAGTCGCGAAAAAGGCCCAAGAGATGAAATAAAATTCATCACTTGGGCCTTGGTTGATTTGAGATTCTTTTAGCTAAATCAGCGGCTTGTGCGAGCGCGAAAATCGCGGCCGGAGCGATACCTATTCGGCCGCCGCGACAAGGGAAAGCCGCGTACTGGCCGCCGAAACCATGAAATCGGAGATCCGCGGCACGATTTCGGAGCGGAACCGCGAGCCGTTGAACACGCCGTAATGGCCGACGCCCTTCTGCACGTAGTGCACGCGACGATGGTTCGGGATCGCGGTGCAGAGCGCGTGCGTTGCCTCGGTCTGGCCGAGACCGGAGATATCGTCCTTCTCGCCTTCCACCGTCATCAGCGCGACGCGGCGGATCTTCGACGGATCGACCGGCTTGCCGCGATGGGTCATCTCGCCCTTCGGCAGCGCGTGCTTGACGAAGACGAGGTCGACGGTCTGCAGGTAATACTCGGCAGTGAGGTCCATCACCGCGAGATATTCGTCGTAGAATTCACGGTGCTTGTCGGCGAGGTCGCCGTCGCCCTTCACCAGATGGGCGAACAGCGCCTTGTGCGCGTCCATGTGCCGATCCAGGTTCATGCTGATGAAGCCGTTGAGCTGCAGGAAGCCCGGATAGACGTCGCGCATCACGCCCGGATGCGGGAACGGCACCTTGGTGATGACATGGCTGCGGAACCATTCGATGCCGCGCTCTTCCGCAAGGTTGTTGACCGCAGTCGGATTGCGCCGTGTGTCGATCGGGCCGCCCATCAGCGTCATCGACAGCGGTACAAACGGATCGTGGTTCGCTTCCATCACGGAGACCGCCGCCAGCACCGGCACCGAAGGCTGGCACACCGCGATGATGTGCATGTTGCCGCCGAGCGCATGCAGCATCTCGATGACGTAGTCGACATAGTCGTCGAGATCGAACCGGCCCTCGGCAAGTGGCACCATACGCGCATCGGCCCAGTCGGTGATGTAAACTTCATGCGTCGGCAGGAATGCCTCGACGGTGCCGCGCAGCAGCGTCGCATAGTGGCCCGACATCGGCGCCACGATCAGCACCCGCGGCTGCGGCGCGCGCAACGGGCGCGTCAGCTTGCGATCGAAATGCAGCAGGCGGCAGAACGGCTTTTCCCAAACCGTGCGAACCTCGACCGCCGTGCGGATGCCGTTGACCTCAGTGGTCGGCAGGTTCCAATCCGGCTTGCCGTAGCGGCGCGTGGTGCGCTCGAACAGCTCACAGCCGGCGGCGATCGATTTGCCGAACTCGGTATGCGTCCACGGATTGAGCGGGTTCTGAAACAGGATCTTGGTGGCGTCGGTCACCGCGCGCACCGGGTTGAGCGACGCATGCGCCATCTCATACATCCAGTACATCGGCGTCGTAAGTGCCGGGCTGCCTTCCGCCGCCAGTGGCGGTGCACCAAATTCACCGATGGGCATTGTATTTTCAGACCCCTGTTTGCGCCGCAGCATACTGACCAATGCGCAACAATGCGTCAATGCGCCGCGAGTTCAATATGGGGCCGATATCGGGCTAAAACACCGAGAATCCACGAGAAAGTGACATTTATTCACCACCTCCGAGCAGCGAACCGTTGCGCTTGGCGCTCTGCAAAAGGGCAAGGAAGACCGCAAAAGAGGCAGCGAACAGGATCGCGTTGATGACCAGTGCCCACACCATCAGGTCGGCGCGGAAGACGTGATCGATCAGCAGCGAGCGCATGCCTTCGAACACATAGGTCGGCGGCAGCGTCCAGGCGACAAGTTGCAGCCAGGCCGGCAGCACCTCGACCGGATAGTAGATGCAGGCGAGCGGCATCACCGCAAACATCAGCGTCCAGACGATACTCTCCGCCCCTAACCCGTTGCGCAGCACAAGGCCCGAGGCGAACACCCCGACCGACCAGCTCGTGAAGATCAGGTTGCAGAAGAACGCGATCAGCGGCAATCCGATGGCGTAGAAGTTGAAGCCGAAGAAGAACAACGCCAGCAGCGTCATCGGGATCACGCCGATGGCAAGCCGGATCAGGCTCATGATCATCAGCGAGAGCAGGAATTCGATCGGCTTCAGCGGGCTCATCATCAGGTTGCCGAGATTGCGCGCCCACATCTCTTCGAGGAACGAGATCGAGAAACCGAGTTGGCCGCGGAACAGGATGTCCCACAGGATCACCGCGCCGATCAGCGTGCCGCCGGCCTTGGCGAAGAAACCGGATGCCTGCGAGATGTAATTCTGCAGGAAGCCCCAGGTGATGATCTGCAATGCCGGCCAGTAGATCAGCTCCAGCAGCCGCGGCCATGACGATATCAGGAGATACCAATAGCGCAGCACCATCGCGTTGATGCGTTGCAGGGAAATGGCGCGCGGGTGATGGCTGACGATCTCGCTCATGATGCGCCCTCTGGCGCGCCCTCCCGCGTCCGGCCGCGCGCGACATCGAGAAACACCTCTTCCAGCGTGTCGCGGTTGTAGCGCGCCATGATGCCCTCGGGGCTGTCGTCGTCCTCGATCTTGCCGCGCTTCATGATGATGACCCGGTCGCAGAGCCGCTCGACCTCCAGCATGTTGTGCGACGCCAGCAGGATGGTCGCGTTATGGGTCTTGCGGTAGGTCTCGAGATGCTGCCGGACCCAGTCCGCGGTGTCCGGGTCGAGCGATGCGGTCGGCTCGTCGAGCAGCAGCAGGTCCGGCTCGTTGATCAGCGCCTTCGCCAGCGCGACGCGGGTCTTCTGCCCGGCGGAGAGCTTGCCGTTGGAGCGGTCCAAAAACTCCTTGAGATCGAGATCGGCGGCGAGCTGATCGATCCGCTCGCGCAGATGCTTCACGGCATAGAGGCGGCCGAAAATGGTCAGGTTCTGCCGCACCGTGAGCCGCATCGGCATGTCGACATAGGGGCTCTCGAAATTCATCCGCCCGAGCACGTCATAGCGCTGCTCCGGGATTTTTGCGCCCAGCACGCTGACGCTGCCCGAGGTCGGCAGCACCAGCCCCATGATCATTGCGATCGTCGTGGTCTTGCCGGCGCCGTTGCCGCCGAGCAGGCCGGTGATGCTGCCGCGCGCGATGCGGAACGAGATATCGTCGACCGCGCGGGTGGTCTTGTAGACCTTGACCAGATGCGCGATCTCGATCGCGGCCGACCCGCCCTGATCGGCCGCGGGCGCTTGGTTGGCCGCAGGCGCTTGCCCCTGACCTGTCTCGCGCTGTTGCATATGGCCGTCATTGAGCCATTGCGACAATAAGCGCAAGGCTTGGCGGTAATTAAAGGCTTGGCCCGCGTCCTTGCGCTAAGTCGCGAATTTGTGCGCCGCCCACGGCACAGCTAAAGTCCCTGACATGACCGACATCGCTTCCGATTTCCGCCAACCCCGCCGCTATGTCCGCCTGGATACGATCCTGCGGCTGCGCTGGCTCGCCGCGCTCGGTCAGCTCGTTGCAATCTTCATCGTTGCGCAAGGGCTGGAATTCGACGTTCCGATCGTCCCCTGCGTCACCATCGTGACCTTCTCGGCGCTGCTCAATCTGGCGCTGCAGATCGCGTTCAACCCGATGCAGCGGCTGGAGCCGGCCTATGCCGCCGCCCTGCTCGCGATCAACATCGTCGAGCTCGGCGGCCTCCTGTACTTCACCGGCGGGCTGCAGAACCCGTTCTCATTCCTGTTCCTGGCGCCGGTCCTGATCTCGGCGACGGTGCTGCCGATCCGACTGACGATCGCGCTGGGCTGCCTTGCGGTCGCCTGCGCCTCGGCGCTGTTCTTCTATCATCTGCCGCTGCCTTGGGATGGCGATGATCCGCTGGTGCTGCCGCCGATCTACCTGATCGGCGTCTGGCTCTCGATCCTGCTCGCGATCGGGGTGACCAGCCTTTACGCGTTCCAGGTGACGGAGGAAGCGCGCCAGCTCTCCGACGCGCTCGCCGCAACCGAGCTGGTGCTGACGCGCGAGCAGCATCTGACCCAGCTCGACGGCCTCGCCGCCGCCGCTGCGCATGAACTCGGCACGCCGCTGTCGACGATCTTCCTGATCTCGCGCGAACTCGAGAAGACTGTGCATGACCCGGCCATCACCGGCGACCTGAAGACTGTGCGCGAACAGGCGCAGCGCTGCCGCGACATCCTGAGCAAGATCGCGCAATTGTCATCGAGCGGGGCGCCGTTCGACACCATGAAACTGTCGACCCTGATCGAAGAGGCGGTGGCGCCGCATCGCGATTTCGGCATCAACATCAAGGTGCGGCTTGCTGTCGCAGCAACGCGTGAGCCGGTCGCCGCGCGCAATCCCGCGATCCTTTATGGGGTCGGAAACATTCTCGAAAATGCGGTCGATTTCGCGCACCAGACCGTCGAGGTGAACGCGTGGTGGAACGCCGAAACCATCGAGATCGTCGTCTCCGACGATGGCCCGGGCATCGCGCCTGACATGCTGAAGCGGATCGGCGAGCCCTATTTGTCGCGCCGCCGGGGCGCAGATGAGGCCCAAAACGCGCGTGGCGGCTTGGGCTTGGGCGTTTTCATCGCACGGACGCTGCTGGAACGCACCGGGGCCAAGGTGTCGTTTACCAATCGCACCTTTCCCGATCACGGCGCCGTGGTGCAGATCGTCTGGCCGCGCGAACGCTTCGAGGAATCCGCACCAAGCGAAGAAACCGAATCCTAAGAACGGTTCTTAATCGCAATTCCTGGCATACCGGATGCAGCCCACACGACTTTCGGCTGCCTTGGCAGCGCCGCAGTAGGTCCCCATATGATAGGTGTCTGCCACAGGGAAAAATGGACCGTGAACGCCATCACTGAACTGAATGACCATGCTGACCGCTCGCTCCTCATCGTTGAGGACGACAAGCCGTTCCTGGAACGTCTGTCGCGCGCGATGGAGACGCGCGGCTTCGCAGTGAAGTCATGCGACACGGTGTCTGACGGTCTCGCTGAGATCGGCCGCGCTGCGCCCGCTTTCGCGGTCGTCGACCTCCGCCTCGGCGACGGCAACGGCCTGGACGTCGTCTCGGCGTTGAAGCGCAAGCGCCCCGAGGCGCGCGCGATCGTGCTGACCGGCTACGGCAACATCGCCACCGCCGTGACCGCGGTGAAGATGGGCGCCGTCGATTATCTGTCGAAGCCCGCCGACGCCGATGACGTCGTCGCTGCGCTGCTCGCGACCGGCACCGAGAAGTCCGAGTTGCCGGCCAATCCGATGTCGGCAGACCGCGTGCGCTGGGAACACATCCAGCGCATCTACGAGATGTGCAACCGCAACGTCTCGGAGACCGCGCGCCGTCTCAACATGCACCGCCGCACCCTGCAGCGCATCCTCGCCAAGCGCGCGCCGCGCTAAAGCGACAGTTCATAACGTTTCGCGATGGCCGGGCTCGTCCCGGCCATTTGCTTTTTGGCGCTCTTGTAGGGTGGGCAAAGGCGCTCTTGCGCCGTGCCACCATCACGAGCAATGCAAGAAGTGGTGGGCACGCTTCGCTTTGCCCACCCTACGAACCTCGCCTATCGGCAAGCAGTCGCCGGGTTTCGCTTCCATCACCGTCACCCTGAGGAGCGCGCCCTTGCGCGCGTCTCGAAGCGTCGACGGCCACAGCCGGGCCGATTCATCCTTCGAGACGCGCTACGCGCTCCTCCAGCGACAAAGGCGTAGCCTTTGCGCGGGGATGACGGACGTAGATTGCACTGATCCCTAGAACTCATGCCCCTGCGGATCGACCAGCCGGTTGATCCGCTGCGCCGCCGCCATGGCAAAGCGCACCGTCATCACCTTGCGCGTCGCCGCCGGCAGGCGATGCTCCGGTGCCTCGCAATGCAGATGCGCGCCATAGGCGTCGGCGATGATCAGGCCGGTGTCGACCGGAAAGATCTCGCACGGCAGATCCTGCGTGAAGGCGAAGAACAGCCGATCGCAATGCAGCCGGTAATCCTGCCACTTCTGATCGGCGCGCAGATCCTCGACCGACGACTTGATCTCGACGATCCAGATCTCGCCGCGTTCGTTCAGCGCGACCAGGTCAGCCCGGCGGCCGGACGGCAGCGGCAATTCGCTGATGCAGGAAAATCCCAGCGATCTCAGAAGCCTCGCCGTGCCGCGCGCGATCGCAAGCGCGGTCTCCGACTGGCGTCGGTCAGGCGCGGGCACAAGCGCGATCTGGCGGGCGGGCGATTCCATTGAGCGAAGACTAGCCGATTCCGCACCCCAACGGCAGCGCCGGAATCGGCCGTAGATTCGCGAGGAAGCCGCCTTGGTTTCGGCCTCACGCCACCGCGAAGCCGGTGGAACCTCGGTTCCGAGGGACGAAACCACTGCAGGAGAGACCCATGCGGTCACGCATCACGCTTCGCTCGTTCGTCTTCGCTCTCGCCACCCTTCCGCTGTCAGCCGGGCTGTCCTCAGCCATCGCCAAGCCGGTGGTCGAGGTCGCCTTCGTGCTCGACACCACGGGCTCGATGGGCGGATTGATCGAGGGCGCCAAACGCAATATCTGGTCGATCGCGACTGCGATCGTCGATTCCAATCCCGATGCCGACATAAGGATGGGCCTGATCGCCTATCGCGACATCGGCGATGAGTATGTGACCAAGAAGGTCGAGCTGACGCGCGACATCCAGGATCTGTACGCCAATCTGCTGGAATTGAAGGCGCGCGGCGGCGGCGACTGGCCGGAGAGCGTCAACGAGGCGCTCGATGTCGCCGTCAACAAGATGCAGTGGACGCAGGGCCACGACAGCACACGCATCGTGTTCCTGGTCGGCGACGCCCCGCCGCACATGGATTATGCGCAGGACACCAAATACCCGGTCACGCTGGCGGTCGCCAAGCAACGCGACATCATCGTCAACGCCGTGCTCGCCGGCAACGCGCAGGATACCGAACGGGTGTGGCGCGACATCGCGCAGAACGGCAATGGCGAGTTCATCCCGATCCCGCAGGATGGCGGCCAGATCGTCACCATCGAAACGCCGTTCGATGAGGACATCATCATCCTGCAGCGTGAGATCAACGGCACCGTGATCCCCTACGGCCCGCGCGCGCTCCAGAAGCGCACGGAATCCAGGACCCAGCAGCTCGCAAACGTTGCCGCAGCTTCGCCGGCGCGCGCCTCGGAGATGGCAAGCTTCATCAACAAGCGCGCCAAGGTGACGTCGGAGGCGGTCACCGGCGATGGCGACCTGGTCGCCGACGTCGCAGCCGGCCGCAACGACATCGCCAAGGTCAAGGACGAGGATCTGCCCGACAACCTCCGTGCCATGAAGCCTGAGGCGCGCGGCGCCGAGATCGACAAGCAGATCAACCAGCGCAAGGCGCTGAACGAGAAGCTCGCCGCACTCGTCACCAAGCGCGACAAATACGTCGCCGAGCACCGCAAGAGCGCACCGAAGGCGGCATCGTTCGATCGCGTGGTCGAGGATACGTTGAAGGCGCAGATCAAGCGGTAAGCCGTCGGGCGGACAGTGTCGTCCCGCGGTTGACGGGACGACACTCCAGTAGGAACTCACCGCTGCCTCGCCGCTTATCTCCAGCTGCCGCCGGAGAGGATGGCCTGGTGATCGACGACCTCTGGTACAAGAATGGCGTGTTCTACTGCCTGTCCGTTGGCACCTATATGGATGCCAACGGCGATGGCATCGGCGATTTCAGCGGCCTGCTGCGGCGACTGGACTATCTGCACGGGCTTGGCGTCACCACGATCTGGCTGATGCCGTTTCAGCCGTCGCCTTGCCGCGACGATGGCTATGATATTTCGGACTATTACGGCGTCGATCCGCGCTACGGCACGCTCGGCGATTTCGTCGAGTTCACCCATGGCTGCCGGCAACGCGGCATCCGCGTGATCATCGACCTCGTCGTCAATCACACCTCGGACCAGCACGCCTGGTTTCAATCGGCGCGCAGCGCGAAGGACTCGCCGTATCGCGACTGGTATGTCTGGTCGGACAAGAAGCCTGCCAACGCCAACAAGGGCATGGTGTTTCCAGGAGTCCAGAAATCAACCTGGACGCGCGACAAGCAGGCAGGGGCCTGGTACTTTCATCGATTCTACGATTTCCAGCCTGATCTCAACACGTCGAACCCGCATGTGCAGGCCGAGATCCTCAAGATCATGGGATTCTGGACCCAGCTCGGCGTCTCCGGTTTCCGGATGGACGCGGTGCCCTTCGTGATCGCGACCAAGGGCGCCTCGGTGCGCAAGCCGGTCGAGCAATACGATATGCTGCGATCGTTTCGCGAATTCCTGCAATGGCGCCAGGGCAACGCGATCATCCTCGCCGAAGCCAACGTGCTGCCCGAGACCGACATGGAGTATTTCGGGCGCGATGGTGACCGAATGCACATGATGTTCAACTTCCACGTCAACCAGCATTTGTTCTATGCGCTCGCGTCCGCGGACACGAAGCCGTTGGCGAAGGCCTTGACGGCAACCAAGCCGCGGCCCGCCACCGCGCAATGGGGCCTGTTCCTGCGCAATCACGACGAACTCGACCTCGGCCGCCTCACCAAGGCGCAGCGCGAGACGGTGTTCGAAGCATTCGGTCCGGACAAGACCATGCAGCTCTACGACCGCGGCATAAGGCGACGCCTTGCGCCCATGCTAGGCGGCGACCGACGGCGTCTGGAGCTCGCCTACAGCGTGATGTGCACGCTTCCCGGCACGCCCGTCATCCGCTACGGCGATGAGCTCGGCATGGGTGACAATCTCGATTTGCCCGAACGCACCTGCGCACGAACGCCGATGCAATGGTCGACCGAGCCGCACGGCGGCTTTACCGAAAGCGGCCGACCTTGCGTGCCGGTGATCGACGATGGCCCCTATGGCTATGAGCACGTCAACGCCGCCAAGCAGCGGCGCGATCCCAACTCGATGCTGAACTGGACCGAGCGCATCATCCGCATGCGCAAGGAAGTCCCTGAGGTCGGCTGGGGTGACTTCAAGATTATCGCAACCCGAAATCCTGCCGTCCTGATCATTCGCTACGACTGGCGCAACAACTCGGTGCTGTTCGTGCACAATTTCGCGGAAAAGCCGCTCGAGATATCGTTCAATGTCGGGCTACCCGACGACGCCGGCAATCTCCTCGTCAACCTCTTGACCGAGGATCACAGCCGCGCCGACGATGCCGGCCGCCACAAGCTCCTGATCGAGGCCTATGGCTATCGCTGGTACCGGGTCGGCGGGCTCGACTATCTGCTCAAGCGCAGCGACATCGATACCAACGAGCCCCGCACATCCCGCTAATCATCCTGATGCGGCCCCAGGATCACGCCTTCATTGGCGCGCAGGTCGAGCACGCCTTCGACCTTCTCGCCGTGCCGGTCCATGAAGGTCGACAGCAGGACCTCGTTGCTGAAACCGATCGCGCTGGAGGAGACCGAGGCTGGCGCCGCGCCGAAATTCAGCGCGATCACGGCCACGCCTTCGGCGCTGCGCCGCCGGTAGAGCAGGACATCGCCGTGCGCCGCCACCGGCTCATAGCTGCCATGGACGAGTTGCGGCAGCTTTCGCCGCAGCGCGATCAGCGCCTTGTAGAGATTGAGGATTGACGTCCTCTCCGCCTCGAGGCTTGCAACATTGTCGCTCGCAAAGTCCGGCGCCAGCGGCAGCCACGGCCTTGCGGTCGAGAAGCCGGCATAGCGATCGGCACTCCATTGCATCGGGGTGCGGCAGCCGTCGCGGCCGACGCCGATGTCGGGCACGTTCTTCTCGAAGGGATCGCGCACCTCGCCAGGGGCGATCGCGACCTGGCGCATGCCGATCTCGTCGCCGTAATAGAGCGTCGGCGTGCCGCGCAGCGTCAGCAGCAGCATCGCGGCGATCGGGGCCTGCGCAGGCCCTACCCGGCTCGCAACCCGTGGCCGGTCGTGATTGCCGAGCACCCAGTTCGGCCATGCCCCCGGCGGCAGCGCCTTTTCATAATCGGCGATGATCATCTCGATCGCGCGGGCGCTCCACAGGGTCGACAGCAGCGCGAAATTGAACGGCATCTGCGCGCCGCGCAGATCGTTGCCGTAATAAGCCACCAGCCGGTGCAGCGGCAGGTAGATCTCGCCGATCAGCACGCGATTGTCGAACTCCTCGGTGATGCGGCGCATCTCGGTGATGACGGCATGCACTTCGAGTTGATCGGTCGAATATTGCGTCAGCACCTTCTCGTGCGGTGGCCGACCCGCCCGATAATGCGGGTTCGGCGGATTGTCGCGGAATTCGGCGTCCTTGATCAGGTGCCAGATCACGTCGACACGAAACCCGTCGATGCCCTTGCGCAGCCAGAAGCGCATCACCTCGTAGATCGCGTCCCGGACGTCGCGGTTGCGCCAGTTGAGATCGGGCTGCTGCGCCAGGAAGGCGTGATAGTAGTACTGGCCGGAAGCCTCGTCATACGCCCAGGCGCTGCCGCCGAACTCCGACAACCAATTGTTCGGAGGACCGCCATCCGGCGCCGGATCGCGCCAGATGTACCAGTCGCGCTTGGGGTTATCGCGCGAGCTCTTCGCCTCGATGAACCAGGGATGCTGGTCGGAGGTGTGGTTCGGCACCAGATCGAGGATCAGCTTGAGGCCGGAATCGTGCGCGGCCGCGACCAGCTCGTCGAAATCCTCCATGGTCCCGAACAGCGGATCGATGCCGGTGTAATCGGAAATGTCGTAACCGAAATCGGCCATCGGCGACGGGAAGATCGGCGACAGCCAGACTGCGTCGACGCCAAGCCGCGTCAGATAAGGCAGCCGCGCGATGATCCCCCTCAGATCGCCGACGCCATCGCCGTCGCTATCCCCGAACGAGCGCGGATAGACCTGATAGAAGATGCCGCGCCGCCACCAGTCCCTGTTGTCCTGATCCATCCCATTCCCCCTCGCTGTCGCCCCGTGTCCCCGGGGTTGTCCGCAGGTTCAGGGATGACGCACAATTCGGGACGGAAAGATGGCGCTGCAGCGCGTCAGTGGCGGGCTATCGCCAGCTGATAGATCGTGGCCAGCACCTCGAACAGGATCAGGAAGACGATGATCAGCTCCAGCCGCAACGAGCGGCTGGTGTCGATGATGTCGGTCAGCACCTGTGCGGTCTCGGCAACGACTGCGAGCTTGCGGTTCAGCGATTCCGCGCGCTCCTTCAATTCATACTCGTCCTCGAGCCGGGCATAGAGCCGCTCGAGCTGCGGCTTGTCCCAGAGGGTGTCGGGCTTCTCCGACACCTCGACCGGTCCGGCCACGCGATGCCGCACCAACAATGCATTGCCGATGTGCTTGAGGATCGCGACGCGCCCGCGATGGACCCGGCCGCCCTTGGCGAGCTCGCGTGCAAGCGGCTCGGTCGTGTCGAACACGGCTCGTACCTCGCGCTCATGCCGCGCCAGCACCACGCTCTTGGCCAGCGCCTCGCCGACCAGGATCAGCCGCTCCGGCGACAGGCTTTGCAGATAGATCGGGCCGCCCGGCGGAATCTGATCCTCCTTCTCGGCGGCAACCTCGATGATCGCGATCTCCTCCTCGCGACGCGCGAACAGGCCGGTCATGCGCGACTGCAGGCTGCGCAGGAATTCATCCTCCTCCAGCGCGTTGAGGCCGATCAGGACGACGACGCCGTAGCGAAACAGGATCGCCACGCCATTGTCGTTGACGCGAAACGCCAGGGGCGTCGTCGCCAGCACGTCGCCGCGTTCGAGGCCGGACGTGTTGATGCGGTCCGCGACGAAGAAGGCGCGGGCGGTGGTCCGGGGTCCGCCGAGCGGTGAGTTGGGAGCCTGGGTCATGAAGTTCCGGACTGCGAGGATTTAGCGCATGATCGAGAGCAGCCATCGACCGGCCAGCTCACGAATTGTTCTGCTTGACCTTATCACGGTCCGTTTTGGGATCACACGCCGGGGCAGACGCATTTCCCGTGCGTGTTGACGGCATTGTCCGGTAGCCTATGGTGCCCCCATGAACGACACAACCGACACCAAACCGAAGGCTGGCGCGATCATCGTGCCGGTGACGCTGTTCGAGCAGAACTGCACCATCATCTGGCACGAGCCGACCAAGAAGGCCGTGGTGATCGACCCCGGCGGCGACGTGGCGAAGATTCAGGCCGCGATCAAGCAGACCGGCGTCACGGTCGAGAAGATCTGGCTGACCCACGGCCATATCGACCATGTCGGCGGCGCCGCCGAGTTGCGCGACGCGCTGCAGGTGAAGATCGAGGGCCCGCATATCGCCGACAAATATCTGCTCGACAACGTGGTCTCGAGCGGCGAGCGCTTCGGCATGACCGGGGTGCGCAATTTCGGCCCCGACCGCTGGCTCGACGAGGGCGATCAGGTCTCGATCGGCGATCTCACCTTCGACATCCTACACTGCCCCGGCCATTCACCGGGAAGCGTGGTGTTCTTCAACAAGGAGCTGCGCTTCGCGCATGTCGGCGACGTGTTGTTCGCGGGATCGGTCGGGCGCACCGACCTGCCCGGCGGCAGCCATCCGACGCTGATCCAGTCGATCAAGGAGAAGCTGCTGCCGCTCGGCGACGATGTCGGCTTCATCTGCGGCCACGGCGCGGGATCGAGCATCGGCCAGGAGCGGATGACGAATCCGTTCCTGACCGGCGAGATGTAAGCGCGTCACGCGCCCATCCTAGGGCTGCTGCTTCAGCAGCCCCGCGGCGGTCAGCGCCCGCGTGATGACGCCGCCAACGTCAACGCTCTTGCCGCTCCGCTTGCGCGGCCGGTCGCTCTTGCGGCCGGATGCGGGTTCGGGCGCGGGCTCTTCGGCAGGGACCGCTATCGTCATCGAGATCGTGTCCGCGCGCTCGCGCGGAATTCCGGTCGGCGCGATGTGCGGCTGACGCACCTGATCGGTCAGGCCGAAGAAGCTCGCGATATGATAGGACGAGGAGATTCCCGCCTCGATCAGGAACGCACCCTCGACGCCATAGCGCTCGTCATTGTCGGCGAGCCCGAGCGGCGTGCCATGCGCCATGTCGGTGATGGAGAATGACTCCACCAGCGTCTCGCCATCGGCGTTCCACCAGACCTCGCGCGGATGGCCGTCGACATCCGACTTCGACATCGCGGCAGGCGGCAGGCCGTGAACGTCGAGCCACTGCCGGACGATCGCATCGGCATTGCCGGGATGCACGGTGCGGTCGGCGCTGCCGTGCCACACCGAAACCTTCGGCCACGCGCCGTGATGCGTGGATGCGTTGCGGACCAGACCGCCGAGCTCGGGCGCGGACAGCGCGCTCGCATGCATCATCGCATGCAGCGCCTCGCGCAGATCGGTGGCGACGCCGAACGGCAGGCCGGCGATGATGGCGCCGCCCGCGAACACGTCCGGATAGGTCGCGAGCATGACGGACGCCATCGCGCCGCCGGCCGACAGTCCCGTCACATAGACACGCTTCGGATCGATCTCATGCGCGCCGACCATCTGCGCGATCATCTGCCTGATCGAAGCGGCCTCGCCCTGCCCGCGCGCGATGTCTTGCGGATTGAACCAGTTGAAGCAGGTGTTGCCGTTGTTGATCGCCTGCTGCTCGGGCATCAGCAGCGCAAAGCCGTAATGCGCCGCAAGCGCCGACCAGCCGGCGCCGAGATCGTAGGACGCCGCGGTCTGGCCGCAGCCATGCAGCACCACGACGAGCGCGGGCGACCGCGCGAGCTGCGCGGGCACGAACGAGAACATCTTCAGATCGCCGGGGTTGACGCCGAATTCGGTCGTCTCGACGAGCGGCGTCGGCACGGCCGGCGCGAGCGCGCCAAGGCCGCTGAACGCGTTCATCTTCGGCAGATGACGCAAGAATTCGACGTTGTTGACCAGGGACAACAGCAACTCCTGAGGTGATTTATTCTTTCTGTGTCACCCGATCAGATAATTGCTGCACTGCAAAATGAAAAGGCCGTGTGCTGTCTTTCCCTGAGGATATTGTGAGAATCGGCGTTAACGCGTGACCGCGACGAGGATTTGTCGAAATAGTTTCCTTAGCACCTTGTTTGAGCATGAACTTTTCGAAAGAAGCCGCCACGCGGCGGCGGATTCATACGCTGGCGCGGCGCATCCATGACAGAAATGCGGCTGAAATTGATATCGACAGCACAAACAATGCGCATGCCGCAAACAACGCCAAATGCGCTGACGTCGCACTCCCCACGGCGAAGAAGACTGCACCGATCGCGGCAACGCCGGCCGCGTTGCCGATCTGCGTCGTCGTGCCATACATGCCGGAGCCGGCTCCAGCACTCGCAGGCTTCACACTCGAGAGCACCGCGCTCGACAGCGGCGCCATCACCAGGCCCTGCCCGTAGCCGAAGATGACAAGCACCAGCGCGAGCAGCATCGCCGGCGGCGCTGCGATCAGCTGAATCGCCGCAACCAGCACGGCCAGTCCGACGATCTGAACGGCGCAGCCCTCGATCAGCACCAGCGTGCCGCGATGCCTGGCGCGCACAGCGCTGTGACGCGAGGCAATCACGAAGGTCAGCGCCAACGGCACGAACACCAGCCCGGCCTCCAGCGGCGGGATCTGCAAGCCCTTCTGCATGAACATCGTCATGACCAGATAGAACGACAGGTTGGCAAAGAAGAAGAAAAACACCGCGGCAAGCCCGCGCATGAAGGCAATATCCGACAGCAGCGACAGATCGATCAGCGGCATGCCGCCACGGCGCGCGACGCTGCGCTCGAGCCGCACGAAGCCCACAATGACGGCCACGCCCGCGGCCATCACCAGCCAGACCCACGCCGTCCAGTCGAGATTGTGACCGAACAGCAGCGGGCCGATCAGGCACAGCAGGCCCACAAACAGCACGATCGCGCCAGGGATATCGAGCC
This sequence comes from Bradyrhizobium uaiense, assembly GCF_010811875.1. Classification (GTDB taxonomy): domain Bacteria; phylum Pseudomonadota; class Alphaproteobacteria; order Rhizobiales; family Xanthobacteraceae; genus Bradyrhizobium; species Bradyrhizobium uaiense. The sequence goes on from NZ_VKHP01000092.1 coordinate 29,702, forward strand.
GCGTGCCGGCGCGGCGCGGCACCGTCGGCATGAGCTTCAGCGCGGCTGCGATGATGACGACGCCGAACGGCACGTTGACGAAGAACACCGCGCGCCAGCCGAGGCCCGCGAGATCGAGCGTCACCAGCACGCCGCCGAGCATGAAGCCGGCCGCACCCGCGAGCCCCAGCACGATGCCGTAGATGCCGAACGCCCGCGCGCGCGCGGCGTCGGAGAACAAGAGATGCAGCGTCGCCAGCACCTGCGGCACCATCAGCGCCGCGGTCGCGCCCTGCGCCAGCCGTGCGATGATCAGCTCGGGCCCGGACTGCGCGAGACCGCACCACAGCGACGTCACCGAGAAGCCCGCGACGCCGGCGATGAACACGTTCCGGGTGCCGTGGATGTCGCCGAGCCGGCCGCCGGTCACCACCAGCGTGGCATAGGCGATCAAATAGATCGCGATCACGGCCTCGATTTGCGCCGGCGTGGCGTGCAGCTCGGCCGCAATCGTCGGGATCGCGACATTGACGATGAAGGCATCGACGCCGAACATGAACTGCGCCGAGACCACGATCGCCAGCACCCACCAGCGGCGGGATGTCTCTGCGCGCGTCGAAACGATCTGGTGCATGCACTGTCCTGCCCGATATGACGTCACGGCCGACATCAGCAGATTCCGATCATCGCTTCGATTACCTGCGAGGTAAGCCCGGGATCACAGACGCTCGACCTGGCTCCAATTTGCGTTGATGCGCTGGGAAACATTCCGGAGGGCGGCAATCGCCGCCGATTTGCGCAACAACCATGCGGGCGCCGCAGCCTCGGAGCATTGCCTTGCCCGGGGGCACCCCGTAGGTTGGCGGAAAGCCCCCGACAACAATAATCCGGAGAGAACGACCTATGGCGCGCCTCAAGTTCGGAGCCTTCCTCGCCCCGCATCACCCGATCGGCGAGCATCCGATGCTGCAATTCCGTCGCGACCTCGATTTCGTCGAACAGCTCGACGCGCTCGGTTACGACGAATTCTGGTGCGGCGAGCACCATTCCTCGGGCTGGGAGACCATCGCCTCGCCGGAGATGTTCCTGGCCGCCGCCGGCGAGCGCACCAAGCGCATCAAGCTCGGCACCGGCGTGATCTCGCTGCCCTATCACCACCCCTTCAACGTCGCGCAGCGCATGGTGCAGCTCGATCACATGACCGGCGGCCGCGCCATCTTCGGCTCCGGCCCCGGCGCGCTCGCCTCCGACGCCCATACGCTCGGCATCGACCCGATGACCCAGCGCGACCGCCAGGACGAGGCCATCGCGGTGATCCGCCGCCTGTTCAATGGCGAGCGCGTCACCGCCAAGACCGACTGGTTCGAGATGCACGACGCCGCGCTGCAGATCCTGCCGCTGCAGGAGGATATGCCGTTCGTGGTGGCCTCGCAGATCTCGCCGTCCGGCATGACGCTCGCCGGCAAATACGGCATCGGCATCATCTCGCTGGGCTCGATGTCGACCCAGGGCCTGATGGCGCTGCCGCAGCAATGGCGGTTCGCCGAGGACGCCGCCAAGAAGGCCGGCACCACGGTGAGCCGCGCCAACTGGCGCGTGCTGCTGTCCTGGCACATCGCCGAGACCCGCGAGCAGGCACGGCGCGAGGCCGGCGCCGGACTGATGCGCTGGCACAACGAGTATAACGTCGGCACCCTGATGCGGCCGGGCCTGACCGCGTTCGGCTCCGCGGATGAAGCGGTCGACAAGACCGCGTTCGTCGAAGGCGCGGCATCGACCATCGGCACGCCCGACGACCTGATCAAGATGATCAAGAACCTGGTCGACGTTTCCGGCGGTGTCGGCTCGATCATCGGCTTCGCCCATGACTGGGCCAATCCCGAAAACACCCGCCGCAGCTGGGACATGGTCGCGCGCTATGTCGTGCCCGAGATCAACGGCTACATCGACGGCCTGCGCAAATCGCGCCAGTTCGTGATCGACAACCGCGCCGTGTTCGAGCGCGCCGGCCAGGCCGTGATGGCCAAGATCATGCAGAACGACAAGGCCGCCGCAGCGCTTCAGCATACCGGCACAGGCCGCGTCGCGATCCCGGCTGTGAACGCGCCGGACCTTGCAAAGGAAGCGGCGAAGCAGAAGGCGTGATTTGCGGTCCTCGCCGTGAAGGAAGAAAGAACGCCAGCTCGCCCACATCCACCGCCGTCGTCCCGGCGAAAGCCGGGACCCATATGTGGACGGCCCCCGTGGCACAAGAGCTTTCTGGTGAGATCGGATCGCTTGCATCCATATGTCCGGCCTGTTGAGTGCGATCGGGTAGACCGCTGGCCAAGATGGTTTGCGCGA
>NZ_VKHP01000923.1 GCF_010811875.1 Bradyrhizobium uaiense
GGTGGGCACCGGCCCGCGCGGTGCCGACACCGCGGCCAGCAAATCGGCAGAGATATTTTCCGCGACCTATGATCCGCCCGAACATCTTTGGATCGCCGCGCATTTCTCGCCCTCTGCAGCCGGCCGGATCGACAGCGTTATCGCGCGTCACGCATCCAAGAACAGAGAGTCGTGGGCCAGGAAGAGTTCTGGATACTGGTAGAAAGAAGCGTGGCTGGAATCCGGATAGATGATGAGCTGCGCGT
>NZ_VKHP01000924.1 GCF_010811875.1 Bradyrhizobium uaiense
ATGGCCGGGCTCGAACGTGCCGGTCGCCGGCACCATCAGGCCCGCGAGCAGACCGTCGCGCAGCCCTTCGCGATCGACGCAGAGATTGGCGGCCTTGCGGACGCGGATATCATTCCACGGCGAGCCCGGCAGCACGCTTAAGTGATAATTCCAGACATGCGGCGTCACGTTGTCGATGATCCTCATGCCGGCGGCCTTGAGCTGCGGCACGGCATCGGGCGCCGGCGTTTCGATCAGGTCGACCT
>NZ_VKHP01000925.1 GCF_010811875.1 Bradyrhizobium uaiense
CGGGCAATTGCTGGATATTGGTGCCATGTCCGATCAAGAGGAGACCACGTAATGAGAGTTGTCGGACGTCGTTCTGTCCTGCTCGCGCTTGCCGGCTTCATCGTCTGTCTCGCCGGCCGCGACATCGATCGCGCGTTCCGGAAAAACTGAGGCGGAAACATGACTCATGGCGGTTCGGTGCTTGCGCTGCTCCTGATGCTTTGGGCGCCGACCATAGCGCGGGCGCAAGAGGCGGAATTGCCTGT
>NZ_VKHP01000926.1 GCF_010811875.1 Bradyrhizobium uaiense
TTCTGGCTTGACATGATGGGGGCGCCGCTTGTGATCGTCTCCGGTCACGATCTGGTCGACGAGCTGTCCGACGAGAAGCGCTTCGACAAGGCGGTGCGCGGCTCGCTGCGCCGCGTGCGCGCGGTCGAATCCAGCGACAGCATGTTGCCGACCACCGGTTTCGTCGGTGGATGCGGGATCGGACTCAGTCTGTTGCCGGACGCCATGTCGGAAGTGCCCCCTCACTACGCGCCGTCATCCTGAGG
>NZ_VKHP01000927.1 GCF_010811875.1 Bradyrhizobium uaiense
AGATGAAGGAGTAATCCTCGCCGACGGTCGCGATCTTGCGATAACCCTTGGTCTCATAGGCGTATTTGCCGAGGCCGACCTGCCACTGCGCGCCGTCCATGTTGTAGCGGAAGAAATTCGGCGCCGGCGGCCAGGTCACCAACCGGCAATGGGTGCCGCTCGGCACCAAGGACTTCGCCTCGGTCATCGCAGCGCTTCCCGACGATGTCGATGCGATCTATCTCGGCCTCGGCGGCGCCGACGCG
>NZ_VKHP01000928.1 GCF_010811875.1 Bradyrhizobium uaiense
GTGCCAAGATCATCTCCATTCCTGAGAAGGTTAAGCATCCCTTGGCGCAGTCCGTGGCGAAGGTTGTGTGCCTGCTCCAGTTCGTCCGGACGGTTCATCGGACGCCGGAGAACATCGCGGCTGCGTTTCCGCAGGTTTTCCGCTTCGATGAGCGCCTGCTCCGCGTTGTCTGCGAGATCGACATGGAAAGAGACGTCGCCGGCCACCTCTTCATTACCGCCGACCATCAAGCCGGCCTTGAACGT
>NZ_VKHP01000929.1 GCF_010811875.1 Bradyrhizobium uaiense
GTCGGCGCTCGCTGCTGCCACCAACTGCCCGGTATGTACGTCGCGCAGATAGAGATTGATGTTGAGAATGAGGTTGGAGACCTTCTGCACCACGCCAGTCATCACCAGATCAGCGCCCAGCTCGCCGTGTTCGACCTCGAGATGATCGACACCAGCCTGCAGGGGGAAGTGGACGGGCCGCGGACCGACGAGCAGGCGCGGCTGCTCCGCACCGGCGCTCAGGTGCGCAGGGAGCTTGCGGACTC
>NZ_VKHP01000930.1 GCF_010811875.1 Bradyrhizobium uaiense
TCCGCCCGCCGAGCAATAGTCAGCATAGGGCGTCCCGTAGAGGGCCGGATTGTAGGGCGGCGTGAGGCTGCCGGGCGGCACGATGCCGGACGCATCATGATGAAAATGTTGTCCGGACTGATGCAGCCCTATTACTTTCCGTTCGTGCGCCGGCGCGGAGCCGTTCTGGAAGGCCTGTTCGACTACCGCCCGCGAAACGAGCAGGAGGCGACGGTCGCGGCGATCTCGACGGACTGGGGTGCGAC
>NZ_VKHP01000931.1 GCF_010811875.1 Bradyrhizobium uaiense
GTCGATCTCGACAACATCACGTCCATTGATCCTGACGTCGCCGTTCGGCTCGATTAGCAGGAGTTGTCTAGTAGTCGTTTGCGCACCGCTATCGCCCAAGTGACGAAGTCGCCAAAGAATGGTGCTCGAATGAAATGCCTGTCCCAAACGAGGCAGTCCGTCGCCGCCGGGTAAACAGAGACGCGGTGGTTAAAGGCAGGCTTCGAGAGAGTCTGTGGGGCGCGTATGATCTGGAAAATCAACAC
>NZ_VKHP01000932.1 GCF_010811875.1 Bradyrhizobium uaiense
CATTACGGCTTCGCCGATTTCAAGCTCAAGGGCGGCGTGCTTGCGGGCGAGCAAGAGATCGAGGCCGTCACCGCGATTGCCAAACGCTTTCCGAACGCACGCGTCACGCTCGATCCGAACGGCGCCTAGCCGCAGCGCGTGGGAGAGCTGGCGCCAGTCGGTCGCGATCATGTTGGTGGCGGTCGGTAGCCCCGTAGCGCGGCGGAACTCGGCCATGATCTCGCGGCCGGAGAAGCCGGCCTCGG
>NZ_VKHP01000093.1 GCF_010811875.1 Bradyrhizobium uaiense
CGCGCTGCACGGTGGTGAATTCCTTCGGCGCCTTGTCGGCGGCCTCGGTCAGCGAGCCCTTGCCGCTGGAATCGAGCGTCTCGACCTTCGCGCCCACCTTGGCGGCGATTGCCCTGATGCCGTCCAGCTTGGACGGATCGCAGACCACCAGCGCCGGCTCGGCGTCGGTAATGAAGTATTCGAGCTCGTTCAGCGTATAGGCGGTGTTGAGCGGCAGATAGACGCCGCCGGTGCGCACGGTGGCGAGATAGAGCACCAGGGCCGAAACCGATTTCTCGGTCTGCGCCGCGACCCGGTCACCCGGCTTAACGCCGCGTTCCACCAGCACGTTCGCCATCTGGCCCGCGCGCGCGATCAAATCGCCATAGGAGATGCGGCTGCCGTCGAGCTGCTCGATCGCGAGCCGGTTGGGGTCGTCGAGGCCGTCGAACAGGCGGGAAAACAGATTGGCGTTGGTGGTCGTGTTCATGCAACATCCCCTGAGGGGCGAAAGCGCCGGTAAAACTCCGGTTGGATTAGCAAGAACGCCCTTCGGAAAGCAACGGAGACAGTTTGCATGACAAATAATGGGAAACGCGTGGCCTGGGTCACCGGCGGCGGCACCGGAATCGGCGAATCCGGGGCGGAATTCCTGGCGGCGGACGGCTGGACGGTGGTGGTCTCCGGCCGCCGCAAGGAAGAGCTCGACCGCGTGGTGGCCAACATCACCAAAAAGGGCGGCAAGGCCGAGGCGATCCCGCTCGACGTCAGCAGCAAGGCCGACGTCAACAAGGCGGCCGAGGCGATCGTCGCCAGGCATGGCCGCATCGACCTCCTGGTCAACAGCGCCGGCATCAACGTGCCGAAGCGCAGCTGGGCCGACATGGAACTGGAAGGCTGGGACAAGCTCGTCGAGGTCAACCTCAACGGCGTGCTCTATTGCATGCGCGCGGTGCTGCCGACGATGCGCAAGCAGCAGGACGGCTGCATCATCAACGTCGCCTCCTGGGCCGGCCGCCATGTTTCCAAGATGCCGGGCCCGGCCTACACCACGACCAAGCACGCGGTGCTGGCGCTGACCCATTCCTTCAACATGGACGAATGCGTCAATGGTCTGCGCGCCTGTTGCCTGTCGCCGGGCGAGGTCGCGACCCCGATCCTGAAGCAGCGTCCGGTGGTGCCGAGCGAAGCCGAGCAGGCCAGGATGCTGCAGCCCGAGGATTGCGGCCGCACCATCGCCTTCGTCGCCAGCATGCCGGCGCGGGTCTGCATGAACGAGATCCTCATCAGCCCGACCCACAACCGCGGTTTTATTCAGACACCGGCGAACAGGGATTAGGCCGAGCTCCCTCAGCGTGTCGTCCCTGCGAAAGCAGGGACCCATAACCACCGATATTGGTTGTCAGGAAAGGCTGGAGCTACAGCCTTCGCAAAACGACCATTCGTGGCTATGGGTCCCGGCTCGCGCGGAGCCTGTCGTCGGGCGGCGCTTCGCGCCGACCCGGTGGCTCGGCCGGTGCGACAGTGTGGATGGATCTGCGATCTATTTCACTCGCTGATCTCGTTCAGCTCCTTGCCGGAGTGCTCCGGCACGAACAGGAACACGCCGATCGCCATCGCGATCATCAGCACGGGGATGCAGAGGAACGCCAGCGCGAACGAGCCGGTGTGCTGCTGGAGTGCGATCGAGACGAACGGAAACAGCACGAAGCCGACGAAATAGGCGATCGCCCAGACCACGCCGTTGGCGGCGCCGCGGATCCGGGTCGGGAAGATTTCCGCCGTCAGCGTCGTGCTCGGGCCCCAGAAGCCGAGGAAGCCGAGACACCAGAGCAGCCCGAACGTCCACAGCAGGACGCGGTCCTCGGAATAGACCCAAAGCGTCATGAAGATGGCGCCCTCGATCAGGGTGATGATGAAGGTGCGGCGGCGGCCGATCTTGTCGATCAGCCAGCCGACCAGGCACAGGCCGAGAAAGCCGCAGAGGCCGTAGAACACGTAGAACAGGCTGTATTCGGTCGTCGACCAGTGCTTCTCGGTCGAGAGGTAAAGCGGCATCCAGGCGCCGACGGTGCCGTAGATGCAGGTCGAGGCACAGGCGACGAACAGCGCGACCAGCGTCGAGGGCAGCACGTCGGGCAGGAACACCTGGCGGATGCCGACCGATTTGGCCTTGCCGAACCAGGCGCTGTCCTCGTCGCTGACCGTGCCGCCGCGCGCCAGCGTCTCCGAGATGCGCCGCTTGCGGTCCTGCGACCGCACCCAATAGGGCGATTCCGGACAGGTGGAGCGGATATAGATCGCAAGCAGCGCAATCGCGCCAGGCACCATCACGGCGATCCGCCAGCCGTAATTGGCGGCGACCAGGCCAGTGATCGCGCCGGCGAGCGTGGCGCCGAGGCACCAGGCCGAGCGCGTGATGCTGATGACCCGGCCGCGCAGCCGCGCCGGCCAGGTTTCCGCCACCAGCATCGAGCCCAGCGACCACTCGCCGTTGAGCGCGAAGAACAGCAGCGAGCGCGCGATGACGAAGACCGCGAAGGTCGGCGACAGCGCCGCGACCGGCATCAGGAGCGAGAACAGCGCGATGTTGACGGCGAGCAACGTACGGCGGCCGTAGCGGTCGGCAAGCCATGGCCAGAAATAGAGGCCGGCGATGCCGACGAACAGCGCGATCTGCATGCCCGACCGATATTCGGGCAGGGTCAGCGCAAAGTCCTTGATCACCATCGGCGAGATCAGCGCGAAGATCACGCCGTCCATGCCGTCGAAACCCCAGCCGAGCGCATTGGCGGTGGCGATGTGCCAATGCGTTTTCGTGAGCTCCGTGCTCCCTGCGACGGCGCGGTAGTTGGCGTATTGCAGGTGCTTCTGCTCGAGCGGACCGATGTCATTGCTCGCATCGTTCATCGCAGGCGCGGCGTGACCATCAGCCGTGATGCTGCTCATGATTGTTTTCCCCACTGCCGCCTGCTGCGAAATCGCGCCGCAATCTCAGGCTGAACCAATCGCGCCATGGCGGCAAGCGAATTGCTCGCGGCAGCGCACCCGTCCATTCCGTTCGATGGAATGCTCAATCGGTCGCGCGAAGCACCGCGCATACGAAGCGCGCCCCAACCGGTTTCAGCAATCACAAAGATTTATTTCCGGAAACCGCCCTGAAAACCTCCCGTAGCTCGGCCAACGACGTCGCAATGATCAACCCAAGCGCGTCGTTGCCCCTTCATCGCCGGCGATGACGTCGCCGGCTGGATTACCCATCGGGAGACGAACCATGTCGAAGCGTATTGCCTATCTCGCTGCCGCCGCCTTCAGCGCCCTCGCGATCACGGCCACCGTCGTGGCGCCGGTCCGCGCCGAGGAAAAGACCGTGATGGTCGGCGGCGCCGCGATGTTCCCCTCGAAGAACATCGTCCAGAACGCCGTCAATTCGAAGGATCACACCACCCTCGTCGCCGCCGTGAAGGCCGCCGGCCTCGTCAGCACGCTGGAAGGCAAGGGCCCGTTCACGGTGTTTGCGCCGACCAACGCCGCGTTCGGCAAGCTGCCGGCCGGAACCGTCGACAATCTGGTCAAGCCCGAGAACAAGGCGACCTTGACCAAGATCCTCACCTACCATGTGGTGCCGGGCAAGCTCGAGGCCTCCGACCTCACCGACGGCAAGAAGCTGAAGACCGCCGAGGGCGAGGAACTGACCGTGAAGCACCAGGACGGCAAGGTCTGGATCATCGATGCCAAGGGCGGCACCTCGATGGTGACGATCTCCAACGTCAACCAGTCGAACGGCGTCATCCATGTGGTCGACACCGTGCTGATGCCGGCGACCTAACACCCGACGGGTCGATTTCGTCCCTGATCGCCTTACGAATAGCGAGCCGGAGCCTCGCCCCGGCTCGCATTTTTGTGACCAGATGAAGTGCCCTATATCAAACTGATGATGCGCGAACCCGTAACGGAAGGCCGGTTCCGGGCGTATAAGCCGGTAACGACCACCAGCAGAGAACTTCCATGACGAGCCTTGCCGTCAGTGACCACCAGGCAGAGACCGCAACACCGGCGAAGGTGATCCAGCCGGTCTGGGTGCGCATGGTGCACTGGGTCAACGCAGTCGCGATGATCCTGATGATCATGTCCGGCTGGCAGATCTACAACGCTTCGCCGCTGTTCGGCTTCAGCTTCTCCTCGAACATCACGCTTGGCGGCTGGCTCGGCGGTGCGCTGCTCTGGCACTTCGCCGCGATGTGGCTGTTGATGGTCAACGGCCTGATCTATCTGGCGCTGGGGTTCGCCACCGGCCGCTTCCGCAAGAAGCTGCTGCCGATCACCCCTGCGGGCGTGATTTCCGACACCAAGGCGGCGCTGACCTTCAAGCTGTCGCATGACGATCTCAGCAAGTACAATTCGGTGCAGAAGCTGCTCTATACCGGCATCATCGTCGTCGGCGTCGTCATCGTGTTGTCCGGCCTGTCGATGTGGAAACCTGTTCAATTGCATTGGCTGGTATCGCTGTTCGGCGGCTACGACATCGCGCGCTATGTCCACTTCACCTGCATGGCGCTGATCGTCGCCTTCCTGGTGATCCATGTCGCGCTCGCGCTGCTGGTGCCGAAGAGCCTGCGCGCGATGATCATTGGGCGCTGAGGGAGGATAAAATGGGTCGTCTCCGCAAGCTCCTGATCCCCGGTGTCGACAAGAAGCTGCTCGTGCGCGATGCAGTAAAGACGATGCCGGAGCTGACGCGCCGCCGTTTCATCACGGCGGGGACCAGCCTCGGTGCGCTGACGCTGCTGACCGGCTGCGACGTGGTCGATTCGTCGTCGGCTGAGGAATTGCTGAAGAAGGTCTCGAAGTTCAACGACGCGGTGCAGGCCTGGATGTTCAATCCGGATGCGCTGGCCCCGACCTTCCCCGAGAGCATGATCACCAAGCCGTTCCCGTTCAATGCCTACTACGGTCTTGACGAGGCGCCGGAGATCGCAGGTGCGGACTGGAAGCTCGAGGTACGCGGCCTGGTCGACAACAAGAAGTCGTGGACGCTCGACGAATTGTACAAGCTGCCGCAGGTCAAGCAGGTGACGCGCCACATCTGCGTCGAGGGCTGGAGCGCGATCGGCAGCTGGACCGGCACGCCGTTGCGCGATTTCCTCAATCTCGTCGGCGCCGACACGCACGCCAAATATGTCTGGTTCCAGTGTGCCGACAAGGACGGCTACAACTCGCCGCTCGACATGCGCACCGCTCTGCATCCGCAGACCCAGATGACGTTCAAATTCGGCGACGAGATCCTGCCGCGCGCCTACGGCTTTCCGATGAAGATCCGGGTGCCCACAAAACTCGGCTTCAAGAACCCGAAATACGTGCTCTCGATGGAAGTCACCAACGACTACAAGGGCGGCTACTGGGAAGACCAGGGGTATAATTCGTTCAGCGGGAGTTAGCTCTCGCCTCGTCATTCCCCGGTGCGCAATTGCGCACCTGAGGGCTCGCGAAGCGAGAGCCCGGAATCCATCGTGACACAAGCTTCGCGGCAAAATGGATTCCGGGCCTGCGCCTAGCGGCGCATCCCGGAATGACGACGAGGGGCTACGGCCCGACCTTCCTCTGAAATGCCGATAGCACCGCCCCCAGCGCGAGCATCGCGGCGGAAACGTTCAACGCAAACGACAGGCTGCCCATGGCGTCGGTGATGGCGCCGACCACGATCGGCCCGAGCGTCTGGCCGATACCGAAGGCGATGGTCATCGCCGCAATCGCGGTCGGCCAGGCTTCCGGCGGGTAGTTGAAGCGCACGAAGGCGGTCGTTGACCCAACCACCGCGAAGAACGCGACGCCGAACACCAGCGCGGAAATCCCAAGCAGCAGCGGCGAATGCCCGAAGATCGGTAGAGCCGCGCCGAGTGCATTGGCACCGAGGATGATGGTGGTGGCGAGCCCGCCGCGGTCGAGCGCCAGCACCCGTCGCCAGACCCATGGCGTGACGAAGGCGCTGACGCCGATCAGGCTCCAGAACGCGCTCTGTGCAACGGCGCCGCCGCCGCCGTCGCGGACATAGGCGATCATGAAGGTCATGTAGGCGATGTAGCCGGCGCCGAACAGGAAATAGGCGGCGAGGTAGATCACCACCGGCATGATCGCGAACTTGGTCCGCACGATGCCGCCGGCGAAAGCATCGGCGTGGAATGGGGCCAGCATCAGCGGCACGATCATGATCGCGGAGAGCAAGGTCATCGCCCACCACACGATCCACCATGAGCCGGCGCCAAAGCCCTGCAGCACGAAGGGGGCGATCAGGCCGGATGCCAGGATACCGATGCCCGGCCCGGCATAGAACAGGCTGAGCAGGAAGTTGGCGCGTTCCGGCCGCGACTGCGCGATGGTTGCCGCCAGCGCGCCGCCGCCGACGAAGCCGATCGCGGCGGCGAAGCCGACCAGCAGGCGGGCAAAGCTCAGCACGGCGAAATTGCCCGAGATGGCGCATAGCGCCAGCGACAGCGCGCAGGCGAGCGTCGACCAGCGCACCGATGCCGCCAGCCCGAAGCGCTGGATCAGGCGTGAGGCGAACAGCGCGCCGGCCAGATAGCCGGCGGCATTGATGGTGTTCATGAAGCCGGCGGCCGAATACGACCAGGCCAGCTGCTCGCGCATGTCGGGCAGCACCAGCGAATAGGCGAAACGGCCGATGCCGAGACCGACTGTGGGTGCGAGCGACAAAATAAGGATCAACCGCGCGGGATGCGGGTAGGATGGGGCGGGGGCTCTCACAATTCACTCCGGCAATGCAGGCATTGTGGCAGGCTGCGGCGGTCCTGCCCAGCGCTAGAGGCAGCAACACTGTCTTGCGTATCGGGCAATCAGGCGATCAGGACCAGCGCGACGCCGGCGACGGTCAGCAGGGTTCCGGCGACGATCCGCGCGGTGATCTCGACATGCTTGAGCATCACCGCGCTCAGCGCCACGGTGACCAGCGGGTAGATCGCAGCGAGCGGCGCCACCATTGTGATCGGGCCGTTGCGGACCGCGGCGAACAGGCTGAGCGCGCTGAGCCCGTTGCTGATTCCGGTCAGCGTGAACCAGAATCGGCCGTCGCGCGACGCCTGCACCATGAAGCTACCCTTGCGGACGCGCTGCACCGTCAGCACCACCAGCGAGGACATGATGTAGCCGATCAGGCAGGCCCACAGCGGGCTCGGCCAGATCGCCAGCCCGATCTTGGCGATCGGCGGCGCCACACCGCGTACCAGCGCGCTCGCGAGCGGCAGCAGCAGCGCCCAGCTGCGCCAATGACCGAGGTCGCGCGGCCGGGTCACGGTGATGATCGCGGCACCGGCCACTGCAACGACGAGGCCGACGAGCTGCTGAGGCGCGAGCGGCTCATGCAGCAGCACCACGGCGGTGGTGACCGCAAACAGCGGCGCCAGATTGCCCAATGTCGAGGTGATGACCGGCCCAAGCGCCCGGTTCGAGGCGAAGGTGAGCAGCGTCAGCGAGGCCGGAAAGAACAGGCCGAGGGCCATGAAGACCGGCAGACCGCGCCAGACCACCGGCTCGCCTTGCAGGATCAAAGGCGACAGCAACAGGAACAGCAGGGTGAAGGAGGGCACGCTGATCGCGGCACCCGACAGTGGCTCGACGGTGCGCAGGCCAAGTTGCGCCAGCACCACCCCGGCGCCGAGGAAAATGGCCGAGGCGAAGGCGTAGACGATGGCTGCGGTCATGAGGTCCGTCTTGTTGGCTTCTTGTGAGCTTCTTGGGGCGCGGTTGGCTCGTTAGGGGGCATTTTGGCCCCGTTCGGGGCGCCTTGCCAATCGATGCGGGGCGTTTTAGCACTCGCGCCTGACGATGGCGGGCATGCCCGATTGAATGAGGTAACGACCATGGCGACCCATAAACTGCTGCTTCTCCCCGGCGACGGCATCGGCCCCGAAGTGATGGCCGAGGTGCAGCGCGTGATCGACTGGCTGAATGCGCAGGGCATCGCCAAGTTCGAGACCGAGCAGGGCCTGGTCGGCGGCTCCGCCTATGACGCGCACAAGGTGTCGATCTCCGAGGGCGACATGGCCAAGGCCAATGCGGCCGATGCCGTGATCTTCGGTGCGGTCGGCGGTCCGAAGTGGGACAGCGTGCCCTATGAGGTGCGCCCCGAGGCCGGCCTGCTGCGGCTGCGCAAGGATCTCGCCCTGTTCGCCAATCTGCGTCCGGCGGTGTGCTACCCGGCGTTGGCCGATGCCTCGAGCCTGAAGCGCGAAGTGGTCGAGGGCCTCGACATCATGATCGTGCGCGAGCTCACCGGCGGCGTCTATTTCGGCGAGCCGAAGACCATCACCGATCTCGGCAACGGCCAGAAGCGCGCGATCGACACGCAGGTCTACGACACCTTCGAGATCGAGCGCATCGGCCGCGTCGCCTTCGAGCTGGCGCGCAAGCGCAAGAACAAGGTGACCTCGATGGAAAAGCGCAACGTCATGAAGTCGGGCGTGCTCTGGAACGAGGTCATGACCCAGGTCCATGCGCGCGAATACAAGGACGTCACGCTGGAGCATCAGCTCGCCGATTCCGGCGGCATGAACCTCGTCAAGACGCCGAAGCAGTTCGACGTCATCGTCACCGACAATCTGTTCGGCGACATGCTGTCCGACATCGCGGCGATGCTCACGGGCTCGCTCGGCCTGCTGCCGTCGGCGTCGCTCGGCAAGGAGGACGCCAAGACCAAGGAGCGCAAGGCTTTGTATGAGCCGGTGCACGGCTCGGCGCCCGATATCGCCGGCAAGGGGCTTGCCAATCCGATCGCGATGATCGCCTCGTTCGGCATGGCGCTGCGCTATTCCTTCGGCATGGGCGATCTCGCCGACAAGGTCGACGCTGCGATCGCGGCCGTGCTCGACAATGGCCTGCGCACCGCCGACATCAAGTCGGCCGGCACCACGCCGGTCAGCACGGCGCAGATGGGCGAGGCGATCCTGAAGGAATTGCAGAAGCTGCACGCGTAACGGCTGCTTCGTCATTCCGGGGCATGCGTTCCATCGCCCGGAATGACGGAAAGTCCAAAAAGCAAAATGCCCGGCCGGAGCCGGGCATTTTCGTATCGGCCATCAGCCGAAATTCTCAGTACAGCGGGAAGCTGCGCGGATAGCCGCCGAGATCGGCCGGCGGGCTGAGCGGCTGGCGGTCGATCGGGCGGTTGTTGTTCTCGCGCGCGAAGGACGGGTAGCCGACATCCGGCGGATAGGCGTAGTCGTTGAACTTGCGGTCGCCCGGCAGCACTTCGGTGCCGGCGTCGAGCCACGAGCGCGTGGTGACGTAAACGCGGGTGCGCGGCCCCTGCTGATAGACCCGGTTCGGACCCTGCGCACCGTAGTAACGGCGGCCGTCGCGGTCATACTGCTCTTGCTGCTTGCGCTTGCTCGGGGTCTGCTGCGCGCTGGCCGCGGTCATGCCGAATGCGGTTACCGTGACGGCAGCCGCGGCAAGCAACACCACGAGCTTGTTCGCGGCAGGGAAATTCAAGGTCATCGCATCCTCGTCATTGCGGCCCCATCGGGGCTGGCGCGTCCGCCAAAATCACTTGGAACACATTGTAGCCATGGTGGGGAGGCCGTCACTAGGTCAATTGCGCCACACCGCCAGAGATAATTAGTGTCCCGGCGCAAAAGTTTCATGAAAACCAGTGCCTTGCCACGGTCTCGCCATCAAAGCGCGCCGCGCAGAAGCGGGTTCTGGCTGCCCATGACCCAGTCGGCCGACAGGGCGGGCCCGCCGGAGGTAACGCAGTCGGTGCGGCGCAGCTCGGCATGCGCGAACAGGGCGGCGAGCCGAGGGTCATTGCCCGCGGCCAGCAGGGTCAGGCGGTTCAGCATGCAGACGATCGCGGCGCGCTGCGCGGGCAGGCCGGTGCCCTGGCAGGTCCAGCCTGATATCCTGAGGTCGGGCGCGTCGGCCTGCTTGAGGAAGCCGAGGCAGGCGCGGCTGCCATCCTGCCGCGCCGGGCGCAGCAAGGTGACGCTGCCGAACTTGCTGTCGACGATGCCGGCGGCCTCGAGCTCGCCTGTGCCGCCCGGGACGAGCCGCCCGGCAATCTCGGTGACCGCGGGCTCCATGGCTTCGCCGCCAGGGCGGTAGATTTCCAGCTCGGCCGCCGGCGCGCCATCGGCGTCGGTCCAGCGGAAGACGTCCTTGCGGCCGCCCTCGGGGTGCCGGAAGATTTCGTAAGTCTCTGTTTTATCTCGCTGATCGAGCTTGCTGATGGCGAAGGCAGGGGCCGAGCGGCCGGCCGGGCTCCAGCTTGTAGCGGCCGGCGCCGTAGTCGCGGTTGCGTCCGGCAGTTGCTTCCATAGATAGTTTCCGAGGACGACAAACAGCGCGAGCACGGCGGCATAGGCGAACAGCCCGCAGAGCGTGGCGTACACCTCATCGACGAAGCTCGTCAGGGCTGACGGATTTCCCGTATGATGGGGCGCGGCCGGATCGGCCCGAAATAAACGCATCAAAACGCTCAAAGCTACGCAACGTTGTCTTGACGGGGTTTCTCGCATAGAAGCGCTGCCTCTTCCCTTTCCGCTGACAGCGGGGGAACGGGCATTTTTCGTCGGAGAGTGAACGATGGGTTACAAAGTCGCGGTGGTCGGTGCGACCGGCAATGTCGGGCGCGAAATGCTCAACATTCTTGATGAGCGCAAATTCCCCGCCGACGAGGTCGTCGTGCTGGCCTCGCGCCGCAGTGT
Source organism: Bradyrhizobium uaiense (assembly GCF_010811875.1). Taxonomy (GTDB): domain Bacteria; phylum Pseudomonadota; class Alphaproteobacteria; order Rhizobiales; family Xanthobacteraceae; genus Bradyrhizobium; species Bradyrhizobium uaiense. The sequence goes on from NZ_VKHP01000093.1 coordinate 10,698, forward strand.
CGGCATCGAGGTCTCCTATGGTGACCGCACGCTGAAGGTGAAGGCGCTCGAGCATTATGATTTCTCCGACATCGACATCTGCCTGATGTCGGCCGGCGGCTCGGTCTCCAAGGAGTGGTCGCCCAAGATCGGCGCCGCCGGTGCGGTCGTGATCGACAATTCATCGGCCTGGCGGATGGACCCGGACGTGCCGTTGATCGTGCCGGAAGTGAACGCGGATGCGGCCGCGGGCTTCACCAAGAAGAACATCATCGCCAACCCGAACTGCTCGACCGCGCAGCTCGTCGTCGCGCTGAAGCCGCTGCATGACAAGGCGACGATCACGCGCGTCGTGGTCTCGACCTATCAATCGGTGTCGGGCGCCGGCAAGGATGCGATGGACGAATTGTTCTCGCAGACCAAGGCCGTCTACACCAATGACGAGCTGATCAATAAGAAGTTTCCCAAGCGTATCGCCTTCAACGTCATCCCCCAGATCGACGTCTTCATGGAAGACGGCTTCACCAAGGAAGAGTGGAAGATGATGGCGGAGACCAAGAAGATCCTTGATCCCAAGATCAAGTTGACCGCGACCTGCGTGCGCGTGCCTGTCTTCGTCGGTCACTCCGAAGCGGTCAATGTCGAGTTCGCCAATCCGATCACCGCGGACGAGGCGCGCAACATTCTGCGCAATGCGCCGGGCTGCCTCGTGATCGACAAGCACGAGCCGGGCGGCTACGTCACGCCCTATGAGGCCGCCGGCGAGGACGCGACCTATATCAGCCGCATCCGCGAGGACGCCACCGTGGAGAACGGTCTGGCGTTCTGGTGCGTGTCGGACAATCTGCGCAAGGGTGCGGCGCTCAATGCCGTGCAGATCGCAGAAGTCCTGATCAACCGCAAGCTGATCACCGCGAAGCAGAAAGCGGCCTGACGGGCGGGGACCAACGGGGGCGCAACCATGTCGGAACAGTCGGCTCCCGTCCCGTCGAGTCCCTCGACGCCGCGCATCATGCGCGGCTTCGAATATGTGCTGTTCAACAGCCGCTGGCTGATGGCGCCGTTCTATGTCGGCCTGGTCGTGGCGCTGGCGGTACTGCTGCTGAAATTCGCGCGCATGCTCTGGGAGTTCGTCCTGCATGCGGCCGGCTACAAATCGACGGAAGTCATCCTCGATGCGCTGGCGCTGATCGACGTCACGCTGGTCGCCAATCTCATTCTGATCGTGGTGTTCTCGGGCTACGAGAACTTCGTCTCGCGCATCGACACGTCGGGCAACCCGAACTGGCCGATCTGGATCACCAGGATCGACTTCGCCGGGCTGAAGCAGAAGCTGCTCGCTTCGATCGTCGCGATCTCCGCGATCCACGTGCTGGAAGCGTTTCTCAACATAGATGCCGCGTTCGACGCGACGCGGATGACCTGGCTCGTCGCCGTGCACCTGGTGTTCGTGATCTCGGCGCTATTGCTCGCGCTGTCCGATCGCTGGGGCGGCACTCACGGTGATGAGTAGCCGATAGGTCCAGCTACTCGGAGGCCTTCAGCGCATCGGCGACGCTGATGAATTCCTTCGCGGTCCGGTCGAGCACGAACAGCGAGCCTTCGGCGACGCCGAAATAGGCGCCGTGCAGCTGCATCTCGCCGCTCTCCACGCGTTCGCGGACGAACGGGAAGGTCATCAGGTTCTCCAGCGAGCGGAACACCGCGGCCTTCTCGATGCGGGTGACGAAGTCCAGCAAGCTTTCATGCTCGCGCTGCTCGACCACCTCGCCCGGCTTGATGAACATCTGCATCCATTTGCCGATGAAGTCGCCCGGCGTGAGCGGCTTGATCTTGTCGACGAAGGCGCGGATGCCGCCGCACTGGGCATGGCCCAGCACCACGATGTTCTTCACCTTCAGCACGGTCACGGCGTATTCCAGCGCGGCCGACACGCCGTGGGCGTTGCTGTCGGGCTGATAGACCGGAACCAGATTGGCGATGTTCCGGACCACGAACAATTCGCCCGGACCTGCGTCGAAGATCACTTCGGGGGAGACGCGGGAATCGCAGCAACCGATCACCATGGTTTCGGGAAACTGACCGCGTTCCGACAGGTCCCGGTAGCGCGACTGTTCAGTCGGCAACCGCTGGGTCGCGAAGGTCCGGTAGCCGTCGATCAACTGCTTCGGAAAGAATTTCATGGCCTCTGGCTAACCACATGCGAATGACGGGAACAAGACTTTCGGCGTCCAGCCTGAGATGATACGGCAGCGTTGAAGCATGGTTCCGGCCCGATGCCCAAACATTGGACAGCGGCGGAGCCGAAGCCCCCAGGAGAATGCCGATGACCCGTCCGCGCCGCAGCCTGTTGTTCATGCCGGGATCGAATGCACGGGCGCTGGAAAAGGCCCGCACGCTGGCGGTCGACGGCATCATCCTCGATCTGGAGGATTCGGTCGCGCCCGACGCCAAGGCGGTGGCGCGCGAGCAGATCGCCAAGGCGGTCGCCGCCAAAGGCTTTGGCAAGCGCGAGGTGCTGATCCGCATCAACGCGCTCGACTCGCCCTGGTGGGTCGATGACATCGGCATGGCCGGCAAGGCGCAGCCGGACGGCATCCTGGTTCCCAAGATCTCCACCGTCGCCGATCTCAACGCCGTCGCCGATCGCCTCAGCGACATCAACGCCCCGGCCTCGATCCGGGTCTGGGCCATGATCGAGACCGCGCGCGCGGTGCTCGATGCCGACAAGCTCGCGGCAGCATCGAAGGATTCCGAGACGCGGCTCGCCGGCTTCGTGTTCGGGCCGAACGACATTGCGCGAGAAACCCGGATCCGGATGAAGCCGGGCCGCGCGGCGATGATCCCGATGATCACGCATTGCATCCTGGCGACGCGCGCCCACGGGCTCGAAATCCTCGACGGACCCTATAGCGACATCAGCAATGTCGACGGCTTTGCCGAGGAGTGCGCGCAGGGCCGCGATCTCGGCTTCGACGGCAAGACGCTGATCCACCCGAGCCACATCGATGCCTGCAACGCGATCTTCACGCCGCCGGAGGCCGAGGTCACCGAGGCGCGCAAGATCATCGCCGCGTTCCAACTGCCGGAGAACGCCTCGCGCGGCGCGATCCAGCTCGACGGCCGCATGGTGGAGCGCCTACACGCCGAGATGGCCAAGCGCACCATCGCGATCGCCGACGCAATCGCAGCGATGGGGCATTGACGATCATGGGTTCGGGCGCGCGTCCCAAGCGCAGCGCCTTCGCTCGCAACGCAAACTGATCTCATCGCGCTCTAGTCGCGCTTCAGGCTCATGATATAGTTCGCGAGGTCATCGGCCTCACTCGGTCCGACGATGATGTTCGGCATCGTCGGATGGCTCGTCTTGAGGAACACCTTCAGCCAGAGCTTGGTGGTCGAGGGGCGGTTGGCGACGGCGACGAAGTCCGGCGCCACTTTCTTTGCGCCCGTGGGCATCGCGCCGATGACATGGCATTCCATGCACCACGCTTCGGCCAGCCGGTGTCCGGCGGCGATGCTTTCTGACGGCTGCTCGACGCCATCTGCCCTATGCAGGCGCAGCAGGAAGAGCGCCCCCATTACGATCAGGAAGATCAGCAACGCACGACGCCAGACGAGGTGCTGGTTCAGCATCGGCATTCTCTTACGACGCCGGCTTGCGACCTGCGGCCTCGCCCAGCGCATCGATCGTTGCGGCGTTCAGGCAGTATTGGTGAAAGTGTGCGCTGGACGTGCCGGCGGCGAGATCGTGGTCGCACTGGCGCTTATGGCCGCAGAGGCTGCAGACCCGCTCCATGTCGCGCAGCACCAGGGGCTCGGTGCGCGCGAGCTTCTCCTGATCGATCCCGAGCGCCGTGAGCAGCCTGGGCAGCTCATCGGCGCTGTGTGGCCCCTGGCGCACCAGTGCCGCGAGATCGTTGGTGCTGATCCGCAGGTCGCTTGCGATCTGGCTGAAACTTGCATCGTCCAGCTCGCGCAGTTCGCGAAGCTCCCGCCGATGCTTCAGCCAGTCACCGAACACATCGACCAGATACTCGACGACAGGGTACGTCCGAGCTTCGGTGGTCATGGGCGCCTCCAATCAACATAGAGTGGCATGCCAATATGATGCCTTCTGCGCAGCCCGACCTTGCGGCAGATCAAATCGGCTGACGCTTACCCGAAGTGCTCCGCTGCCCAAAGCGCTCCGTCGCCCATGCGTAGAGGCTGCCGGGGATCGGCGCCTCCTTGCCGCGGCCTTTCGGCGAGATGTGCAGACCGATGATCTCGGGATCATTGAGATAGCGCGAGAAATCCGACGGCTCGAAGAACAGTTTTGGTTCGGCGTGCACCGCATAGAATGAGCGCTTCGGCAGCGCGTGCTGCAACTCGCCTTCGCGGCGCGCCAACGCTGTGAGCGCGGCTGGGCCGTAGATCGCGATCCGGATGTCGGCGAGGCGATTGGATTTGCCGCGCAGCTTGCGCATCGCAAAGGTCAAGCGGTGACGCAGCGCCAGCCAGTCCGGCGTCAGGTCGTCCTGCTTCATCAGCGCTTCGAAGGCGCGCACGATCGGATCATGTTGCGGCAGATACAGCACCGAATTGCCGAGCTGCCGCGGCCGCTCCCAGGCAAAATAGGGCTTTGCCGGATCGATCTGGACAGGTTTCAAGAGCAGCACGTCGGCATCGAGCCAGACGCCCGCGCGCTGCGTCATCAGCCGCATTCGGAAGAAGTCGCTGAACTGCAGGATGGTCCAGTCGCGCCACGAGCCGTCGCGCTCGGCCGGACGCAGCTTCTCCGAGAACGAGTGCGGCAACACGGCCTCGGCCTCGGCATTGCCGACGCCATCGGGCAGACCGGGAATCGGATCGAAGCTGTAGACAGTAACCTTGTGCCCGGCTGCCACTTGCGAGCGCAGACAGGTCTGGCGCAGCGCGTCCATCGAGCCATGCCAGAAGGTGACGATGTCAGGCAGCATGTGCGTCAGCTATCAGCAGGTTTGTGAAGAGGCAAAGAAAAGCCCCGGCGCCTGAAGGCACCGGGGCTTGATGATAGGCCGAGCCTCAAGCCCAGGCACGCTCCTTGAGCTTGGCCTCGTAGGTGTCGATCGACTTCTTCTTTTCCATCGTCAGGCCGATGTCGTCGAGGCCGTTGATCAGGCAGTGCTTGCGGAACGGATCGATCTCGAACTTCACCTTGCCGCCGTCGGGACCGCGGATCTCCTGGTTGGGGAGGTCGATGGTCAGCGTCGCATTGGCGCCGCGCTCGGCGTCGTCGAACAGCTTGTCGAGATCCTCCTGCGACACGCGGATCGGCAGGATGCCGTTCTTGAAGCAGTTGTTGTAGAAGATGTCGCCGAACGAGGTCGAGATCACGCAGCGGATGCCGAAGTCGAGCAGCGCCCAGGGCGCATGCTCGCGGCTCGAGCCGCAGCCGAAATTGTCGCCGGCGACCAGCACCCTCGCGTTGCGATAGGCGGACTGGTTGAGAACGAAATCCGGGTTCTCGCTGCCGTCATCCTTGTAGCGCTGCTCGGAGAAAAGCCCCTTGCCAAGGCCGGTGCGCTTGATGGTCTTGAGGTACTGCTTCGGAATGATCATGTCGGTGTCGACATTGATGATCTTCAGCGGTGCCGCGACGCCTTCCAGCGTGGTGAACTTGTCCATCGGTGCTCTTCCCGGGCAAAAAATGGGGATACGGGCCGGATGTCTATCGCGAATGTGACAGCGGTAAAAGGGCGATTTCTGCAAAGCTGGCGCCCATTCCGTTCCGATGGAAGCGGAACGGGCTCCAGATTCTCGTTTTGACGCGTTTTCTTCACGCGAACCGGGGGCCACTTCGCTCGAAAACGCTCTACCCCGCGCCAGCCTCAATCGCCTCCATATCGGCGTCCGAGAGGCCGAAATGATGCCCAATCTCATGGATCAGCACGTGGCGGACGATGTGGCCGAGGGTCTCGTCGTGCTCCGCCCAATAGTCCAGGATCGGCCGGCGGTACAGCCAGACCAGGTTGGGGAGCCGGGCCACGTCGCCATGGCTCTGCTGCGGCAGGCCGATGCCGTGGAACAGGCCGAGCAGGTCGAACTCGCTCTCGGCCTGCATCTCGTCCAGCACCTCGTCGGTCGGGAAGTCGTCGACACGGATGATGAGCCCCTCGCAGAGGGCCCGGAACGTCTCGGGCAGGCGCTCGAAAACCTCGTGCGCCATGGCCTCCATCTCGGCGAGCGAGGGGGCTTTTTCTGTGGTCCACATGACACTCCTTTAGCGCGAGTGCTGTCGGCGGCGCCAGCGCAGTTGACCTTGGCGGCGCAATGGGAGACCGTGCGGCCCACTAATGGGGCTTGGGTGGCGTGATGAAACGGATCGTGGCGGCAGCGCTGTTGGCGGCATCAGTCGGGCTCTCGCTCCCAGTGGGAGAGGCGCGGGCACAGAGCGCGGCGGCCGAGGCGCGCGTCGGCGAGGCGGCTCCGGTCGTGCGCGAGCGCGTCGTCGAGCGCCGCCACCTGAAGCGCGTGCCGATCTACCGGTCCCGGCCCGATCATTGGGAACCGGATGTCATCCCGCGCTACAATCCCGGACCGAACGCCGTGCGTGACTGCACCGCGACCTACGTGCAGGAGCACCGGCCGAGCGGCACGGTGATCACGCCGCGCATGAATTGCTTCTGGCGGCCCGGCTAGCTGCGCGTCCGGCGGTGCGCGGCGCTGATCACTGCGACAGCCGCGATCGCTCCCGCCGTTCCATAGACCGCGATCGCCATCAGCATTTGCGTGAGCTGGCTTGCGGTCCCCATGCCGCCGCCCGGTCCTTGCGAGGCCAGCGCGATATCAGCGAGCATGATGGAACCAGCGAGCGTCGCGAGTGCAGTTCGAAGCAACTGCCTGCGTGTGCCTGTGTGTGTCACCGCAATCTCCTGCAACAGTGAGCACGTGAGATACGACGATAGTCTATGCCGGGTTTGCGCACCAAGGCGAGAAACCGCGTGCTGTGTCGGAACCTGAGCGCGCCACCGGCATTCATGATCGTGGCGCAGAAATTCACTTCCCGCTCACGTCGTCCGCATTCAGCTCGCGATCTGCGTCGCGGCAACGGGGATCGATTCGAAACCGAATCGTCGTTGCAAGACGTGACATCAAGAGATCAAGGAGATTAGCTCATGAAGGTGATGAAGGTTCTGGGACTTGCGGCCGTCGGTGCCGTGCTGGTTTTGGCGGCGCCGGCCGAGCGTGCGAACGCGATGTCACTCGCGACGCCGGGCACCGCCGCAACGGTTCAGGACAACGCGAACCAGACCACCACGCAGGTGCGCTGGGGCCATGGACATAACCATGGCTGGCATCGTGGCTGGCACCGCGGACATCACCGTGGCTGGGGACATCGCCGCCATTGGCGCCGCTGATCGCGCGGCGTATCAGCGCAGTTGAGACACAGGCCCGTGAGCAGCGGGCCTGTTGTCGTTGTCAGCCTTTAAACCGGCTGATTCGCGCGTGCGAGATGACGTTCAACGCAATCTGCAGGAGTCGATCATGATGAGATGGATCGGCGTTGTCGCCGTCGCTTGTGCATTCGCATTGACGGCGCCGGCATCGGCAACTGCTGCGGCTTCAACCAGGCCGCAGGCCGGCGCGCAACAGCGCAAGGCGACCGATTTCAGCGCGCAGCACCGTCATCACCATCACCATCGTCACCACTATCATCGCGGCTACCGGCCTTACTACCGACCGTACTATCAGCCCTATTCCTACTATCGGCCGTACGGCTCCTATTACTACGGGCGGCCGTACTACTATCGGCCGTATCCGTATGCTGCGCCGGCTCCGTTCACCTTCGGCTTCGGGTTCGGCCCGTTCTGGTGACGCACGCGGCATAGCAGACCGACACACGTGCAGCTCCGCTCGACCGGAGCTGCGCCGGTGACGTCAAGGCGCGAAGCCCTTCGCCAGCAGCACGATGCCCTGCGCACCGGCTTTGCGATCTCTCGAGATCTCGACGTATTCAGGCGATTCCGACCAGGCGCGGAATGCGGCTTCGTCAGGGAATGACATCAGCACCAGCTTGTCGCGATCCCAGCTGCCTTCGAGCACCGCAGGATGTTCGTCGGCCGACAGCAGCCGCCCGTTGAATTTCCTGAACACGTCGAAGAAGCGCGCCTGATACCGATCATAGGCGGCGCGATCGGTCATCTTGAGTTGCACGATCACATAGACAGTCATTGGGCTTCTCTCCGGATTTTCCGTCGCAGGCGCTTTGCGCGTTCATGACGCATTCAGTTGCGCATTCTTAGCGTCATGCCGGGAGCGACTGCAATGAACGCGAGGAGACCGGCTGCCATGCAGCGCGGTTCTCGTTGCTATTGTCAGGTAGGTTCAGAGATGAGGGAGAGCTGTTTGCGGCGTGGATTGCTGCGCCGTCTCGGTGTTGCGGCGGCTGCGGTCTTCACATTGTCGATCGCCTCGCAGCAACGCGCCGAAGCGCTGTTGCTTCTACGGCGGCGGCTATCGCTACGTTTATCGGCCGTATTACCGCCGGCACTTCCACCATCGGCGCTACTTCTACGGACCGTCGTATTATTATTACCCGGCCTATTATCATCACCGCCATTGCCGGGTGATCTGGACCTATTACGGGCCGCGCCGGATCTGCCGGCCGTGGTGGCACCATCGTCACTATTGGCGGCCGTATGGCTATTGGTAAGGGCTGACATGACAGCGGGCGCCTCACAGCGCCCGTTTTCCCAGGTCATTCGCGCTCGTGCGAGTGCGCTAATCCCAGTCCTTCAGTTTCCAGGGCTTGATCTTCCACGGCGTCAGATTTTCCATCCGCCATTGCGTCCAGCGGTCCGGCGGCCAGTGGCTGAGGCGCGAGGTCTCCTTCACTTCGGGAGGCGGATCGACGATGCGCGGCGCGGCGCGGCGGCGCTTCTGCCGCGTCGCCTCGCTGACCATGTCGACATATTCGCGCTTGTCGGTCACTTCAGGCTCCCCACGAAGCTTGTCTCCGCCAGGCGACAGTGTGCGGGGGCCCCGTTAACGAGCCGTTTCCACAACGGCTCGAGCTTGAAACAAGGTGCAAGAAGTATCCACGCCTGCGCGCGACTCGCAACTACCGTCGCTTGCGCCTTCGTCTAGCCTCTAATGCTTTTGCTATAATGGCAGAAAATGCAGCCGAACGCTCAATTGCGAACTTGCCCTGTGCCAACTCAATAAGCGCTCGTCCAATGTCTTCCGGTCTAAACCCTCGTTCAATAATGCTGTCCGTAAGGACATCGAGATCGTCGAAGCTGTGCTCTCCGCTTTGGATCTCCTTTTTCGGAGGAGCATACTTTTTTTCTGGTCGAACGGCTGGTAACGGTTGGTCGTCTCGAAACAAAGGCACCTGATCGTCTCGGGCATAAGCGTCGCTTATCCTCGTCAAGATTCACTTTCCCCTTGATGTACGAAATTGCCGCATCAAGTTGGGCTGAGTATTTACCGAGCAGTACAAGGGGCGGAGGCCCATGTCTCGTGGCGTGTTTCAAATCCGGCAGAGTGCCATCATCATCCACGGTCAGACCGGAAAGCAATCCTCGTGCGAAATTTGCGATCTCGATTGTATTTCGGTGATTTTGTTCCAGCCGGTAAAAGCGCGCCTGTCGCGCGTCAATCCCAGCCTCGGCCCAAGTGTAGCCTCTAGGGTAGAGGCGTTGTGCGGTATCCAAAACAAGCGTCAAAGCACTAGTTGGTGCCAAGTGCTTGACGACCGAACGCAGCTGGTTTGCAGAAAAATCCTGCGCCTCATCGACTACGATAATTTCGTAATTCTCGGCTGGTAGCGCTCGAACTCTTTGAGGCAGATCCTCCCAGTCGATTCTTCCGCTCTTTTTTATCGATCCGCGGTAATCATTAATTACAGCGAGCAATCGCTCTCTGGTCGCTCGCTCTACTCGCGGCGCGATTCCACGGCCGGTCCGTTCCACATCAAGATAGGAATCGTAATCTTTTGGTGAGAAACGACCCAAGATATATTCGATCTCTGAAAACAAAAACTCGTTCTGGAGTTTGATGCCTCGCTGGCGAGCAAAGCCCAGAATCGCGGTCGAGCGACGTGAATGAATCTGTGGATTATTGGTCAGGTGAACTGCCCACTGAGCATATGTGCTCACCGTGAGGTCGACGCCGCCACTCCGACTTGCTTGTTCCCTTGCCAGAGCTTCCACATATCCTCGAAGCGTCCGGTTATATGTCAGCACCAGAGCTTTGACAGGCGTCGTCGAGCCTGTCCTTGAATGCTGTGATCTGAACATGTCGGAAAGATTTCGCAGACGCAGCAAGGCTGTGGTCGTTTTTCCACTTCCCGCTGCTCCGCGTATAATCTCGATTCCTACGCGAGTGTCCCCTATGATCCGCAATTGTTCGGGGGTTGCTCTCGGAGAGCCCAATACCTTCATCAGAAATCCGGCTGCAAAATACTGAGAGTTGCAATGTAGCCGGGGACTATCAGAAAGAGAAGGGCGCTTTACAAGTTACCGCCAGTCGCGGACGTCGACGAAGTGTCCGGCGATCGCGGCGGCGGCGGCCATCGCGGGCGACACCAGATGGGTGCGGCCCTTGAAGCCCTGCCGGCCCTCGAAGTTGCGGTTCGAGGTCGAGGCGCAGCGCTCTTCCGGCTTCAGCTTGTCCGGATTCATCGCAAGGCACATCGAGCAGCCCGGCTCGCGCCATTCGAAGCCGGCCTTGACGAAGATCTTGTCGAGGCCCTCGGCTTCCGCCTGCTCCTTCACGATGCCCGAACCCGGCACGATCATCGCGTTGACGTTGGCGTTGACCGTCTTGCCCTCGGCGATCTTCGCCGCGGCACGCAGATCCTCGATCCGGCCATTGGTGCAGGAGCCGATGAAGACGCGGTCGAGCTTGATGTCGGTGATCTTGGTCCCGGCGGTCAAGCCCATATACTTCAGCGCGCGATGCTTCGAGAGACGCTTGGCCTCATCCGCGATCTTGTCCGGATCGGGCACGAAGCCGGTGATCGAGATGACGTCCTCAGGGCTGGTGCCCCAGGTGACGATCGGCGGCAGTTTTGCGGCGTCCAGCCGTAGCTCGTGGTCGAAATGCGCGCCCTCGTCGGAGCGCAGCGTCTCCCAGTAGCGCATTGCGGCATCCCAGGCGGCACCCTTCGGCGCCTTCGGGCGGTCGCGCAGGAAGTCGAACGCCTTCTGGTCGGGCGCGACCAAGCCGGCGCGCGCGCCGCCTTCGATCGACATGTTGCAGACCGTCATGCGGCCTTCCATCGACAGCGCACGGATCGCCTCGCCGGCATATTCCAGCACATAGCCGGTGCCGCCGGCGGTGCCGATCTCGCCGATGATCGCCAGGATGATGTCCTTGCCGGTCACGCCTTCCGGCAATTTGCCGTCGACGATCGCGCGCATGTTCTTGGCCTTCTTCTGGATCAGCGTCTGCGTCGCCAGCACGTGCTCGACCTCTGACGTGCCGATGCCGTGCGCGAGCGCGCCGAACGCGCCATGCGTCGAGGTGTGGCTGTCACCGCAGACGATGGTGGTGCCGGGCAGTGTAAAGCCCTGCTCCGGGCCGATGACGTGGACGATGCCCTGACGCTTGTCGAACTCGTTATAATACTCGATGCCGAATTCCTTGGCGTTCTCCGCCATCACCCGCATCTGCTCGATGCTCTCAGGGTCGGGGTTCGGCTTCGAGCGATCGGTGGTCGGGATGTTGTGGTCGACGACGGCAAGCGTCTTCTCGGGCGCGTGCACCTTGCGGCCCGCGGCGCGCAGACCTTCGAACGCCTGCGGCGATGTCACCTCGTGCACCAGATGGCGGTCGATATAGAGCAGGCAGGTGCCGTCCTCGGCCTCATGGACCAGATGGTCGTTCCAGATCTTGTCGTACAGCGTGGTCGGTTTGGACATGAGCTTCAGCTCCAGAAGAAATTCAGTGGTGAATGGCGTTAAGCGCATCTCGGTGCGCGGGCAGGCGAAAGCGTCCAGGCAGCGTTACGCTGCGCGTCTAAGCTCAGACGTTGCCGACGTCGCAAAGCGCCCGAAGAAGCGGCCGGGCAGCCGCGAGCGATCGTCGATCACGACGCGCTGGCAGATCTGACTTGGGCAGCACTGGCTTGCTTGATCCGGAACCATTCTAAATTTCTAACACAGGGCTCGCGCCCGCGACAATCGATCGATGCGCGGGCCTGCAAGTCAGATAGGTATGCCGCAACAAAAAAGCGCGGGGCCTGCCCCGCGCTTTTGGTCACATCTCCTGGAAGGGAAACGTTACTCGCCGACGGCGGTCTGGCGGTCCTGCTTCTCGACGATGCGGGCCGACTTGCCGCGCAGGTTGCGCAGGTAATAGAGCTTGGCGCGACGCACCTTGCCGCGACGCACGACCTTGATCGAGTCGATCATCGGCGACATCACCGGGAAGACGCGCTCGACGCCTTCGCCGTAGGAGATCTTGCGCACGGTGAAGCTTTCGTTGAGGCCCTGGCCGGAGCGGCCGATGCAAACGCCTTCATAGGCCTGCACGCGGGTACGGTCGCCTTCGACCACCTTCACGTTGACGATGACGGTGTCGCCGGGGCCGAATTCGGGAATGGTCTTGGTGGCGGCGAGCTTGTCGAACTGCTCTTTTTCGAGCTGCTGAATAAGGTTCATCGAAATCTCCATCGGCGGCGCGCCCAGCCTGTATGGGGGCTGCGCAAACGTCCATCTATCCTGCGCGTGTGCGGATTAGGCCGTGCCTATAAGGCAAAGCGCAGGGTTTGTCACCCGTCTGTCGTGTTTTTTGTCCCTCGCGGAGCGGCTTTTTGGCCGGCCTTCCGAGCCCAGAGGTCGGGCCGCCGGGCCGCCGTCAGGGCCTCGGATTGGGCCAGCCGCCAGGCCGCAACCTTGGCATGATCGCCGGAAATCAGGATTTCCGGGATTTGTCGGCCCTCGAACTCCTGCGGGCGAGTATATTGGGGGTATTCCAGTAGTCCTTCGGAGAAACTCTCCTCGGTTCCCGAGGCCAGCTTGCCCATTACCCCCGGCAACAGGCGGACGCAGGCGTCGATCAGCGCCATCGCGGCGATCTCGCCGCCGGATAGCACATAATCGCCGATCGAGATCTCCTCGAGCCCCCTGGCCTCGATCACCCGCTGGTCGATGCCCTCGAAGCGGCCGCAGACGATCAGGGGGCCGGGCCCGGCCGCAAGCTCTGCGACCTGGTCCTGGGTCAAAGGCCGACCTCGCGGGCTCATCAAGAGGCGCGGGCGGTCGGGCGCGATATCGGCGGCGTCGATCGCCGCCGCCAGCACATCGGCCCGCAGCACCATGCCCGGCCCGCCGCCGGCCGGCGTATCGTCGACGCTGCGGTGCCTGTCGGTCGCCGACGCCCGGATGTCGCGCGCCTCGAGCGCCCAGAGGCCGCCTGCCAGCGCCTTGCCGGCCAGGCTGACGCCGAGTGGTCCCGGAAACATGTCCGGGAACAGGGTCAGCACGGTGGCGCGCCAGATCGTCGCTTGGGATGCAGGGTCTTGCGATGTCATGGCGTCTGGTTACGGCACCACGGCCGGAAGGTCGAGGCTCTGCATCATCGCGGTGTCAGGCGCCGGCGCGGTGCGTTCCGGCGTCACCGGCAAGATGCCGCGCGAGGACCATTGCGAGCGGACAGATCGCCAGCGCGGTGAGCGCGGTCGCCATGGTGGCAAGCGTCGGGCCGAGCGCGTCGCCAAGCAGGCCGTAGAGCACAGGCGCGATCGCGCCCGATCCGATGGTGCCGGTATAGAACAATGCGAAGGCGCGCTCGGTCTGATGCGCCGGCGTCAGTTCGGGCACCGTGCCATAGAGCACCGAGGACGTGCCGTTGAGCATCACCCCGAGCAGCGGCAGCAGCACGATGGCCGGTGCGAGCGGCAACAGCAGCACCGCAACGATCAGCGCCGCCGTGCCGCCTTCGGTGATCAGCACGGTGCGCAGCGTGCCGACGCGTTCGCCGAGCCAGCCGCAGGTGAATTTCCCTGCGGCGCCGCCGATGAAGACCAGCGCCAGCGCGAGACCGTTGGTCGGCAGCGACGCGCCCTTGTCGCGCAACAGGAACGGCAGGAAGGTGAGGAAGCCCATCCTGACTGCGGTGTCGAGAATCCCGATCGCGAGCAGCCAGGGAAAGCCGCCGCCTGCGCCTTCGCGGTGCGACGCAGCGGCCGCCTTGTGCTCGGCGCCCTTGCCGACCGGCGGCATCCAGAGCGCGACGCAGATCGCGACAAGCAATCCCGCCGATGCGAGCACGAGCAGCGTGTGCCGCCATGACATGATCACGAGCAGGACCGAGGTCAGTGCCGGGATCGCGGCCTTTCCGAGATCGCCCGAGAAATTGTAGATGCCGAGCGGCCCGCGCGCGCCGGCACCATAGGCGCGCGACACCGCCGATGATGCGATCGGATGCTGCGTGCTCGACCCTGCACCGGAGAGCGCGAGCGCGAAGCCAAGCCCGATGACGCCGCCCGAAAATCCGGCGAACACGTAGCCGAGCGCCGAAAGCGCTGTGCCTGCGACCAGGATGACCTTGCCGTCGATGCGCTCGGCGATGCGTCCGACCGGGATCTGCAGCCCGGCCATCGCTCCCGCATAGAGCCCGCGCAGCAAGGCCAGCAGCCCGTAGCTCAGCGCGAATTCGGCCTGCCAGACCGGCAGCAGCACGTAGATCAGGTCGGTATAGCCGTCGTGGAGGGCGTGGTTCAGCCCGGTCACGGCCAGCGTACGGGCCGCCCTGGTGCTGCCGGGAGAGGATGCGCCGGCTTCAGCGGACACGCTCATCGCCACCTTTCCGGGCAAGAAAATCTAACATTAGCGCGGGTGGGCATCAGGAAGGTGCTCTTGAAAGTAAAGACATACGAATATCTTACTAGGCATTATGCGCCGTTTGATCCGCTGTCACAAACCAGTAATAATCGGATCATGTGTTAGAAAATCTGGTATCGAGGAATCATGTTCGTCCCACGCCGCAGCCTGCCGCCGCTCAATGCGGTCCGCGCTTTCGAGGCCGCTGCACGGCTCGGCAGCTTCAAGGAAGCCGCCGCCGAGCTCAGCGTGACGCATGGCGCGGTCAGCCAGCAGATCCGCCTGCTCGAGGAATGGTTGGGCGCGCCGGCGCTGTTTCGGCGATCGGTTCGGCGCGTGGTGCTGACACCGGCCGGCGCGGCATTGCTGGCAGAGTTCGCGCCGGCGCTCGACCGGATTTCGGCGGCTGTGCAGCAGCATCGCGCGCGCCGCAGCGACGCGGCGGTCGCTGTGTTGCGCGTCAACGCGCTCGCGACCTTCAGCCTGCGCTGGCTGCTGCCGCGGATGAGCCGGTTTCGCGCCGAGCATCCCGATATCGAGGTGCGCTTGAGCACGTCGAACGATCCGGTGGATGCGCTGCCTGAACCATTCGACGTCGTGATCCGCGGCGGGCCCGATACGTTTCACGGCTTCTCGTCACGTTTCCTGGTGTCGGAGCGGAGATTGCCGGTGTGCAGCCCGTCGCTATCGGCGCAACTGCCGCTGCATGAGATCGCGGATCTCTCGCGGCATACGTTGCTGCACGTCACGTCGATGCCGCGGCTGTGGCGCGACTGGCTCACCGAGGCCGGGCAATCCGCGCTGGAGCCGGCGGCGTCGCTGACCTTCGATCATTTCTATCTGACGATACAGGCCGCGCTCGATGGTCTTGGCGTTGCGATGGGACCGACGGCGCTGATTGCCGACGACCTCGCGGCCGGGCGTCTGGTGACGCCGTTTCCGGATGTCAGCCTGCCGGCGCGGAGCTACTTCGCTTATTTTCCGGCAGGGCGCAGCAACGATCCGCACAGTGCGGTGTTCTGCGACTGGCTCGAGCAGCAGGGTCGGATGACAGGCTGAAGAATATTGATCAGGCAGCCGACGGATCGTCGCCGTCGATCTCCTGCGGCAGGTCGATCACGACGCGGCCGCCAGCGAGATCGACGGTCGGCACAACGGCGTTGGTGAAGGGCAGCAGCATCGTCGCGCCCTGCGGCGGGGCGATCTCGATGATGTCGCCGGCGCCGAAATTATGGATCGCGATCACCTTGCCGAGCGGCTGCTCCGATGTCGTTACCGCGGCGAGGCCGATCAGGTCGGTGTGGTAGTATTCACCATCGTCGGTTTCCGGCAGCCGGTCGCGCGGAACGTAGAGCTCGAGGCCGTTGAGCCGTTCGGCATCATCGCGGCTGGCGACGCCCTTCAGCGTCACCACCAGATGGTCCTTGGCCTCGCGCAGATGCGTGACCTCGAACTGGCGCGCGCCGTCCTTGGTCATCAGCGGGCCGTAGTCCTTCACGGCCAGCGGATCTTCGGTGAACGTCCACAGCCGGACGGCGCCGCGCACACCATGCGCAGCGCCGATACGGGCGACACAGACCGGTGCAGTCACCGTGGTCGCCGTTCAGCTTAAGCCTTGGCGGCGGCTTCGGCCTGCGCCTTGCGCTCCTTGCGCGGCACGGCCTTCTCCGGGTTGTTGCGCGCGGTGCGCTTCACGACGCCGGCGGCGTCGAGGAAGCGGGTCACGCGATCCGACGGCTGCGCGCCCTTGGCGAGCCAGGCCTTCACCTTGTCCATGTCGAGCTTCAGGCGGGCCTCGTTGTCCTTCGGCAGCAGCGGGTTGAAGTGGCCGAGACGCTCGATGAAGCGGCCATCGCGCGGGAAGCGCGAGTCGGCGACGACGACGTGATAGACCGGACGCTTCTTGGTGCCTGCGCGAGCGAGGCGGATAACAACGGACATTTAGTTCTCCTTCAAAGGTCGATGTGTTCGATTGATTGGCATTCCGCGTCGCGCCGGCCGTATGTGGGCCGTCGCGACGAATTCCTCATTTCTTCTTGCCCGGGAAGCCGCCGAGGCCCGGCAGCATCGGCTTGCCGGAAAGGCCGGTCAGGCCCGGCACGTTCGGCAGGCCACCGCGGAGGCCTGCGGGCAAATCCTTCGGCAGATTGGGCAGGCCGCCGCCGGCGCCGCCCTGCATCTTCTCGGCGAGCGCCTTCATCTCCTCGGCTGACGGCGGCTTCATGCCGCCGCCAAAACCCATCGCCTGCGCGATGCCGGCGAGCGGGCCGCGCTTGCCGCTTCCCATGGCCTTCATCATGTCGGCCATGTTCCGGTGCATCTTCAGAAGCTTGTTGACGTGCTCGACGCTCTGGCCGGCGCCGGCCGCGATGCGCTTCTTGCGGCTCGCCTTCAGCAGGTCCGGGTTCTTACGCTCCTGCCGGGTCATCGAATCGATAATCGCGACCTGGCGCTTCAGGATCTTGTCGTCGATGCCGGCGGCCGCAATCTGGTTCTTCATCTTGGAGATGCCGGGCATCATCCCCATCAGGCCGCCGATGCCGCCCATGTTCGCCATCTGCTGCAGCTGCTCGCGCATGTCGTTGAGGTCGAACTGACCCTTGCGCATGCGCTCGGCGGTGCGCGCGGCCTTTTCGGCATCGATGTTGGCGGCAGCCTTCTCGACCAGCGAGACCACGTCGCCCATGCCGAGGATGCGGCCGGCGATGCGGTTCGGATGGAAGTCTTCCAGCGCGTCGGTCTTTTCACCGGTGCCGAGCAGCTTGATCGGCTTGCCGGTCACCGCGCGCATCGACAGCGCGGCGCCGCCGCGGCCATCGCCGTCGACGCGCGTCAGCACGATGCCGGTGAGGCCGACGCGCTCGTCGAACGAGCGTGCAAGGTTGACCGCGTCCTGGCCGGTGAGGCTGTCCGCGACCAGCAGCACTTCATGCGGGTTGGCGGCAGCCTTGATCTCGGCCGCCTCCTTCATCATGTCTTCGTCGAGCGTGGTGCGGCCGGCGGTGTCGAGCAGCACGACGTCGTAGCCGCCGAGCTTGCCGGCTTCCAGCGCCCGCCGGGCGATCTGCGGCGGCATCTGGCCGGCGACGATCGGCAAGGTCGGAATGTCGAGGTCGCGGCCGAGCACCGCGAGTTGCTCCATCGCCGCCGGGCGGTAGACGTCGAGCGAGGCCATCAGCACCTTGCGCTTGTCGCGCTGGACCATGCGGCGCGCGAGCTTTGCGGTGGTGGTGGTCTTACCCGAGCCTTGCAGACCGACCATCATGATCGGCACCGGCGGCACGGCGTTGATGTCGATGGTCTGGCCGTCGGAACCGAGCGTAGCGACGAGTTCGTCATGGACGATCTTCACCACCATCTGGCCCGGCGTCACCGACTTGACGACGGTGGCGCCGATCGCCTGCTCGCGGACCCGGTCGATGAAGCTGCGGACCACTTCGAGCGCGACGTCGGCTTCGAGCAGCGCACGGCGCACCTCGCGCATCGCGGCATCGACGTCCTTTTCGGTCAGCGCGCCGCGCCCCGTCAGACGATCGAGAATGCCACCAAGCCGTTCCGACAGATTGTCGAACAATGCCGTTGTCCTTCGTTACGCCCCTGAGAGCGCGTCACTCGTTGCTCGTCATACCCCGCGAAAGCGGGGTATCCAGTACGCCGCGGCCTCTCGGTTCAATCCGAACTGCTCTGGAATACTGGATCACCCGCTTTCGCGGGTGATGACCAGATAGTCTGCCTCGGTGCCGTGCCAAGACGGTGGTCCAAACACTTTCGCGCCCGAGGGCGCATCGCGCTGTCGGGCGTTGGCCTCTGGCCTCCAGGACCAGTCGGCGGGTCGAAAAGACGGAGCTTTCCGAGAAAGTCGCGGCGTTAAACGCTGCTGGGGCGGCAAAGTCAAGGAAAGTTTCGCCGCCAGGCGCCCGGTCTAGTCATTAAGATACTGAAATTACGTCGATTTATCGATCTGGTTCAGAATCTGCTGCTGCCACCCATATAACCGGAGCCCGCCTCCTGTTTGGGAACCCGCTTGCCCATCACCCGCCGCCGCGTTCTCGCAACCTTGACCGGAGCCGCCGTTGCGATCGACGTGCCCTCGATCTGGATGACCTAAATGAAAACCTACGACGGCCCCGTCTCCGATCATTTCGACGGCCTGCACTTTTTCGACCCGGACGGAGCGCCGCCGAAGTCGCTCGGCGAGGTGCTGCGCTGGCAGTTCGGTGGCGGCCGCAAGCGCGCGGTCTGGCCCGAATCGGCGCCGAGCCCCTATGCCGATACGCCGCCGCCGCGCGTCGATGGCGACAAGGTCCGATTCTGCTTCGTCGGTCATGCGAGCTGGCTGATTCAGGCCGCAGGCCTCAACATCCTGGTCGATCCGGTGTGGTCGATGCGGGCCTCGCCGTTCAGCTTCGCAGGTCCCAAGCGGCACAATGATCCCGGCATCGCGTTCGACAAGCTGCCTGGGATCGACGTCGTGCTGGTGTCGCATGGTCATTACGATCATCTCGACACAGCGACGCTGTCGAAGCTCAACGCCGCGTTTGCACCGCGCGTCATCACGCCGCTCGGCAACGATGTCACGATGCGCGCGGCCGATGCCGCGATCAAGGTCGAGGCGTTCGACTGGCATCAGCGCGTCGAGCTCGGCAATGGTCTTGCGGTGACGCTGGTGCCGACGCGGCACTGGTCGGCGCGCGGCCTGTTCGACCGCAACAAGGCGCTGTGGGCGAGCTTCGTGCTGGAGACGCCCGTCGGCAAGCTCTACATCGTCTGCGATTCCGGCTATGGCGACGGTCGTCATTTCCGCCGGGTTGCCGAGGCGCACGGCCCGTTGCGGCTGGCGATCCTGCCGATCGGTGCCTATGAGCCGCGCTGGTTCATGCGCGACCAGCACATGAATCCGGAGGACGCGGTGAAGGCGCTGGCCGACTGCGGCGCGGCGCAGGCGCTGGCGCATCACCACGGCACGTTCCAACTCACCGACGAGGCGATCGACGCGCCGGCGATCGCCTTGGGCGAAGCGCTCGATGCGGCCAAGGTGCCGCGCGAGAAGTTCGTGGCGCTGAAGCCGGGGCAGGTGTTCGAGATTTAGACGGTGTCGTCCCGGCGAAGGCCGGGACCCATTACCCCAAATGTTGATTGTTGCGCGACGCTGGGGCCACGATTCCGTTCACAACCAAACTCGGTGGTATTGGGTCCCGGCCTTCGCCGGGACGACGTTGATTGTCCGCCCCGAGTTACTTCTCCTTGATCGCCCAGGAGACGCTGACATTGACCGTCAGCGTTTCTTCGCCCTGCGCCACTGGCGTCGGCGCGGCGAATCCGGCCGTAGCCATCTTGGCGCGGAACACCGGGACCGGCGCCGAGCCGACTTCCGCGATATTCAAGGGCGTGCCGAGCGTGACGCCCGCGGCCCTGGCGTAGATCTCCGCCTTGCGGCGGGCGTCGGCGACGGCCTTTTCGCGGGCGTCATCGAGCAGCTTGGAGGCCTGCGACACCGAGAAACTGAGCTCGCCGATATCGTTGGCGCCGGCACCCACCAGCACATCGATGACGCTGGCGACCTTGCTCACGTCGTGCAGCCTGATCGTGACGCGATTGCTGGCGTGATAACCGACGATGGTGGGCGGAGCGTTCGGCGACGACGGCGGGCGGTTGGCGAATTGCGGCTGCAACGACAGCCGCGAGGTCTGATAGTCCTTCTCCGCGATGCCGGCGCCCTTCAGCGCGGCCAGCACCTTGCCCATCGTCACATTGTTGGCTTCGGTCGCCTCGCGTGCGGTCTTGCCGTCGGTGGTGACGCCTGCGTCGAGCTGCGCCTGGTCGGGCGCGGCCGATACGGTCGCCTCGCCGGTGACCGAAATCGCCGGCGGAAAGTCGTTGTCGGCCAGTGCGGGCGTAGCCAGCAGAGTGGTCGCGACGAGGGCGGCAGCAAAGGGGAGGCGATGGGTCATGTGGTTCACTTCAGGGGTACGTAGACGTTGATCACAAGCTTGTCTTCGGCGGTCTTCAGCGGGTCGGTGATGTATTCCTCGATAAAGGTGTCCTTGGCTTCGAGCTTCTTGTCGTCGAGGTGATTGGTGATCGCCTCGTAGGTGTTGTCCATGTTGTCGTAGGAACCGCGATGGACGAACTTCAGCGCCTTGCCGTCGGGTGAGTTGCCCATGCTCATGTTCTTGCCGAGGTTCTTCGCGTCCTGGTCGATCGGGATTTCGGCGATGAAGGTGAAGCCGGTGTCGTCGGTCGAGGTGTAGACGATCATCGGATTGCCCGATGCCTTGATGCCGTCCTTGTCGAGCAGCGCGGTGAGCTGCTTGAACGCCTCGATCAGCGCGTCGAAGGCCGAATCCCAGTTGGCCGTGCCCTTCAACATGACGACTTTCTTCGGCTCGAGCGTGAACGGCTCGCCGAAGGGGTCGGCGGTCTGCACCGGGGCGGCCGGCGGCGGCGTTGGGGACTGCGACGCAGCCGGGCTGTCGGCCGGCGACTTGGTCTCGGCCGGCGGCGGCACGGGCGTTGCCGATGGCG